>CAMYVT010000004.1 GCA_947302515.1 uncultured Caryophanales bacterium
AGATGGAAAAAACTATTATTTTGATGAAAATGGTATGCTACAAACAGGATTTATTGATATCGATGGAAAAACATACTTCTTTAGTAGAACTTATGGTTATACTTTAAAAGGTTTTATAAAAAATCATGAAGGAGCATGGTATGAGCAAGAAGATGGTTCATTATTAACAGGTAATGGTTTAACAGTAATAGATAATAAAGAATACTATTTGGATTACAAATTTTTTAAATCAGGAATAATAGAAATAGATGGGAAAAAGTATTACTTTGATGATGAAACATATGATAAACAATATAAGACAGTAGAAAAAGAATACTATACTGTTTATATTGATGAAGAAACATTCGAAGTAATAAAAAAACAGTATAAACCAGTATATTATATGCAAAAAGATGCAAGATGGAATAAACAGAAGTTTGGAATAGGATTGTTTGGAATGACAGGATGTGCTCCAACAGGAATGGCGATGGCCTTTACTTCTATATTGCAAAGAGAAATACTTCCACCAGAAGTAGGAAGCTATTTATATAAAAATACCGATCAGTTTAATAAAAGATTAAAAGGAACAAGTGGTATGGGTATAATATATGCCTCAGAATACTATGATGTAAAAGTATCTGGTATTAGCTCAAAAAAAGAATTAATTGATGCCTTAAAACAAGGTAAAATAGTATATGCCTCAATGCAAAACGGTAAGTTTGCTAAACCAACATATAATCATGTAATAATAATGTATGATTATAATGAAGAAACAGAAGAAACTTTTGTTCACGATCCTTTAACAAATAGTAATAATGAGTGGACTGATGTTGACTTAATTTGGCGAGAACAATGCATGGATCCTGATGATAGAACAGGAGGATATGCAATATATAGTTTAGAAGAAAAATAATAGACATTTTTCTTCTTTTTTAGTAAAATAAGACATGAAAAGGGAGATGATGAGCGTGAAAAAATGTGTAATCATCCTTAATCCAGAAAGTGGAAAAAAACACAAAATTACGTCTTATCAAAACTTTTATGATATTCTGAGAAAATATGGCTATGATACAGATATAATACTTACTAAAGCAAGAGGAGATGCCGAAAAAATAATTCAAGGAATAGATAAAAGTACAGATTTAGTAATTAGTGGTGGTGGAGATGGTACTTTAAATGAAATAGTATCAGGAAATCTTCAAAGAGAAAAGCCACTAACTATCGCACCTCTTCCCTTAGGAAGTACAAATGATGTAGGTAATATGTATGGACTAAATAGAAGTGTATATGAAAACTTAGAATTAATCCTAAAAGGAAAAGCAAAAAAAGTAGATATTTGCTATATAAATGATTCACCATTTGTATATGTAGCATGTTTAGGAGATTATATAGATATGGCATATGCAACTCCTAGAAGTCTAAAGAAAAGATATGGTAAAATAGCATATATTTTATATGGAATGAAACAATTAAGAAATAAAATACATCAATATGACATTAAATATAAAGTAGATAATGAAGAACATGTAGGAAGATATTCATTTATCTTTATTACAAATTCTTCACGTGTAGCAGGGCAACCAGATGTTTATTATGATGTTAAATTAGATGATAATATGTTTGAAGTAGCATTAGCAAACGTAAAAAACAAAACAGAAATGTTACGTTTGCTAGTATTAGTAAGTACAATGGATGTAAAAGATATACCAGATGTTACTTATTATCAAACAAACAATTTTGAAATAGAGTTTCTAGATAAACCAAAAACTTCATGGTGTATAGATGGAGAAGAATATAAAATAGATACTAATAGATTTGTCTTTCGTGTAGAAAAAAACATGAAAATGCAAGTACCAAAAGAATCAGCAAATATATTATTTGATGAATAAACAAAGAGAAGAAGCTAGATAATATGAAAAGAAGAAAAAGAATAAATGAAAGTCGTTTAGCAATTAAAATGATAATGTGTTTAGTATACTTAATAGTTATTACTATTCTTTTTGTGTGTTCTTATCGTATCTTTGAAGAAAAGAATAATATAGTATCATGGTCTGATGTAGAAAATGTAGAAGATTATACATATATTACTATTTGTAGAATGTCAGAAAAGTTTGCCTACTATGAAAAAGAAAATATAGGAATACATTTTGTTATAGAAAAAGAAGATACAGGACAATGGCATACATATTTAATTGCTATAGATGAAGATAAATATGATGATTATAAAAAGATAATAGACTATTCATATGAAAGAGCAGATATAGAACCAAAACCTAAAAAAGTATATGGATATCCAGTAATAGTAAATGATGATTTAAAGAAATTAGCTATTAAAAATATATCTAATTTTGTACCAGCAGAAAATGAAGTGAAAATAACAGAAGATAATTATGAAACATATCTTACTAATAGTTATCTAGATACAACAAGAAGTAAAGAAAATCATTTTAGTGTATTATTATTTGCTTCATTATTATTACTATTAATAGTATTTGCTTTATTAATTGCAACTTTATTTAATAAAGATAAAATAGTAGATAAAGTAGATAATACATTAGATGAAGGAATAGATAGAGCAAGATTCATGTTTGAAAGACAAAAACAAAAGAAAAAGAAAGAATAAACTACTGATAATTCAGTAGTTTTTATGTTATAATAATAATTGAGGTGTACCGACAATGAAATTTCAAGAGATTACCGAAAAAGAATATAGATCATTTTGGGAGAATCATCCATTAAAGACATTCTTATCTGCTCCTGAAATATCAAAACTAAGAGAAAAACAAAATTGGACTACTTATTATGTAGGAGTTAAAGAAAATAAAAAATTAATAGCAGCAACAATGTTACTATCCCATAAGAGACATTTTAATAAATATGAATTCTATTCTCCTAGAGGTTATCTATTAGATTTCAATAATACTGAATTAGTAACATACTTTACTAATGAATTAAAGAAGTATATTAAGGAGAAGAATGGTTATATTTTTAGAGTAGATCCATATTTAATTTATAGACAAAGAGATTTAGATGGAAACATAGTAGAAGATGGAATAGATAATAGAGGTGTTGTTGAACATTTAAAGTCTTTAGGATTTAAAAAAGTATCAATAGATGATACAGAACAAGTAATTTGGATGTTTTCACTAGACTTAGAAGGTAAAACAGAAGAACAAATTCTAAAAGAAATGAAACCAAATACTAGAAATCAAATAAAGAAAACAGAAAAGTTCGGTATAACAGTAAATGAAATATCATATGATGAATTAAATAGATTTCAAAATATCATGGTAGAAACAGGAGAAAGAAAAGGTTTTAAAGTAAGAAACTTAGAGTATTTCCAAGAGATGTATAATCTATTCCATGATAAAGATGAAGTTAAATATTTTATCACTGAAATTAATTTAAAGAATTATGTAGAAGGACTGAAAAAAGAACAAAAAGAAAAACAAGCTAAAATAGATAGTCTTACTGATGCTAAATATAATGATGGTGCAAAGAAAAATCTTGCTAATGAAATTGCTTCATTTGATAAACGAATAGCAGAATCGGAAGAAATAATGAAAAATACTGGTAAAGAAGTAATTACTTTATCAGGATCAATGTTTATGTTAATAAAACCAGAAGTAATATATCTATCTAGTGGAAATTATGAAGAGTATATGAAGTTTAATTCACAGTATTTAATCCAATGGGAATTAATTAAATATGGAATAAAGAATGGTTTTAAAAAACATAATTTCTATGGTATTCCAGCAAATATAAATGAACATCCAAAAGATTATGGAATATATGAATTTAAAAGAGGCTTCAATGGCTATGTAGAGGAATTAATAGGAGAATATGAATTACCAATTACATGGCATTATAAATTAATGAAAATAATTCATAAAATAAAGAAATAATAGGAGGAAAAATGGAAAAAGAAGAAAAAGAAGCAAAAATAGAGGAAAAGGTTGAAAAAAGATCAGCAGGGCGTGTTTGGTGGCTTACAATAGTAATGATTATATTACTAATAGCATTTTTTGGATTAGGTTATGCATTAGGAGCATCTAATATTTTTAATGAAGTAAATAAAAATATTATTGATTCAACAGAAGAACAAAATGGCAAAACAGATAATGCAAAAATAAAATTAACAGATACAAATAAAGCAAAATTAGAAAAATTTATTAATGTTGCAACAAGTTATAATTCATTATTAGGTGGAACAAGAGATCATTTTGTAGGAGGAACCACAACATTACCTAATGAAATTAAATATAAAATGACAAATATAGCTGTTTATGCAGATAAAAAAGTAACTCAGGATGTTACTGCAACAGAAGAAATAGCAAACAAGGTAAGTGGTTTAAAACCAGATTATGAACATAATGAAGTTGTTGATACTTTAAGTGTAGCTACTTTTAAAAGTACATACAAAGAATTATTCAACGAAGAATTTACTACTAAGTTTGAAGATTCATTTGATTGGGGAAGTTGTCCTGCTCCAATGGCAATAGATAATGAAGCTGGTATATTATATTATTTCCACAGATGTGGTGGAGCTACAGCTGCAAAATATGAAGAAAAAATAATATCATATGATACTGATAAAGACTATTATTATGTTCATCAAGAATTAACAGTAACATCACCAGATGAAAATACTACAACAAAATTATTATGGAAATTTGATAAAAATCTTAGTTTTGTAAGTACAGTTAAGGAGTAATAATGAAACATTATACTTATGAACCAAAAGGTGTATGTTCAAGACAAATAGATTTTGATATTGAAGCTGGTAAAATAAAAAACTTAGTTGTTATTGGAGGATGTAATGGCAATCTAAAAGGAATAGCAGCTTTAGTAGAAGGACAAGATATAGAAACAGTTAAAAATAAATTAAAAGGAATTAACTGCAATGGTAGAGGAACATCTTGCCCAGATCAATTAGCAAAAGCATTAGAAGAACTAGAATAGTTCTTCTTTTTGTATTATAATGATTTTGGTGATTACATGAAGAAGAAAATAATAATCATAATTATAGTAATGATACTATTAATATTATCATTTTTTGGTATAAAAAAAGCTATTTGGAATTATAAAGTAGCACATGCAAAGAAGATAGTAGAGTTAGTAAAAGATGAAGTATTTGTTTATGAAGATATACACATAAAAAAACTAATTAAAAATATTAATGGTACTTTAACAACAAACCCTAAAATAGATACATCTAAAGTGGGAAAACAAACTGTAGAGTTTAAATACACTACTGATGAAGGATATCCCGTATCATATGAAGTAGAAATAGAAGTTGTAGATGATACTCCTCCAATGATATTTTATTTGAAGAATAAAACTATTTATACTGATTTTGAAGGAGATCTTGCTAAATCATTATTCTGTGGAGATAACTATGATCCTAATCCTAAATGTATAATAGAAGGAGAATATGATACTAAAACTCCTGGAGAATATGAATTACTATTTATTGGTAAAGACCAGTCAGGTAATAAAGCAGCTAATAGATTTACTTTAACAGTAAAGAATAGACCTAAATCTGCTGGAGGAGGGACATCATCAAAATATACAGATTTTAATGAAATAAAAGAAACATATAAGAGTAAGAATACTATGATAGGTATAGATGTTTCTCATTGGCAAGGAGAAATAAATTATAAAAAAGCAAAAGAGGCAGGAGTAGAATTTGCCTATATTAGAATAGGAAGAGGTAAGGGAATTGGAAAAGAATATGAATTAGATGAGTATTTTGAAAGAAATATTAAAGGATTTAATGAAGTGGGAATACCAGTAGGAGTATATTATTATTCAAATGCTAATAGTGTTAAAGATGCTGAAAATGAAGCAAAATGGATAGTAAAACAAATAAAAAAATATAAAATAGATTTAGAAATAGTATTTGACTGGGAAAATTGGAGTGATTTTCAATCATATGATTTAAGCTTTCATGAATTAAATGAAATATCAGAAGCATTCAATAATATTCTGGAGAAAAAAGGATATAATGGAATGCTATATTCATCAAAAAGTTATTTAGAAACAATTTGGTCAGGTAAAAAAGATGTTTGGCTAGCGCACTATACAAAAGAAACAAATTATAAAGGTAGTTATAAAGTATGGCAATTATGTGATGATGGCAAAGTAGATGGTATTAAAGGACATGTTGATTTAGATATTAGATACAAATAAAAACAGAAGTTAAACTTCTGTAGGTATCAAATAAATAAAAGCATCAGCATTTCTAAGCAATGCAAATATAATAAGAAGAATTAGTATAATAATCCATGTGTTTTTTGAAGGAAGTATAAATACTTTCTTCTTTTTATATATTATTAACATTATTATTAAATATATTAATCCTATTATTAATAATATAAATAAAAAAGGATTATATCTAAAAGCTTGATAAAAATCTAAATGTAGTATTGATAGTATCATTCTCATACCACCACAACCTGGACAATATACATGAAATAAATATAGCCATGGACAATTATAATGTATTTTATCAAGTATAATAAACCATATTATTGCTAAAACAAGTAGAAGTAAGGAAAATAATACTTGTTTTAAAGAGGGCCTCTTCTTAGTAGTAACAAAAAACTTCATTATATACACCTCTTTCTATATATAGAATTATAACTTATCAAATCATTAATTACAATTATTTATTATATCATGTTATAATGATAATAGGTGGTAGTATGATACAAACTATAGAAATAATGATAGAAATGGGTATTAATGAAATAATGAATGCCATAATAGTATATCCTAAAAATATATGCTATCTAAATAATATAAAATATGAAGTAGATGAAGATTTTTTAGATGAAGTAGCAGTAACCATTGCTCTATGGAAAAATGAATATGGCTATGATGAAAATATTGATAGTGAGGAATTTACTATTATAGTAACAACAGATGAGGGTAAAGAAACATTTCATGGAAAAGGATTATATCCTCATAACTATGAATATTTAAAAGAATTGTTAGGTGATTTAAATGATTGAAGTATATGAAAGACTATTAGATTGTAAAAATCACCTTAGAAATAATTTAAATGTATTTATAGAAGCTTTTGTAGAATTCTATGGAGAAGAATATAGAAAAGAAATAGAAGAAAAATTCTCTAAAGCAATATTTTTTGCCTACAGAGAACCATCAACTACTGAAACATATCTAAGAAGAATATCTGAATTAATATCAGAAGAAATAATGCATAATAAAGTAAAAGAATTAGATTTTAAAGATATAACTTATGAAGATTTAACATTAAGAAATAGCTTTAATTTAGAAAAATCGATGCCAATATATGATTTTAAAGAGTTCTTAAGATTATATGAAATGGGACCAGAAGAAAGAGAAAAAGAATATATAGAGGAATCATATAAAAATATTAGTAAGTATATCCCCGATCTTACAAGAGAAGAATTTGAAGTAATAGTAAGAACAAAGAAAATACCAGAGAAGTATAATAATTTAAATAAATTAATAAGAAAAGAACTAGAAAACTATATGGACTTATCTAAAGTAGATGAACCACTAGAAAGATATTTTAAAAATTCACTTGATTTAATTAAAAGAATAGATTCTAATATAACAATAAATACCTTTAGTTATTATCTAGATAATGAAGAAATGATGAAATTATGTGAATTAGCACATACATTTGATGAATTAAAAGAAAATTATACTGGTAGAATGCAAAAATATGATAAATATCAAGAAGAAGCAAAACAAAATGAAATACTAAGGAGTAGTCTAAGAAAAAAATATTTATTATTATTTATTGAGGATAATCTAGATTTATTAACAGAAGATGAAATAAAAACCTTTGAGGAAGTAAAAAAAGGCTCAAATAAAGATTATTTACTAACAGGAAGAATAAGAAAATTATTTGGTTATGGGGTTGAATCTAATCATGCTTATGATTCTTTTTCTGAGGAAGCCGAAGAAAAATTAATTGATCCAGAGACTAATACCTGGAAAAGAAATCAAATAAAAAAAGAAAGAATTGAATACTTTAGAATGTGTGGTATAGACCATCATAAAGAGGCAGATAGTATAGATGAAGAATATGAAATATTACTGCGTGATAATGAAGCAAGACAACTATGGCCTAAAAAAGAAAGGGTAAAAAGATTTATAGAATCAAGAAATAGATTATTAAATGAATATAATATAGAGTATTATGAAAATCAACCTGCTTTTATTGAAATGAGAAAAGAAGCAGATGAGTTAGATGTATTAGATAAAAATGATCCAATAGATGCAACTTTATACACAGGTAGTCAAACTAAAACTATGGTATGTCCAAATGTAGTAAAAACAAAAGATGGTTATGATATTTTCTCATTCATAATGATTAACTGTAATAATAATGATGGTACGATAGATCATAATATTGTTCATGAATTAAATCATCAGTTTGAACTATTCCTAAGATCAGTTGATGGAAATAGATATCATGGTATTTGTGGATGGGATGTATTAGATGGAGAGATTAGTCAAGTAGCTAATCAAGATATAGATACTTTAGCCCCAGAAGGGGAAAGAAGAAACTATGAAATGATGAATGAAATAGTTAATGAACTAATTGCTCAAGATATCTGTGAAATACTACATAAAAAAGGACAATATGTATTTGATACAGAAGAAAATGTTAGAACAAAACATACTACATGTTATGAAAGTGCTTTCTATATTATTAAAGATTTTTATAATGAATTTAAAAAAGAAATATTAGAAAGTAGAAAGAATGGTAATATTGAAGTAATTTGGAATAAAGTAGGTAAGGAAAACTTTGATGCTTTAAATGAACTATTTCATGAGCACTTTGAACATTTTGGTGGATTTCGTTATTTAGCATTAATTGAAGATATAAAGAATAAAAAAGATACTCCAAAAACCAGAAAATTTTATGATATTGTTGAAAGAAAAAATAAAATAATGGATCAAATGAGAAGATATAGTATGGCACATGAAGAAATAGAAATATTAGATGAAGATGTAAAGGAAAAGTAATGAAAGTAATAACAGTAAAACAACCATATGCTTCTCTAATCGCCGAAGGATATAAAGAATATGAGTTCCGTACTTGGAAATCATTATATCGAGGAGAATTATATATACATGCAGGATTAGGAATAGATAAAGAAGCAATGAAAAGATTCAAATATCTTAATTTAAATTATCCAAAAGGTGTAATAATAGCAAAATGTAATATGACGGATTGTTTATTAGTAGATAATATATTAAAGAAAGAATTAAAAGAAAAAGATGAAATAGTATATCAAGGAGCAATCAATCATAAAGGAAAAAATGAATATGCTTTTAAACTAGAAAATATAGAGAAAATAAAACCAATACCTGCTAAAGGTAAATTATCATTATGGGATTATAAATAATTATGATATAATATCCAGAAAAGGAGGTGTATCCATGAAAAGAGTACTAGTTGGAATGAGTGGAGGAGTAGACTCTTCTGTTGCTGTAATTCTACTACAAAAACAAGGTTATGAAGTAGTAGGAGTAACATTTAAGTTTATAGAAAACTTTGATCCCTCTGATGCCATTAAAGTAGCTAAAAAACTAAATATAGAACATCATGTAGAAGACTATCACAAAGAGTTCAAAGAACTAGTAGTAGATAAATTCATGAATGATTATAAAAATGGATTAACACCTAATCCATGTGTAACATGTAATAAGATATGTAAGTTTAAATTCTTATTCGATAACATGGAAAAATATAATTGTGATTATATCGCAACAGGTCATTATGCCATAATACAAGATAATAAATTATATAAAAGTAAAAATATCGAAAAAGACCAATCATACTTTTTATGTGAAATACCTAAGGATAAATTATCTAAAATAATATTCCCACTAGAAGGATTAGAAAAAGATAAGGTAAGAGAAATAGCAGATAAGAATAATTTATTAATAGCAAATAAAAAAGATTCATTTGATGTATGTTTTATAAATGATACATTTAGAAAATATATGAAAGAAAATACTAATGAAACACCTGGAGATGTAATTAATATTGAAACAAATGAAGTAATAGGTAAACATATAGGTCTTTCTAATTATACTATTGGTCAAAGAAGAGGACTAAATATAGGTGGTACTGAAGATAAAATGTATGTTGTTGGAAAAGATTTAAAAAAGAATATTTTATACATAGCAATAGGTACAACAACAGATTATCTTATTAGTACATCATGTATATTAAATCAAGTAAATATTTTAACTGATAAAATATTTAATAAATGTAGCGCTAAATTTCGATATAGACAACAAGATATACCAGTAGAACTAGAATATTTAGATAATAATGAAGTATTAGTAAAATATCCTCAAGGTGTAAAAAGTGTTACTCCAGGACAAGCATGTGTCTTTTATGATGGAGATGAATGCTTAGGAGGAGGAATAATAAAAGAAGTATTAAAAGATAATAAGAAATTATGGTACTTATAGGAGGTAATTATGAATCAAGATAAAATTGGCAATTTTATAAAATCAATACGTCTAGAAAATAATTTAACCCAAAAAGAACTCGCAGATCGCTTAGGAGTAACATATCAAGCAGTATCTAAATGGGAAAATGGTAAGAATGTTCCAGATATAGGTATTATGAAACAAATAAGCGAAGAGTTTAATATTAATATAGATGAAATATTAAATGGTGAAAAACAAGTAAAAAAGAAAAAAGACTATAGTAAACTATATATCTTTGGATTAATAATACTATTGGTACTAATAGGTATTATTTATATATTAATAACTAATAAAAATGATGATTTTGAATTTAAAACAATATCATCAAAATGTAATGATTTTAAAATTACTGGTAGTGCAGCATACAATAAAGATAGAACATCAATATATATTTCTAATATAGAATTTTGTGGGAAAGAAGATATAGAATCATATAAAACAATAGATTGCTATTTATATGAAAAAGAAAAAGATACTAAAACAAAAATTAGTTCTTGCAAGCAAAAAGAAAACATAACATTAGAAAACTTCCTAAAAGATACAAATATTCAAGTAGATAATTACTCTCATGCTTGTAAAAATTTAACATCATCATCACTATTCTTAGAAATAAACGCAGTAAATAAAGATAATAAAACAATTACATATACAATACCAATAAAATTAAATGATAATTGTAAATAGTATTGAATAAACAATTATAATGTGATATATATAAATTAGGACATTTGGTAATCCAAATGCTTCCGTTTGTACGTAGCACTTGAGTCTTAGACTAAAGTGCTTTTTTATTATTTAAATAATAATCCAAAGATTACTATAAATAACAAAATGATTATTACAAAGAAATAAAAATCTTTATTCTTCATAAAATCACCTCCTCATAAGAACCCCCTAAAGAATCCCCCTGAGTGGAAGCACTCGAAAACCAAATGTCGAAAAGAATAATAACAGATACTAAATTATTTGTAAAAATGCCAAAAAATATATTTGAATGAATAATAATATAGGTATTATTATTTTTATTACACCAAAATGAAGTTTTAGTATCTAGATATATGAGAAAAAAGCAAAAGTAACATTCAACCAAAAGTTGAGTGTTTTTTTGTAATAATTAATATATAATAGAACTAGGTGATGAAAATGAAAAAAATATTTAGTTTACTATTAATAGTAGTATTAGTACTAGCATTAACAGCATGTACAAAAATTGATAAATCAAGTGATGCATATCAATTTAAGGAAGAATATGAATCATTAAATGGTCAAGATAATGGATATGGTGGTAAACACCGTACTATAGAAATAGCAGAAGATAATCCATTTATATATGCAAGTTCAGATGAAATAGCTAAATTAATGGATGATAAAGAGACTTTTGTAGTATACTTTGGTTTTGCTAAATGTCCATGGTGTCGTTCTATGATAGAACAACTAATTAGAAGTGCAAAAGATAATAATATAGATAAAATATATTATGTAGATGTATTAGATATTAGAGATACTTATCAAATAAATGATGAAGGAGAACCTGAAAAAACAAAAGAAGGTACTGAAGGATATAATTCATTAATTGAAAAGATGGGTAATGTTTTATCAGATTATACTTTAACAGATAAAGATGATAATAAAATAGAAGTAGGAGAAAAGAGAATTTATGCTCCTAATGTAGTAGTAGTTGTTAAAGGTGAAGCAGAAAAAATGGTAGAGGGAATTAGTGAAAAATTAGAAGATCCTTCATCTGAATTAACTGATGAAATGAAAGAAGAAAGTTATAATTCATTTAAATGTTTATGGGAATGTATTAATGAAGGTGCAAATATTTGTAAGAAAAATGCATGCTAAGGAGTTTCTATGGATAAAAAAGAAGAAAAAAAATCTATTATATTAAAAATTAATTATATCTTTGTAGCCTTATCTTTTCTAATATATGGATATGCTTTAGTTATTACAACAATTGCTAATAATTATGATAAGAGTAAAGATTTAATAACTGGCAGTATTCTTAAATCAAAGTACTGTGTATTTATTAATAGTATGGTTAATTATAAATTACTAATAGTTTTAATTGGAATAGTATTAATAGCATATATAGTTATGGCTATTGTTGCTGAAATAAAAAAAGAAAAGTGTATGAAAATATTATTTATAGGATTTGTTGTTTCAATAGTACTATGTTTAGCATCCTCAACAATAATATCTGAATGTAATGTTGTAGATACAAAAGATAATAAAACTCCAAAAATCGAAATAGATAAATAAGAATATCATAAAGATATTCTTTTTTTAAGATTAAAAATATTATATAATATATATAGTTAGGAGAGATGATATGAAGAAAACAATGGTATTATGCATTTTAGATGGTTGTGGAATTGCTCCCCAAAATCCATATAATGCATTTGATAATGCTGAAACACCAACATTAGATTATATTAAAGAAAACTATCCTCATACAATTATAGAAGCTTCTGGGCAACCAGTTGGTTTACCTAAAGGTCAAATGGGAACAAGTGAAGTAGGTCATATGAATATAGGTGCTGGAAGAATTTGTTATCAATCACTTGAAATGATAAATAGAGCTATAGAAACAGGAGATTTCTATAAAAATGAAAATATCCTTAAAGTAATGAATCATGTTAAGGAGAATAATTCTAAATTACATATTATGGGCTTAATAAGTGATGGAGGAATTCATTCTCATACATCTCATTTACTCGCAATAGTGGATATGTGTAAGCAAAATAATATTAAAGAAGTATATTTTCACTTATTTACAGATGGAAGAGATACAGGAGTTAAAACTGCTCAAGAATGGATTAAAAAATTAGAAGATAAAATTAATGAAACATCCTTAGGAACAATTACAACAATATCTGGAAGATACTATGCAATGGATCGTGATAATAACTATGATAGATTAAAGATCGCCTATGACGCTATTTGCTATGGAATAGGGGAACATTATAATACAGTAAAAGAAGTATTTGATGATCAATATAGTAGAGATATCACAGATGAGTTTATACTTCCTAGTATTATTAATGATGGAAAACTTGCTGATAACGATGGAATAATAGTATGGAATTATCGACCAGATAGATTAAGAGAAATGTTTACTGCTATAACAAATCCAACAGAATCACCAATGGAAACAACAACATATAATAATATTAAATTTGTTTCTATGATGCCAATTACTGAAACAGTAAAAGGATTAACTGCTTTTGAACATCAAGAAATAAATAATGGTTTAGGAGAATATATAGCATCTTTAGGAATGTCACAATTAAGAATAGCTGAAACAGAAAAATATGTTCATGTAACTCATTTCTTTGATGGAGATAAAGATATAGAATTACCAAATGAAAAGAAAATATTAATACCATCTCCTAAAGTAGCAACTTATGATTTAAAACCAGAAATGAGTGCAGAAGAAATAACTGATAATCTATTAAATGAATTAAATAAAGATTATCTAGATTTAGTTATCTTAAACTACGCTAACGGAGATATGGTTGGACATACTGGAGTATATGAAGCAGCTGTAACAGCAGTAGAATTTATGGATAAATGTTTAAAAAGACTATATGACAAAATTGAAGAGATTGGTGGTACTTTAATAGTAACAGCAGATCATGGAAACTGTGATGTTATGATGAATGAAGATGGTACGCCATGTACAACACATACAACTAATCCTGTACCATTTATGGTAACAAGAAAAGGATTGACTTTAAAACAAACTGGAAAACTAGCTGATATTGCTCCAACAATACTTAATTTGATGGAATTACCAATACCAGTAGAAATTAGTGGTGATTCACTAATAGAGAAATAGGAGGAAAAATGAAAAGAGATTTATTAGGAATATCATTAGCAACTATAGGTGGTTTATATGTAATGTTATCTGCTATTATTATCTTAGCTGCTATTTTAACAGGATTCCCTGTATTATATGCAATAATTATAAGTATTGTAATAATAGTAATACAATTCTTAATATCACCATTTATTACAGATATTACAATGCGCTGGTTCTATAAAGCAAAATTTGATCATGAAATACCAGAGTATTTAAAAAACTTTATTAATGAAGTATGTCAAAAAGAAAATATGAAGACACCTCGTATAGGTTATATAGATGATGGAGCACCTAATGCTTTTACTTATGGTCATACTAAAAATGATGCTAGAATTGTAATAACAAGAGGTATATTTGAATTATTATCAGAAGAAGAAGTAAAATCTGTTGTTGGTCACGAATTGGGTCATGCAGTACATTATGATATGTTATTCATGACAGTAGCTCAATTAGTACCATTAATACTATATGCTATATATGAAATCTGTGTAAAAGACCGTAGTGATAATAGTAAAGGTGGAGGTCAATTAGTTGGATTAATAGCTTATATTTTATATGTTATTTCCAATTATGTAATCTTATGGTTATCAAGAACAAGAGAATACTATGCAGATAGTTTCTCTATAGAAGCAACAAGAAATCCTAATTCCCTAGCTAGTGCTTTAGTAAAAATAGGCTATGGATTAACTACAGCTGAAACTAAGAATAAAGCATTAGGAACTAATGCATTAGGTATATTTGATTCAAAGACATCAAAATCATTAGTAGTAACAAGTTATGATGATGGAGAAATATCTAAAGAAAATATTAAACAAGCAATGAAATGGGAAAAATGGAATTTATGGGCATATTGGTTTGAATTTAAATCAACACACCCATTAATTTCAAAAAGAATATTAGCTATATCAGATAGAAGTAAAGAATTTAATCAAGAACCATATATAGTATTTGATTTAGTTAAACCAGAATCATATGTAGATGATTTCTTAATAGAATTATTAATAAACTTTTTACCAACAATTTTTGCACTTATCGGTATTGGATTCTTTATAGTATTTATGATACTTGAATTTGTTAAAGGATCAATGATTATAATTGCCATAACATTGTTAGTAGTTACATTATTCTCACTTATTAAATTTAATAGAAGAAGACCAGATCATGATTATAAGCAAAGTAATGTAAGAGATTTATTAAGCGAAGTAAAAGTATCTGAAATAACTGCTATACCATGTGAAGTAGAAGGAGAAGTAATAGGTAGAGGAGATCCAGGTTATATCTTTAATGAAGATATGGTTATTAAAGATGATACAGGAATAATCTTCTTAGACTATAATCAACCATTATTCATTATTAATAAAATATTTGCTTTATTCAAAAATGGAGAAATGGCAGGGAAAAAAGTAAAAGTTAAAGGATGGTATCGTAGAAGTCCTGTGCCATACATAGAAATGAAGTCATATATTGTAGATGGTAAGGAAAAAACAATATATACATATATTTTATCTAAGATAGGTTATATTATTGCCTTAATACTAGAAGTAGCATTCATATTGATATCGCTATTTATATAAAAGTAGACAAAAGTCTACTTTTTTTATAGTATAATAAACAAAGAGGTGAGTATATGATAGTATATCTAGAAAACATTAAAAATGCTAAAGAATTTAATAAATTATCAGATTTAGTAGGATGGGGTAAAAGAAAAGAAGAATCTATAAAATTAGCTCTTGATAAAACAATTTATTCAATATCTGCCTATGATTATGGAGAAATAGTTGGTTATGGAAGAATTGTGGGAGATGAAACTATGTTTCTATATATTCAAGATATTATGGTTTCACCAGAATATCAAAATCAAAAAATAGGTACTCACATAATGGACAAATTAATAAAAAAAGTTGAAGAGTATAAAGAAAATTACCCAGATATAAGAGTATATGTTGGACCAGATTATGGTAAAGAAGATTTCTATCATAAATTTGGATTTAAAACTAGAAAAGAAGCTCATCTAGGAGAAGGAATGATATATTCTCCCGGACCAAAAGAATCAAAACTATATAATTGGGAAGAAGAAATCAATAACGATGAACTAGAAGAAATAATAGATATTTTAGATCATGATGGAGTAATAATATTTCCGACTGATACAGTATATGGTCTAGCTTGTAATTGCTTTAGTGAAAAAGCAATTGAAAGAATATTTGAATTAAAAAATAGGCCAAGCTATAAACCAATAAGTGTATTAACAGATTCTTATGAAAAAATTGCTTTAGTAGCAGATATAAGTGAAAAAGAAGAAGATTTAATAGATAAATATATGCCTGGAGCATTAACTATTGTTATGGATAAGAAAGAAGATGTTCCTAATATTTTAACAGCATCTCTTCCAACAATAGGAGTTAGAATTCCAAATAATAATATCGCCTTAACACTCTTAGGTAATTATAAATATCCATTAGCAGCAACTTCCGCAAATGAATCAGGTAGTAAAGATGGAATTGATGTTCAGGATTTCATAACATATTTCGATGGCAAAGTAGATGCTATAATTGATGGAGGAAAAACAAAAATACAAGAAGCATCAACAATTATTAGAGTAGAAAACGATGAAATAAAAGTTATCAGAGAAGGAAGTATAAAAATAGAAGAATAGTGTTTAAGAAACAGAATTATTGTGCTATAATGTATATGATTATAGTAGGTGATAAAGATGGCAGAAAAGAAAATTAAAAATGAACAGGCATTAGAAAACAAATGCCCATCTTGTACCGCATCCATTAAATACAAACCTAAATTGGGTAAATTTAAATGTGATTACTGTGGTAGTGAATACACACTAGAAGAATTAAAAAAATATAATGATAATGCTTCAACTGATAAAAAGAATAAAAAGAAAGAAGATCAACCAGTAGACACATATGATGGATATATATCATATAAATGTGAAAGCTGTGGAGCAGAAATTGTAGCGGATAATGAAACTGCTGCAACTTTTTGTGTCTATTGTGGAAATACTGCTATCTTACAAAGCAAATTATCTGGAGAATTTACTCCTAGTAGAATAATACCATTCCAACAAGAAAAAGATAATGTAATAACAGCTTTTAAAGGCTTATCTAAAGGAAGACCTTTAATGCCTAAAAGCTTTAATAATGAAAAGAATATTGAAAAGATTAAAGGTGTATATATACCATTCTGGTTATATGATGTAAAAGTATCTGGAGATGTTAACATGACCGGTAATATAGTTACACATTGGTCCGTTGGGGATACTCACTATACTAAAACAGATACTTATAAAATAGTAAGAGGAGGAGACATGGAATATCATAATATTCCAGTAGATGGTTCTTCTCACTTTGATAATGATATTATGAATACTCTTGAACCATTTCATTTTAAAGATTTAGTTCAATATAATCATGCATATTTATCAGGATTCTATGCTGAAAAATATGATGAAGAAGGAGAAAAAGTATTTAATGAAGTTAGCGAAAGAGCAATAAACTCAACTAGAAATTATTTTCAAAATGAACCAAAAAGATACGCTTCTAAAGTAGTAACATCAAGTACTTTAACATCAGAGGAAGAAAAAAAAGAATATGTATTATTACCAGTATGGATGGTAAATGTTAAATATAGAGATAAAATGCATATATTTGCCATGAATGGTCAAACAGGAGAATTTATTGGTAATATTCCATTAGATAAGAAAAAAGCAGTACTATATACAATATTAATATTTATAGTATGTATGATAGCTCTTTCTATATTAAGCTATTTAATATATTTAGGAGGGTTGTCTAGATGAAAAAAGTAATAAAACTATTTACATTATTAATATTGTTATATATGATTACTCCAGTATATGCAAAAGAACCAGTACTATGTGATCGTGCTGATATGGAAAATTATGGAGTAAATAAAAAATGGGAAATAACAGATAAGAATATAAATAATGTAAAAATAACTCCATGTGTAAATGCAAGTGAAAAAATATATGATTTTTCAGATGTTTTAACAGATGAAGAAGAACAACAGCTAAGAGAAAAAATAAATGATTATATTAAAAAAACAAATATGGATTTAGTAATAGTAATAGATAGAATACCATATACTATTGATCATACAAATGAAGTATATGCAGCAGATTTTTATGATTATAATGATTTTGGAATAGATTTTGATAACTATAGTGGAACATTATTATTAAGAAATACATACGAAGAAGATCCATATTTTGATATTTATACATTTGGTGAAGCTCAATTATATTATGATTATGATAGATTACAATACATACTAGATGGAATCTATGATGATCTACATAGTGGTTTATATAAAAATGGTTTTAATCACTATATTGAGTATTTAGATACTTATTATGATAGAGGTGTATCTCTTGATAATTACAAATTAGATGAAAATGGATTTTTACAAAAAAAATATGTATATCCTTTACCATTTGTATTGATAGGTTCATTAGTAATAACTTTTATCATAATGATAATTATGATAAGAAAAAATAAAATGATTATGAAAGCTACACAAGCAGAGGAATATATGGACCATAATACGATTCATATTACAAACAGACAAGACAATTTTGTTTCAACTCACACAACAAGCTACACAACTTCATCAAGTAGTGGTGGAGGTGGTGGCGGAGGCCATCATTCAAGTGGAGGTTCTTCTGGAGGAGGACACTCCAGTGGTGGTGGAAGACACGGTTAATATTTAATGTTTATTTAATAAAATAGAGTATATTTAAAGATGAGGTGTTAAAAATGGAAAAAGAATTAAAAGAGAAAGAAGTAGAAAAAAAGAAGAAAAGTGGTAAAGGAATATATGTAATAATATGTTTATTTATCTTAATAGTGTTTGGAGCATTTATCATAGCTTTAAATAATGTAGGTTTATTAAATATTAATAAACTAGATGGAGTAACAAATAACAAAAAAGCAACACTACAATATACTGATACAAACACAAAACAAAAAGAAGGAGTATATATAACAGATGTATCAGATGTAGTAGAAGAAGTAATGCCATCAATTGTTGCAATTACGAGCAAAACATTAGTAAATTCAGGATACTATGGTCCCAGTTTCTTTGGAGAAGACCAATATAGTGAAGGAGCAGGTTCTGGAATTATTATTAGCCAAACTGATACAGAATTATTAATTCTAACAAACAATCACGTTATAAAAGGAGCAGATGAATTATCAGTACAATTTATTAATGGTAAAAGTGCTGATGCTAAAGTAAAAGGAACTTCTGATCGTAAAGATGTTGCTGTAATATCAGTTAATCTTTCTAATTTAGATAAAGAAACTGTAGAATCAATTAAAATAGCAACTATGGGAGATAGTAATGAATTAAAAGTAGGTAATGGAATTATTGCTATTGGTAATGCATTGGGATATGGACAATCAGTAACAACAGGAGTAGTAAGTGCTTTAGATAGAGAAGTAACAATAGATAATATTACAGCAAAAATGATTCAAATAGATGCCGCTATTAATGGAGGAAACTCAGGAGGAGCATTACTTAATAGTGCTGGAGAAGTAGTAGGAATAAACTCTGCTAAATACTCATCAGGATCAACTCAAACAGCAAGTATAGAAGGAATGGGATTTGCTATTCCAATAAGTGATGTAAAAGATATAGTAGAAAACTTAATGAATGGAAATAATGATACCGCAGATGCAACTATAGGTATTGAAGGTGTAATGGTAACTAATGGAGCTTATAACATGCCTACAGGATTCTATATTTCTAAAGTAGTAGATGGTTCTGGAGCAGATAAAGCAGGTCTAGAAATAGGTAATATTATTACTGAAATAGAAGGAAAAGAAGTAAAAAGCTTATCTGATATAAAAGATGTTCTTTATACAAAAAATAAAGGCGATAAAATTAAATTAAAAGTTGCTTATGCAAATAAAAAATCATATAGTGAAAAAGATGTAGAAGTAACACTATCATAAAAGAGAAGAAATTCTCTTTTTTTGTGTTAGAATATATTTAAAGGAATGATTCAATGAAAGAAAATGAATTATTTAAAAAATGTATCTTTAGCAAAGATAAATGCATAAGTTATGGTTTTAAAGAATATAATAATGAATTAATATATAAAAAATATCTATTAAATAATACATTTCAAGCAATAGTAAATATAAATAATAATAAAGTAAAAGTAAAAATAATAGATATAGAAACAAATGAAGAATATATTAATTATAGAATAGAAAACAATATAGGAGAGTTTGTAAATACCATTAGAGAAGAAATAAATAAATTATTAGAAGATATTAAGAATAATTGTACAAAAGATAATAATTTTATTTATAAACAATCTAATAGAATAAGTAATTATATCAAAGAAAAGTATAATACTAATCCAGTATTTCCATGGAATGATGAAAATGCAGTATTTAAAAATAATGATACAAATAAATGGTTTGGTATAATAATGTATATTAATAAAAATAAACTAACAAAAGAAGATAAAAAGATAGAAGTAATGAATGTTAAATTACCACCAGAATTAATAGATGAATTAGTAACTAAAGAAGGTTATTATAGAGCCTATCATATGAATAAAAAGTATTGGATTACCTTTACTTTAGAGGATATAATAGATGATAATGAATTAGAAAAATTGATAGATATAAGCTATCAATATACAGTAAGGAGATAATATGGAAATAATAATAGGTAAATATAGTGGGTTCTGCAATGGAGTAAGATTTACTGTAGAAGAAGCAGAAAAAGCACTAAAAGAAGATAGTAATATATATTGTTTAGGAGAAATAGTTCATAATGAAAGAGTAATAAAAATATTAGAAGATAAAGGTATGGTTATTATATCTAATATAGAAGAAGCACCAAATAATTCTAAAGTAATCATAAGAGCACATGGAGAATTAAAGGAAACATATGATAAAGCAAAAGAAAAGAATATAGAACTATTAGATCTTACATGTGGAAAAATAAAAGCTATAAGAATAAAGATTAAAAATAAAATGAATGATTCATTTATAATTATAATAGGGAAAAAGGATCATCCAGAAACATTGGGTGTACAAAGCTTTTCAGGTAAAGATTCATTCATCATAGAAAACGTAGAAGATATAGAAGAATGTAAAGAAAAGTATTTGACATCAAATAAAAATAAAGTATACATAGTATCACAAACTACGTTTAATGGTAATAAATTCGATGAATTAGTAGATAATATTAAAGAACAATTAGAAGGAGAAATAATTGTTGATAAGACAATATGTGATGCGACAAGTAATCGTCAAGAAGAAACAAATAATTTGTCAAAGAATGTAGATATAATGATAATAGTAGGTGGTAAAAAAAGTTCTAACACAAAAGAATTAGAAGTAATATCAAAAGTAAATTGTCAAAGAGTATACTTAGTGCAAGATGTAGATGATTTGAAAGAAGTAGATATAAATAGAAATAATAAAATAGGCATTATGGCTGGAGCATCAACTCCTGAAATAGTAGTAAAAGAGATAGTAAACTATTTGAATAGTATTTAGAGGTATATATGATAATTGAATATGAAGAAAAATATTTAGAAGACGTAAAAGACTTACTAGTAGAACTAGAGGAATATTTAATCTCAATAGATGAAGACCACTTAGATCAAATACATGGAGATTATAGAGATAAATTAGCTGAAATAGAATTAAAAGAAATAAATGAAAAGAATGGTAAATGTTATTTAGCTATTGAAGAAAATGAAGTAGTTGGTTTAATAATGGGAAATATAAGAGTATATGATGAATATGATTATTTAGATTATACATGCCCCAAAACAGGAGACATTTTGGAATTAGTAGTATCAAAGAAAAGCAGAGGAAAAGGTATAGGTAATAAACTAATAAAAAGAATGGAAGATTACTTTAAAGGACAAGACTGCGAAATAGTATCATTAGAGGTTTTTGCTTATAATAAAAATGCCATAAAATTCTATGATAAAAATGGTTATCACAATAGAATGCATAAAGTAATTAAGAGCATAAAAACAGCAGAGTAAACCTTTGCTGTTTTTAAAAAAGTGTTGACAAATATAGATATTCTAGTATAATTAAATATGTCTACTTTATTTAGTCGACCTTTGCTATCGGAAAGGCTGAGGTTGATTAAAACATATGCGGATGTAGTTTAATGGTAGAACCTCAGCCTTCCAAGCTGACTACGAGGGTTCGATTCCCTTCATCCGCTCCAGTGGAATGAATCGGACTATTGGAGTACCAATAGTCTTTTTTTGTGTCATGAAGGGAATCTAACCCAAAGTAGTTATTTGGAAGGCTGAGGGAAATCTACAAGTACAGAAAAAATCTAAAAAAAAGAGAATAATATATATGAAAGGAGGATAAATATGCCAAATATTCCAGCTGGATATCAAAATGAATTTTTATTTGTACTTGAATTTAATAATAAAAAAGTAAAAGAATTAAATCCATTACTAAGAGAAGTAATTGATGACATATTTCCAAATTGTCATGAAGATTCATTAATAAAATCATGGAGAAATCACCTTAATTATCAAAAAGGTGATATTATGGTTAAGATAGATGACATAATAAAATCGATAAGCATAAAAATGGGCAGTAAGAATTCTGTTCATGTACAAAAATTAGAATCTTTCGAAAAATTATTAAAATCTCAAGGGATTAATAATAGAATAATTGAATATTATAAAAACTTTCATTATGGAATAGATATAAGAGATAAAGAAAAAACACTTAGTTCAAAGGAGTTTTCTTCCCAATATCCTAAAATAATAAAAAAAATCAATAAATATTTTAGAAAAATTGATATAGATAAAATAATTGATGGTTTTATTCTTCGTGGAAGATTTTCCAAAAGCAGTGTCGCAGGAATAATATATGGAACACCAAATGATTTTTTATGGATTAATAAAAATGATATTATTAGTATTATAAAACAAACCCAAAATAGAAAATCAACAACTGTACATATTGGTTGTTTATATATTCAACCATTAAATAGATGTATAAATCACAATAATAAATATGAATGGGCAAAAGATTATATTCAAGTTAAATGGTATTCGCTCTTTGATGATATTATCGAATATAAAAATAAAATATGTTATAATCAAAATAGAGAGTGATTATATGAATGAAAATACAACAATAGCAGTATTCTATATCGCAACAGGTGATTATAAAAAATTATTTTCAGAGTTTATTGACTCTTTAGATAATTTTTTCCCTAAATGCAAGAAAATAGTTAAAGTAATTTCAGATGGGCTAGAGGAATACAAAGACTATGAAAAAGGAAATGTAAAAGTAGAGTTATGTCCACGTATTAATGATTATCCATGGCCAATAATAACTCTATATAAAATGTGGCATATCTTAGAAAACTTTGATGAATCATGTGATTATGCCTGCTATTTTAATGGTAATGCTACTATTAATAAACATGCAGAAGATATATTTGATTTAGATAAAGTAACTGTATCATATCATTCATTTAATTCTAATCATAAAGCCTATAATCCATGGACTTATATTAATATTAATCCATCATCCATTGCTTACTTAGAAAACGAAACATATGAGTATATTCAAGGAGGATTCTTTTTTGGAACCACAAAGTTGATTAGAAAGCTATGTGAAGAGATAGTTAATATGGTTAAATATGATACTAATCGTTCTATAATTGCTCAATGGCATGATGAATCATACCTAAATAAATGGTGTTATATGAATTCAGATATTGTTGATAAAAAATATCTTATGACAGTTTACAAAGATGAAATTGATTTAACAAAATTTATTTATTTGAGATCAAAAAAAGATTATTCAATACAAAAATAAAAGAACATTACTGTTCTTTTTTTTTTATTTAGGTACTGGTGTAGCATATCCATATACTAAGCTACGTTCACGATTCTTAATTGCAACACAACTACTTCCTGCATCTCCAGATGTATTACCTTCTAATGTTTCTATTGTACCATCACCATTATCCTGAATTACAAAACCAACATGATCTGTACTCCAATCTGCATCCCAGTTAAATAATACAACATCTCCTGCTTGAGGACTATATGATGGATCATATTCATCAGAATCTGAATAACCCATTACCTCAGCACCAATGTCTAAATGAACAACAGAACCATTATTACGTAAGGCATAGAAAATATCATAATCATCTCCACCGTCTCCAGCAACACTACATCTTGGAATATTATATCCATGTTCAATAAGCATTTCAGAAGCAAAATCTGCACACCATTGACCATCATGGAATCCTAGACCTTGATAATCATATATAGTTTTTCCAACTTCACTATAAAGAGATTCAACAAATGCTTTATTTGCAGCACTACCTCCAGCAGCATAAACTTTCATACCAACTGTAGAAATAGTTGCTGATAATGGTGTTGCTTCTAGTGTCGTTGAAGAAGCTGTGTTTAAAGCGTTTATTATTCCATCTTTAATTTTATTTAAATCAATATTCATATTATAAAGATTATTATCAATAGTGGTAGTAGATTGATTAGCAGCAACAGCATTTGCTCTTGCCGTTTCCATCTCAGATATTTGTCCCCTTAAACTCTCATATCTTTCATATTCGCTACAGGCATGAGATAAAGATGCCATTTGATTTTGAATGACATTATATTCAGAAATAAAACTGTTTGCTTGACTTAAAAGACTTTGTTGAGATTTACCTAACCATACACCATTCAAATCTCCAATAATAGAACTGTAGTCACTAAGTTTTCTAATGAATTCACTTGCATCACTACTTACTGTACCACTACTTTCCATCATATCACCAGATTTCTTTCCTTATTATATAGTAATTATATCATACAAGAATGTAAAAAATAATTATTAAAATTCAATTGTACACTTTAATACGTAAAAAAAACTAGTTATACTAGTTTTTTTCGTTATACATATCAATCATTTCTAAATAGAATTTATAGGTCTCATCAGCTATATCATCCCAAGATCTTGCTAAATCATTTTTAGCACCCATTTGGACTTTCTTATATAATTCTTTATTATTCAGTATTTCTTCAATTCTATCCGCAAATAAATTAACATCTTCTTTTTCAGTAAATCCATTAATATTATTTTCAACTGTATCGGAAGTAACAGAACCTTCTATAAATATAGTTGGAGTTTCTTGAGATGCAGCTTCTATCTGTACTAAAGAAGAAGAATCAAATAATGAAGGGAACAAGAACAATGTTGCTCTATAATATATAGATTTTAATAATTCTCTATCCATTATTTTACCTGTCATAATAACTTCATTATTCATATCATAATACTCAATACGTTTTTTTAGATTATTAAAGTCAGGACCACTACCAACAAACAACATCTTGAATGATACGCCTCTTTCTTTTAATACCTTCAAAGTATCTAGTATAAAGTAAATATTCTTAATACTAATTATTCTTCCTACAAATAATAAAACTGTATCATCTTTTTTAAGATTAAACTTTTTATTAACCATATCAACAGCTTTTTTCTTATCTTTAACAATCTCTAAATCAGTACCATTATTAATAATCTTAAATTCACCTTTATATCCATAATCTTTATAAACTTTAACTAATGCTTTATTAAGAGCAATACAATAATCAGACTTATTATATGTTTTTATTAAATGTTTAACACATAAATTAGCAATTTTACTAGATTTTAAATATTTCTTAAATTCAAATTCCCAACGAGAATGCATTGTTGCAATTACGGGAATATGTTTATCTCTAGCAACTCTAACACCCAATCTTCCTAAAGCAAAAGGAGAATGAATATGAATAATATCAAAATCCTCTTTCTTAAACAATTTTTTCATTTTTCTATATTCAATATCAACCATACCCAACTTATATCCAGTATGAAGTAAAGGGACACTATCAATTCTAATAATTTTAAAAGGATATTTATTGTCATCTTTTTCACTACCTGTTTTTGGAACGACTAGAGTAACATCAGCATATTCACTCATACATCTCAATAAATTCTCCATAACTAAAATTACTCCATTTATATCAGGATAAAAAGAATCCATGAACATTCCAATCTTAAGTCTACGCATCAAATCACCCAACTTTATTTTATTATACCATGTTCTTTAAAATAAATCTTAAAAATAGACATATTTTACACGTGTAAATCGAACAAAAAAAGTAATAAATTCAGGTTTCTTTATAGTATAAGGATAAAAATGTTTTTTGAGACCAAAAAATTAAAAACAAGAAAAAAATAATAATGTAAAATGCAAAAAAAGTAATAAAAAAAACATTGAGAAAAGCAAAAGATGTGGTACACTTATTGTAGCCGAAAAAATAAAATTTATAATTAGGGAGGATAAAATAATGGAAAAAGAATTATTGGAAGAAATTACTGTTGTAAAACGTAGTGGTCAAAGGGTAAATTTCGATGATACAAAAGTAGCAATAGCTATCAAAAAAGGCTTTGATAGTGTATATGAAAATTATGATGAAAAAGAAGTAAACAAGGTTAAAGAAAAAGTCCTTGATTATATAAAGAAAGAATATAAAGATAGAAAGACAATTGGAGTAGAAGATGTAAGTGATGCTATTGAGATTGCTCTTCAAAAATTAAAATATGATGAAGTATATGAATCATTCAAAGGATATCGTGAAAGAAGAGCTGCTTCTCGTGAAGCGTTTGTTGTTAAACAACAACATAAATTTGTTAAGTCAATTGAAGCATTAGGGCTTAAGTCAGCACACGAAGAAAATGCTAAAAGAGAAAATGCTAATGTTGATGGTGATGGACCAATGGGAACAATGCTTCATTTTGGTTCTACAGTTTCACGTGAATTTGCAAAAGCTTATTTAATGGATTCAAAGTTTGCTAAGGCTCATGATGAAGGATATATTCATATTCATGACTTAGACTTCTGGGCAATGGGTACAACAACATGTACACAAATAGATTTGAATAAATTATTTAAAAATGGATTCTCTACAGGGCATGGTTTCTTAAGAACACCTAACTCTATTGGATCTTATACAGCATTAGCTGCTATAGCTATTCAATCAAATCAAAATGAACAACACGGTGGACAAAGTATTCCAGCATTTGATTACTATATGGCTCCAGGAGTTCTAAAAACTTTTAGAAAAGAGTTTAAACAAGAATTATCTGAACTACTAGATTTTGAAGGAATTAAAGAACTAGTTAAATTTGATAAAATAATAGAAGAAATAGATAAAATAACTAGTATTGAATTTGATTTAGATGTTTTAAAAGAATATACACAAGATAGTACAAAAGTAGATGAAATAATCCATAAAGCTTATGAAAATGCTATTAAAAAGACAAATAGAGCAACATTCCAAGCTATGGAAGCATTCATTCACAATTTAAATACAATGCATTCAAGAGCTGGAGCACAAGTACCATTTAGTTCAGTAAACTTTGGTACAGATACTTCTCCAGAAGGAAGAATGGTTATTAAGAATTATTTATTAGCAACAGAAGAAGGATTAGGACATGGAGAAACTCCAATCTTCCCAATTTCAATCTTTAAAGTAAAAGAAGGAATTAACTATTTTAAGGAAGATCCTAACTATGATTTATTTAGATTAAGTTGTAGAGTTTCTGCAAAAAGATTATTCCCTAACTTCTCATTCTTAGATTCAAGTTTTAATAAACAATTCTTAGTTCCAGGAGATTTTAATACAGAAGTAGGATACATGGGATGCCGTACAAGAGTACTAGCAAACGTATGTGGACCATCTGTTACTCCAGGAAGAGGTAATTTAAGTTTTACTTCTATTAACTTACCTAGAATTGCTTTGAAACATGGTATTGCTTTAGGAGAAAGAGATAAAGCAGACATGAAAGGATTCTATGAAGAGTTAGATGAGATAATGGATTTAGTAAAAAATCAATTATTGCAAAGATTTGAATGTCAATGTTCTAAAACTAGAGCAAACTTTAAATTCTTATTAGGTTCACATGTATGGATAAATAGTGAGAATATGGATAATACTACAAGACTTAGAACAGTTCTAAAACATGGAACATTATCAATTGGATTCATTGGTCTTGCTGAAACATTAAAAGCATTGACTGGTGAACATCATGGTGAAAGTGATAAAGCTCAAAAATTAGGACTTGAGATTATCAAACATATGAGAGAAAAATGTGATGAATACACTAAGGAAAATAATTTAAACTTTACTTGCTTAGCAACACCTGCTGAAGGTTTATCCGGAAGATTTGTAGCAACAGATCGTTCTATCTATGGAAAGATAAAAGGAATTACAGATAGAGATTATTATACAAATTCATTCCACGTACCAGTTTATTATAAAACTAGTGTTAAACATAAAATGGAAATTGAAGGACCATATCATAAATTTACTAATGCAGGACATATTTCTTATGTTGAATTAGATGGAGATACAGTTAACAATGTAGATGCATTTGAATCAGTAGTAAGAATCATGCATGATAATGATATTGGTTATGGAGCAATTAATCACCCAGTAGATAGAGACCCTGTTTGTGGATATGTGGGTGTTATTAAGGACGTATGTCCAAGATGCGGACGTCGCGATGGCGAAGGCGTAGAAATGGAAAAAATAAATAGTTACGACTGCTGTGGTCGTTAATAAAGAAAAAAGGAGGAAATAGTTATGGATAAAGATGTAAGAAAGGCTAAAACAGTTGGTGAAGGAGTAGGATTCGAAAGAATCAGAAGAATTACTGGATATTTGGTTGGAACTCTTGACAGATTCAACAACGCTAAAAAAGCCGAAGTAATGGATAGAGTCACTCATGAAACAAAATAATAAATATATACGCTTAGCAGCTGATCTACAGTCAGATAGTATTGTAGATGGTCCAGGATTAAGAGCAGTTCTTTGGACTCAAGGTTGTGGACATCACTGTGAAGGATGCCAAAACCCTCAAACATGGGATTTTGAAGGTGGTGGATTAATTCCAATAGAAGCAGTGAAAGAAGCTATTGATGAACTAGAATATCAAACAGGAATTACTTTTAGTGGTGGAGATCCTATGTATCAGCCTGAAGCTTGCAATGAATTAGCCGAATATGCAAGAAGTAAAGGATTAAATATATGGGTATATACCGGATTTACATATGAAGAACTATTAAAAATGTCTGAAATTAAACAAGTATATAGAGAATTTTTGGAAAAAATAGACGTTTTAGTAGATGGTAAATTTATTTTAAAGAAAAGAAATTTGAATTTGTTATTTAGAGGTTCATCAAATCAAAGATTAATTGATGTACCAAAGTCTCTAGAAAGAGGCGAGGTCGTATTATTCAATGAATATGAATATAATGAAGAAAGGTACTTCGAAAGAGAACCAATGTTTATTTAAAAGATGTAGAAATACATCTTTTTTTGTATAAAAAAAAGGATTAATTATAATCCTTTTTCAAAATCATCTTCTATATCAACTTTATCTTCATCAGCTTTAGGTTCTTCAACCATTGTTTTTATATCAATTTTACTAGGAGTAAAATCATCAATCAAATAGTTTTCAATAAAGTCTTGTACTAAAGTCTTTTCAAAGTTTCCTAGATAAACACCTTTACGGCTTATAGGAACACCTCCAACAATACAATCTTTAGTAATAGCAAGACCTTCCTTTTCATCAATAATCCATTCAATAGGTTTAACTTTAGCCCAAAACATACGACTTTCACCATTATGGAAATAAGCAGCTTGTCCTAAAACATACTTTTCACCATTAAACTCATATTCAGGATATTCATCTCTTTCAAAATGTCTTTCATTTCCATCATAAAACATCTCAGTACGATATCCCAAAGCAGAATATGTCTTACCAGTAGGTTTAACCTTACCTTCATTGTAAGCTTCATTCATTGTATATTTTTCATCAGTATCTAAAACATCTTGAGGATATTCTCCATATGTAACAACAGTTACTTCTCCACCTTCTGCTTTTATTTTATATGTATCCATTACTTGATCTTTAATTTCATCAAAAGGAACAACTAAACGGATACCATTATCATCACTCCAAGCAGCTTCAGGAATAGGCATAAGCTTACCAAAAGCATAACATTTTGAAATAGAACCATCTACCCTAGTAGAAGTCCAATATTCACAACAAGTTTGATTTAATAAAGTACCTTTAGGTTCTCTTCTTTGTTCTGCATAATATTTTCCTCGTAGCATGAAATCTTCAACACCACGTTTAATAGCATAACCAGTAACAATTGCCTCTGTTCCATATCTTTTAATAACGTCCAAAGCATCTGGACCAACAATTTGATCTAATCTTAATACTGTATATTTTGAATTCATACAAACACCTCTTATTCTTACATTACTATTATAACATAACTTTCTTAAAAGAGAAGAGTTATTGAATAATTATTTCAGAATTATTAATAGTAATAATACCTTTATAATAGATGTCAGCATCTAAATACTTAGTAAGTAATGACTCTAATTTATCTAAAGCTTTTTTTAACTCATCAATTCTTTTATTTTCTAAACATTCCATAACAATAAATTCACAAGTAGTATCATCCGTAATTTGAGTACGTATACCATCTCGCCAATTTAAACAACGACATACTGCACCATAACTATCTGCATAAGCAATTTCTCCTTCTAAAGGTGGTTCTTCACTATCAGAACCAATTGGTAGAAATTTTTCATTTCCTTTCATTCTACCTAAATGTAAGTCACCCTCTATTTTATCAATATCTTCTGCACCGATAGGGAAAGCATATTTTAGAGAAATAGTATTTGTAATATCTACAGAAGGGCAGATAGAATTAACAGGATTATCATGTAATACTCTTTTTAAAAGATTTTCTAAAGAGCAACGTGCACCTTTCTTAGTAGGAAACTTTGAATAAGCTTCTCTCCACACTTTAACAACATCATTTTCAGATATAACATCGCTTGTAATATACTTTTTAGCATAATTATTTGCATCACTAAGTAATTCTTTTAATGTATTTTTATCATTTTCATCAAGTTCTTTTTTTTCATTAACATTATTTAAAACCAATACACCTAAATTAGCATCAGGAAATAAATCCCAAAAATCTTTATCAACAACAAATTTTTTCATATAAACCTCCATATCTTAATTGTAATGCTTTGAATTTTTTAGTTTTAATCTCTCTTGTATTTGAATCGGCAATTAATGCACCTCTTTTTGCTTCTAAATATAAATCATCTTTAAGTGGTAACCACATATGTAATCTATAATCACCAACTGAATCAGTAACAGGAACCCATTCAGTAATAATACCATCTTCATTTTCACATACTTCAAGACCAGCATTATGCATAATCCACTCTGAATTAGAATTAACAAGATCTGTTCTAGCATAAACATAATCAAAATTATTATAATATGCATATTTTATTGCAAAATTCACCAAATTTCTACAAGCACCTCTTCCTCTATATTCATGAAGAGTAGATAATCCATAAAAGTATAATGAATTAAGTTTTCTTTTAGATGTAGATTTAAAACTAACACTTATATTATCTTCATTATAGATAACTCCATTCATTGATACTGGTTTACCATTTTCATCAAAGTAAATAAAAAGTTTACCTCTTTTTTGATAAAGCATTAATTCTTCTCTAGCAGAATCCATATCAATAACTTCACCATATTGTTCAGCAAAAGATTGAAGTAAATCATAAAGAATTTTAGCATTCTCTTCTGAATACCCTAAAGTACCAATACTACAACCATTATCTAATTCTTTCCAAATTTTAAATTCAGAATCATCTCTCAATATTTCTTTATAAAGTAGGACATCATTAAAATTAAGCATTATTCTCAACCCCCTTTATAAATTCATCATAAATATTATATAAAGTAAGCAAACTATCTTTATTAACAAATTCTTTTGGAGAATGAGCATAATCACCCTTTGGATTCATAATAACAGTAGGAATATTTTTACTACTAAAGAAAATTGCATCAGAGGTAGATTCACATCCTATCATTTCAATAGGTTTTTCTAATACTTTTTCACATGTAGAAATATATTTTTTCACCAGCTTATTATTTAAATCACTTTCAAATATATCACCTTGTGTAATAATACTAATATTAAGATTAGAATCAATACCTTTAATAAATTCAATAATATCATCTTGTTTATCATTAGATGTATTACGTATATCTAGAATCATCTTTGCATATCCTGGAACTTGATTGTAACTATCTCCTCCATCTATTTTAGATAAATTAACACTAGTAATATATTCTTTACTAGAAGTTGGATTAGGATATTTATCAATAATCTTATTATAAATATTCATTAATTTTACAATAGCATTCTCTCCATTGAATAACTGTGCGGCATGAGCTGTTTCAGTATTAATAGATAATTCTAATTGTAATAAACCTTTTTCTTCTTTAATGAATTTAAAATTAGATCCACCATCAGGCACAATACAAATTTTACTAGTATACAATTTCGATAATTCATCTGCAGAATAACCATCTATTTCTTCATCACTAGTTAGGAATAAACCAATTTTTAAATTAGTATCTAGATTTTTCATAATAGTTAAACAAACAGCAGCACTGCTTTTCATATCAATTGTTCCTCTGCCATAAATATTATCATCATCCTCATAATAATCATAATTATCAGCATGAACAACATCTATATGACAACAAAAAATAATATCAAGATTAGTATCTTCACTATTAGATAATACCATTGCTAATCTATCATCAAAATTATATTCTTTAATATATAAAGAATTATAATTATCCTTAATCATTTTATACAAATTAATAAATTCCTCTTTATTCTCTTTATAAGTCTTATATTTTAATAAATCTTTTAAAGTATTTATAATTACGTCTTTCATATTACCTCCTTAATTTAACCACAAAATACTTATACAAATTGTGTATAAGTTACCGTTCAATAAATAATCTCCGTAATAGTAAATACTTCATATATACCTCCTAAAAATAAAAAACCATGTGCTTATATCACATGGTTATTAAATATTTATCTAATATTATGGATACAAGCAAAACAAAATCACCTGTATCCAAGTATTTCTACTCTTCCACAGATGTATGATTACTACGTACTCTTCGTTCTATTAAATAAACATTATAATTCATAGTATCTCTCCCAATGAATTAGATTATATCAGATATAGGATGTAATTGTCAAATATTGGAACTATGTGATAAACTAACTATGAAAGAAGGAATAATATGAATTATTTAATAAAAGATACCACTCCAGAAGAAAGACAATTATTAGTAGAAAAAGCTTTAGCAATATCTCTATCAGGAGCAGAAACTCCATCGCAAGAGGTATTAGATTTAGTATATGAATATATTGATGGTAAAAAAGAATTATCTGAAATACAAAAGAAAGTAATTAATCTATATAAGAAAGAGGGAAATAAATAATGAAAGATCCTTATATAGATTCTAATGGAGTATTAAAAAATTTATTAGGTATTACAGATTCAAAAGAACTATCTAAAGCAGAAGCAGATATTGGTTTTTTAAAACTAATTGATATTGATTCTGTTCATATTGATTATTTTGATTCTGATTTATTAAAAAGAATTCATAAACATATTTTTGAAGATATATTTGAATGGGCTGGAGAATATCGTAGTGTTCCTTTAGTAAAAGAAGAATTAGTATTGCCAGGATATAGTATTCCATATTCTGCTCCTAGTGAAATAATGGGAGAGTTAGAAAAAAAGATTCATGAATTAAATGGTATGCCATGGCATAAAATGTCACAAGAAGAAATAGCAAGTGTTTTTGCTAGAAAAATAGCTCTAATATGGAGAGTACATCCTTTTAGAGATGGTAATACTAGAACTATGCTTTCATTTTCATATTTATATGCAAAAGAACATGGCTTTCCATTTGATATGAAAACTTTCACTGAAAACTTATCTAGAGAGTATAATGAAGATGGAAGTGTAATAAGATATAGTATAAGAGATAAATTTGTTTTAGCCTCTTTAGATGATAAGGATTATCCTGAAGTAGAACATCTAGCAATAATCTTTGAACAAGCTATGAAGAATTATAAAGGAACGACTAATCAAATACATAAATAAAAATATATGTTTAAATACATATATTTATTATTTTATGATAAAATAAAATAGAATAGAGGTTAATATGAAAGATAAAGATAAGAAATTAATATTATTTGAAATAATAATCATGATTATATCAATATTTAGTAGTTTTATAATAAAAATACTATCAGGATATAAAATGGTTATTTTTATGGTAACTATATTATTTGTTTTTAGTAAATTATTAGGTTTTGAAAAAAATAAAAAAGATAATATGAAAAATCATATTATAGAACTAATAGTATTCATCTTAACATTCCTAGTAGTTTATTCATTGTTTGGTATTTTAGTAGGATTTACTAAGCAAACTAATAATATATTATCACTAGTACTATTTACGATTCTACCAATAGTTTTATATGTATCTATAAGAGAAATATTAAGATTTAGTATTATCAAAAAGACAGATAAAAATAAAATATTAACAATAATAAGTATATTATTCTTTATAGTATTAGATTTATCTAATTTTAGTTATGTATTATGGAGACAAAATCCATACTCAGTATCTTATCAATTATTATTACTATTATTCCCAATTGTTTCAAGTAATATTGTTTATTCTAATTTAACTAAGAAGAGTGGTTATATACCAGTATTAGTGTTTGCTATATTTATGAATATATATCATTATATATTCCCTGTGATGCCTAATATAACTGTAGTAGCAATTGCTTTTATAGATACACTTTTACCAATATTACTATGGGTAAGAATGAATTCATTCTATGATAGAGTAAAAAAGAAAGAAAAGAATCTTAAAGATAATTATTTAAATATATCTATATTATTAGTACCATTAATCTTTATTTCATTGATGATTTATTTCTCATCAGGTTTTTATCGTTTTGAAATGGTTGCAGTAGGAACAAATAACTTAAAACCAGATATAAATAGAGGAGATATAGTATTTATTGATAAATATAATAATAATCCAGGAGATATTGATGTAGGAGAAGTAATTGCTTATAGAGAAAATAATATTATTATGATTAATAGAGTAATGAAAAAAGATGGATATATATGCTATGTAGAAGAAAATAAACAACCAAAACAAGTAAATAGAGATGATATCGTTGGAACAATTCATTTTAAATTAAAATATTTAGGACTTCCATCTTTATGGTTTAATAATTCGTAGAAAGGAGAATAATATGAGTGATAATAAAGAAGATTTCTACGATCATTATAATCTTATAGAAGATGAAGATATTGAAAAAGCAAAAAAGAAACCAAAAAGTAAAAAGAAAGTAAAAATGTCTTCAATAAAAAAAGGAAGTACTTATGAATCAGTAAGTATAAATAAAGAAGTAAATAAAGAAGAAATATTAAAAGAAGAAATAGAAGATACTCCTTCCGAAGAATTCTTAGTAGAATATAATGTGGTAGAAGAAGAGAAAAAGGAAGAAATAAAAGCGCCTATTTATATAGGTTTTACTCCAAGATTAGTAATATGCTGTATTCTAGTACCAATCTTATCAATTCTATCTATTATTCTAATCTATAAATCATTTTCTGTAGATGAAATAGCTAATATTAGATACACAGAAAAAAGCATTATTAATTATACAATATATAGTGACGATATAAATGTTTATACAGGAGAAAACAATCTATATGATAGAAGCTTAATAAATAAGATAATAATAGATTTAAACTATCAATTATTAGCAAATCAAAAAAGTAATCTTCTATTTAATTATCAAGTAACAGGTGATTTAGTAATAGTAGATAAAAATAATCCAGAAACTATCTTTTATAATGAATCAAACAATATTATTGATTTAAAAAAAGAAACAATAACTAATAATAAATTTTCATTAAGAGAAAAAGTAAATATTAATTATTGGGATTATTATAATAAAGCAAAACAATTATCAGAAAACTACACAGGAGAAACACAAAGTTATTTAGATATAAAATTATTAGTAAATTATAAATCAACAAGAAATAATAATTATAATTTAAATGATAGTAGTATTTCAGATATTAAAATACCATTATCTGATAAAAATATAAGTATTGAGAAAAATGAAATAGATAATGAAAAAAGAGTTAATAAGAGACCAACTGTTCATATTAGTAGTCCAATTATATTAGTATTAGGATTATTAACAAGTATAGGTGCAATTATTGTTTTATCATATGTATTATTATTTATATATTCTATTTTAGAACAGTATTCTAAGTATGATAAATTAGTTAATAAGATATTAAAAAAATATAAAAAGAGAATTATTTATAAAGATAAAGTACCTCGTAAAACAGGTAAAAAAGTAACTAATGTAGATAATATTAAAATACTAAATAAAGTAAGTAAGAAAAATAAAGTACCAATAGAGTATTGTAATATTAATAATCATACTAAATGTCAGTTCTCAGTGTTATTTGATAAAGAATTATATATCTATGTAATAAAAGAAATAGATTTAGAAAAAAAAGATTAACTTCATAGTTAATCTTTTATTATACTTCCTCCCCATTCTACTAGAGTAAATCCGTTTCTATTAGGAGTATTAATAATTTGCTCTTTAACATTAATCATTTTATTTAACGGTTTATAATCCATTTGAATACGTATAATATTATCAGGATTAGGATTAATATCTAATGGCATATAATTATTAATTTCATCAATTGTTTCAAAATAAATATAATTATAAATATTATTTTCTAATTGAGGTAACCAATATATTATAAATTCATTAGCTTCTCTTTCATTAAGACCAAGCTGCTCTAACTTTTCTTCTAGAAAAGCTAGAGTATCTTCTCCTTTAATAACAAATCCTTCATCATGAATATAAGCATTATGATTATTACCTTCCCAGAATAATCCATAGTATGTTCTATTACTATCTTTTAAAGTACCATCAGGTAAAGCAGTAACATTCCAACCATTATTGTATTTAGGATATGTTGTTGTTAAATAATTATCATTTCCCAATTTAATAGAAACATTAGTTTCTACTTCAGGATATAAGTAAATAATAGGTTTATAAGCAACATAAGGATCACAATGAGGATCATTAGTAGCTTCATAATCATATTCTACATTTTTAATATTTGTATCTTTATCAAGTTTTAATAAATAATATAAATATTCAGGTTTACAACCACCACAAGAAGCTTCATAAGTAGCTTTGACACTCAAAGTATTATTATCTATCTTATAACCAATAGGAGTAATATTCTTTTCACTACAAGGATCAATATTGAATGATAAAACAACATAATTATATTTATTAAAATCTATATTATTTATATATTTATGTGGAAATAAAGATTCTAATTCATCAATATTATTAACTGAATAATAATCTTCGTAAAAAACTCTTTCTTCAAAAGTTCCAATCTCAGTAAAATCTCCTTTTGAAGTATAACCATCTCTATTATAATAAGAGAAGATACTAACTAATACCATAAAAGCAATAAGTAAAATTATAAATATAAATATAACAAAACTCGGTTTCTTTTTAATGTCTCCATTAATAATATCTTTAACAGGAGCAGTAACTGTTTCAGCAACTTCTTGAACTGTATTAGATATCTTTTCTACAGGAGTTTCAATTACTTCTTCTTTTACTTCTTCTACTTTTTTAGGTGTAGTTTTTCTTTTTGTAGTACTAGTAATAGTCTTTTTAGTAGTAGTCTTTTTTGTAGTTGTTTTCTTATTGGTAGTAGTCTTCTTTTTAACTTCTTTTTCTTCAGCCATAACAATATCCTCCAATCATAGTATTACTATAAAATAATAATATCACAAAACATAAGATACATAAAGACAATTTGCATTTTTATTTTTAATTATAGTATAATAATCTACGTAAGTTTAGAGGTGAAAAATATGGCAAAAACATTAAAAGCTCCATGGAAAAAATATTATGATGATGAAAAGGAACATTTAGAGTATCCTAATTTTTCTGCTTATAAATTAATTGAATATACAGCAAGTAAACATCTAAACAATATTAGTTATAACTATTTTGGTAATAAGAAAACATATCATGAATTTTTAAAACAAATAGATGAAGCTGCTAGAGCAATGAAAGCTTTAGGAGTAAAGCATAAAGATGTAGTAGCTATTTGTATGCCAAATACTCCAGAAGGAATAATTTCTTTTTATGCAACTAATAAAATAGGAGCAATTGCTTCAATGATTCATCCATTATCAGCAGAAAATGAAATAAAACATTATTTAAATATAGCTAAAGCCGAATGGTTAATTGCAATTGATTTTACTATAGATAAAGTTAATAAAATTATAAAAGAAACTAAAGTAAAAAAGGTTATTACAGTAAGTGTTAGTGAATCTATGCCCCCACTTATTAAATCTATATATACTGCAACAAATACAACTACGAATTTAACAAAAGCCATTAAATCATTAAATCCAATGAATTATATTAATAGTGAAGTAATTGATAAGAAAAGTAAAAGAATGGGATGGAAAGAATTTATTCGTTTAGGAAGAGATTATGTTAAAGAAATAGATGATGATTTTAGTGGTAAAGAAATAGCAGCAATTCTATATTCTGGAGGTACTACTGGTACTCCAAAAGGTGTAAAATTAACCAATTTAAATTTAAATGCTTCTGCAATGCAAAACTTTGAGCATGTAGGATGTATGAGAGACAAAGATAAAGTACTTGCAATTATGCCAATATTCCACGGATTTGGATTAGCAGTATGTATTCACTGTGTTCAATACTTTGGTGGTACAAGTATTTTACTCCCACAATTTAATGCAAAAACATTTGATAAAATAATGAAAAAATATGAACCAAATGCAGTAGTAGGAGTACCAACGTTATTTGAGGCAATGACTAAAAATAAAAATTTCAATCATATGAAAATGCCATATTTAACATGTGTTATTTCTGGTGGGGATTCTTTATCTGTTGAATTAAAGAAGAAATTTGACGAATGGCTAGAAAAACATAAATCTCCAGCTACATTAAGAGAAGGTTATGGTTTAACAGAATGCAGTGCTTCATCATGTCTTACTCCATTAAATTATTATCGCCCAGGTAGTATAGGAATTCCATTCCCAGACACATACTATAAAATTGTTGAGGTAGGAACAGAAAAAGAAGTACCATATGGACAAGAAGGAGAAATAGTTATTACTGGACCAACAGTAATGGCTGGCTATATTCATAATAGAAGAGAAACAAGACAAACTTTGAGAAAACATAAAGATGGACGAGTATGGTTACATACTGGAGACGAAGGGTATATGGATAAAGATGGATTTATCTATTTCAAAGGTAGATCAAAGAGAATGATTATTTCATCAGGATACAATATTTATCCAAATAATATTGAAAACGTAATAGATTCTCATCCAGATGTAAGTATGTCATGTGTAATTGGTATACCTCATCCATATAAAGTAATGGTTGCTAAAGCATTCATTGTCTTAAAAAATCCAAATAAAGAATCAGAAGAAACATTAAATTCTATTAAAGAACTAGTAGAAAAAAACTTAGCAAGATTCTCATGGCCATATGATTATGAATTTAGAAAAGAATTACCAAAAACATTAGTAGGTAAAGTAGCATATAATGTCTTAATTCATGAAGAGGAAATGAAAAATAAAGAAAGAACATGGGAAAAAGCAGAAATACTAGAACAAGTAGAAGATGAATCTAAAACAGATGAAATATTAGATAAAATGAAAAAAGAAAATGACAAATAAAACCTATATTATAGGTTTTTTCTTTTAAAACAATACTTAATAGGTTATACTAATAATAGGTGATTATATGAAAATCCTAGCAAGTGATTTTGATAATACAATTTACTATCTAGATAATGATGATCAAAATAAAAAGAATGCTGAAGCTATTCAGAGATTTGTTTCTTATGGAAATATATTTTGTATTATTACGGGTAGAAACTATACAGAATTAAAAAAACTATTAACAGAATTACATATTCCATATAGTTATTTAGTATGTGAAGATGGTGCAAAAATATTTAATAATATGGATTATTGTATTGATACAACACTTCTTGAAAAAAAAGAAATAGAAAAAATAGAAGAAATACTAAAAGAAGAAGGTTGTGATTATTATTTAGATGATGGTTATAATAAAACAGAGTATTTAGATGATGTTGTAAAAATAGTGGTTAATTGTACTGATGAGAAAGAGAAAGATAAAATAGTTAAAATTGTACAAGAAAAAACAGATGTTCATATCTATGCTAGTAGATTTCATGTAAATATTATTCATAAAACAGTAAATAAAAAGATTGCATTAAAAAAACTAATGAATCTAGAAGAATTAGACTATAACTTACTACATGTTATAGGAGATAATGATAATGACTATGAAATGTTAAAAGAGTTTAAAGGAAAAGTTATTAAAAAGCATCATAAAGTATTAAATGAATTAGATAAAGAAGAAATAGACACATTAAGTGACTATATAGAAGAATTAATGAAATAATAATTGAATTATTAATAATTATTAATTATAATTAATGTAGGAAGTACATTTGTGGTAGATGTATTCCTTGTTTTGGGGACCTGAACACCGTTCAGGTCTTTTTATTTATCTTAATAAATGAATACTAAAATAAAAAGCAGAAATATAATGATATATAAAAGGATCTCTCTTATAGACATTAAATCACCACCTTTCAAAAAGTTCAACAGAACCCCCAAAAGGAATACAACATCAAATATACTCCCTAATATATTATTCTTTAATAGTAAGAAAATACTATAAAAGTATAGTATTTTTATTATTTTTATGATATAATTTTGGACGTTGCGAAAAGAGGTTGATACTATGGAAAAGAGAAATGTTGCTATTATTGCACATGTTGACCATGGAAAAACTACATTAGTAGATGGAATATTAAAACACTCAGGAATGTTCCGCGAAAATGAAGATTTATCAAATTTATCAATGGATTCAAATGCTTTAGAAGCAGAAAGAGGAATTACTATTTTAGCTAAAACAACAGCAATGGATTATAAAGGAGTAAGAATTAATATTCTAGATACTCCAGGTCATGCTGATTTTGGTGGTGAAGTAGAACGCATCATGAATATGGTAGATGGTGTTCTATTAGTAGTAGATGCTTATGAAGGAGCTATGCCCCAAACTAGATTTGTTTTAAAGAAAGCTTTTGAAGCGGGAGTAAAACCTATAGTAGTTATTAATAAAGTAGATAAACCCTCTGCTAGATGTAAACAAGTAGTTGATGAAGTATTGGATTTATTTATTGAATTAGGAGCAGATGATGATCAATTAGACTTTAAAGTCTTATATGCCTCAGCTGTTAATAATACATGTTCATATAGTGATGATTTATCTACACAAACAGAAGGATTTAGTGAAATCTTAGATACTATTTTAGAAGAAATACCTGAACCAACCGGTGATAAGAATGCTCCATTACAATTTCAACCAGCATTACTTGATTATAATGAATTTGTTGGAAGAATTGGAATTGGTAGAGTACAAAATGGAAAGATTAAAACGGGGGAAGTAGTAACTTGTTGTAGATTAGATGGAACTAAAAAACAATTTAGAATCCAAAAACTATTTGGTTACTATGGATATAATAGAATTGAAATAGAGAGTGCTGAAGCAGGAGATATTGTTGCAGTAGCAGGATTAGCTGATATATCAGTAGGAGAAACAATTTGTAATAATGACCAAATTCTTCCACTTCCGCCATTGCATATTGATGAGCCAACACTTCAAATGACTTTTGGGACAAATTCATCACCAATGGTAGGAAAAGATGGTAAGATTGTTACTGCTAGAAAAATAGAAGAAAGATTAAATAAAGAGACACAAAGAGATGTATCCTTAAGAGTAGAACCGGCTACTAATGAATCATTCTTAGTAAGTGGTAGAGGAGAATTACACTTAGGAATTTTAATAGAAAATATGAGACGTGAAGGTTTTGAATTAGAAGTATCAAAACCAACGGTTATTATTAAAGAAATAGATGGTAGAAAATATGAACCATATGAAGAATTACAAATAGAAACACCTGAAGAATCAGTAGGATCTATCATTGAACAATTAGGTATGCGTGGAGGACAACTAGTATCTATGACAAACTTTGAGAATCAAGTTAGATTACTATATATAATTCCATCCAGAGGACTAATTGGATTTTCAACAGATTTTATGACTTTAACAAAAGGTTATGGAATAATGAATCATTCATTTAAAGAATATATGCCATATGAAACGGTAGATATTGGAGAAAGAAAATTAGGCGTTTTAGTATCAATGGAAAATGGAAATGCTACAGCATATTCTATTGGTAATCTAGAAGATAGAGGTATCATGTTTATAGAGCCTGGTACAGAAGTATATGAAGGAATGATAGTAGGTGAATGTAATAGAGATAATGATTTAGCAGTTAATGTAGTAAAAGGTAAACAATTAACTAATACTAGAGCAGCTGGATCAGATCATACTGTAGTATTAAAAAGACCTAGACCTATCACACTAGAGTATGCACTAGATTATATTAACTCAGATGAATTAGTAGAGGTAACTCCAAATTATATTCGTCTTCGTAAAAGAATATTAAACACAGAAGAAAGAAAAAAATATGATGCTAAAATGAAAAATAACTAGAAATAGTTATTTTTTCTTGATGTTTTAAGCTGAATTTATTATAATGGTAATAGGGTAGAGGTGATTGTATGAGACGTGTAAAAAAAGGACAAAGAAATGAACAATTATCTGATGAAGAACTACAAAGAACTCAAGTCTTAAATTTAAAAGATTTTAAAGAAACTGCTAGAATTGAAAGAATAGGTAGTAAGAAACCATCAGCAGTACTAGCTACATTAGGAGTATTATTAATTGCAGTGGGATTAACTTTTCCAGCAATGCAATCAATAAATACAAGACATGAAGTACAAGCTAGAAAAGAACTAAGAGATGAGCAAAAAGTAGAAACGACTAAAGTTGTAGAAGAAGATATGAAATGTAATTGGTCAAGATTAAATAATGCCAATGGTACTGATGAAAACATTACGGTTACATTCCATTTCAAAGACGATAAATTAACTTCATCAATAAAAGAATATAAATTAACTAAATCAGCAGCTGTTCAAACAGAACCAGCTGAATTAGCAAGTTATTTAGCTGCTCTACAATCATTCTTAATGCAAACAAGTGGTTATTCAGTATCTGTAGAAAAAACAACAGATGGTTCAATAACTACAACAGCTGTAGACTTTACTCAATTAGATCCAGCAACAATTCCAGCAATGCATCAATCAAATTATCGTTTTGATGTTAAACAACAAGCAAATGATTCTAAAGATACTGTAAAAACAACAATGGTTACTTTAGGTTATACATGTGAATAAAAAAAGACAATAAAAAAACTGCATAATACTATGCAGTTTTTTCATTCTTTGCTAAAGTACGAATTTCTTTAGTTGAAAGTCTAACCTTTGTTCCATCTTCAAGTCTATAAACTTGTAAATTTAAATTTTGTCTCTTTTTAGTAGCGTTTAAAGCGTGAGATCTAATATTTTTTACATTATCTTTTCTAGTAGTAATATTAACTGCCATACTATCCCTCCTTCGGTATTTGTTCACTGCTTAATAACTTTATCATAAAAACCCCATAAAGTCAAATAAAATAACCAGTTTTAGCAAGATAAAGAACTATACAGTATCTTTATTTTTATGATAAAATATTATATGAGGAGGGATTATTATGTATATACCATTATGGAATAAAAGTAATTATACATTACTTTCTAGTTTACTAAAAATAGATGATATTATTTCTTATGCAGAAGAAAATAATCTTCCCTCTATAGCAATCTCTGATACCAATATGTTTGGTACTATGGAGTTTATTAAAAAATGTGAGAAAAAAGCTATTAAACCAGTAATAGGTTTAGAAGTAAAATTAGAAGATATAATCATAGTAATGTATGCAAAAGACTATGTAGGATATCAAACTCTAATTAAATTATCAACAATCCAAAATGAAAGAGAAGTAATATTAAAAGATATTAAAGAATATAATAAAAATGTAATAGGAATATTACCTTTTGAGTATAGAGAAAAATATAATGAAATAAATAAAGTAATAAAAGAATTATATATAGGATTTAAAACTAAAAAAGAAGAAAAAGAATCTCTAATTATAACAAAAAATGTAGTATTCTTTAGAGAAAACTTATACTTAGAAACAACAGATCAAGAAATATTACCATACTTATATAGAATAAGAGATGGTAAAACTATTACAGATGAAGTTGAATATGATATTGATAATCATGAATTAAATATTATAAAAGTAGAAAGCTTATCTAGTAATAATGGTATTACAAATACTTTAAATATTGCAGAAAAATGCAATTTAGAGTTTCCACCAGCAAAGAATCTTTTACCTACATTTCCATGCGAAGATCCAAAGAAATATTTATTTGAACTATGTAAGGCTGGACTAAAGAAAAGATTAGGTGGAAGTATACCAGATAATTATAAAGAAAGATTAGTATATGAACTTAAAGTAATAAATGATATGGGATTTCCTAATTACTTTTTAATAGTATATGATTTTATAAAATTTGCTAAGAAAAATAAGATATTAGTAGGTCCAGGAAGAGGTAGTGCTGCAGGATCTCTTGTAGCTTATTCTCTAGGAATAACTGATATAGATCCATTAAAATATGATTTATTATTTGAAAGATTTTTAAATCCCGAAAGAAAAACAATGCCTGATATAGATACAGATTTTCCAGATGATAAAAGAGATCAAGTAATAGATTATGTAAAAGATAAATATGGAGAAAAGAGAGTTAGTGGAATTATTACATTTGGTACTATGGCTGCTAAACAAGTAATAAGAGATGTATCAAGAGTATTAAATATACCATTATATAAAGTGGATTCTCTATGTAAATTTATTCCTCAACAATCAAAAGATACATTAGAAGATTTATATAATAAGAATCAAACATTTAAAGCTAGAGTAGAAAGTGATACATTATTATCTAATATGTTTAAAATTGCTAAAAAACTAGAAGGATTTCCAAGACATACTTCACAGCACGCTGCAGGTATAGTAATGTCTCAAATAGACTTAGATGAAGTAATACCTCTAGTAAAAATAGATAATATGTACCTAACAAGTTATTCAATGGAATATCTTGAAGAATTAGGTCTATTAAAAATGGATTTCTTAGTAATAAAGAATTTAACTTTAATAGATCATATTATTAAAGATATTAAAGATATATATGGAAAAGAAATAGATTTTACAAAAATACCATTAGATGATAAAGAAACATTAAAATTATTTGAAGAAGGTAATACTTGTGGAATATTCCAATTTGAATCTTCTGGTATGAGAAATTTTCTACGTAAGTTAAAACCAAATTCATTTGAAGATATTTTTGCCGCTATAGCTTTATTTCGTCCAGGAGCTGCACTAAATATAGATTCATTTATAAGAAGAAAACATAAAGAAGAAAAAGTAGAGTATCTAGATCCATCATTAGAACAAATTACTAAGAATACTTATGGAATCTTAGTATATCAGGAACAAATTATGCAAGTAGCAAATATCTATGCCGGATATACTTTAGGAGAAGCTGATATTCTAAGAAGAGCTATGTCTAAGAAAAAAGTAGACTTACTAAAAGCAGAAGAAGAGAAATTTATTAAGAAAAGTATTGAAAAAGGTCATAAAGAAGAACAAGCTAAAAAGATATTTGATTTAATATTAAACTTCGCAGGTTATGGTTTTAATAAATCACATTCAGTAGTATACTCTATAGTAGCTTATAAAATGGCATATTTAAAGTGTTATTATAAGACAATATTCTTCTCTAATCTACTTAGTAATGTAATTGGTTCTGAAACAAAGACTAATGAATATATCTTAGAAGCAAAGAAAGAACATATTGAAATAGAAAAACCAACTATAAGTAATAGTGAATCAAGATATAAAGTAGTAGATGATAAAATAATATATCCAATATCTAATATTAAATCTATTGGCATAGTTGTAACAGAACAAATAAATAAAGCTAAAGAAGAAGGACCATTTGAAGATATATTTGATTGTTTCAGTAGATTATATATATCAGGTATAGGTAAAAAAACATTTGAAACACTAATATATGCTGATGTTTTTAAAGAATTTAAATATAATAGAAGAACCTTAATAGAAAATTTAGATAGTTTATTTAATTATGCAGAATTAACTAAAGATATAGATCCATCTCTAGTTATGAAACCAGAAATAGAAAGAAAAAAAGAATATGATGAAAGTTTTTTACTAGAGAAAGAAAAAGAAGCATTTGGCTTCTACTTATCTTCTCATCCAACTACTATGTATAAGAAAGATAATCCATATTGTATTAATATAAATGAAATAGATAATAATTATGATAAAACTGCTGATGTATTATTATTAGTAGAAAAAATAAAAGTAATTAATACTAAAAAAGGTGATAAAATGGCTTTTCTTACAGGTAGTGATGAAACAGGTAGTAAAGAGTTTATAATATTCCCTAAGATATTAAGAGGATTTGAAAATATAGAAAAAGGTAATATTATTAAAATAAGAGGAAAAGTAGAGAGAAGATTAAATGAAACACAAGTAATTGTAGATAAAATAAAATACTTACAAGGAGAAAAGAATGAAGAATAGAGAGAAAGTCTATAAATATGTAGCAATTACAGTATTAATTGATCAATTTATAAAACTTCTTATTCAAAAGAATATGGAATTATATCAAGAAATAAGTATTATTCCAAATTTCTTTTCTTTTTGTTATGTAAAAAATTCAGGAGCAGCATTCTCTATCTTAGAAGATGCTACATTATTATTAATTATTATTAGTATATTATTTATTATCTTAATAGATAATACTATAAAGAAAGAATCACATAATCTTAGTAATTTATCTATTATTGCCTTAGGTATGATTATTGGTGGTATTTTTGGTAATTTAATAGATAGGATACTATATAGAAGTGTAATAGATTTTATTTCTTTCTCTTTTGGTAATTATCATTTTCCAATCTTTAATATAGCAGATATAGGTATAACTGTAGGAGTATTTATTCTATTAATAGATATGTGGAAAAGAAGAAAAATAGTAGAGAATAATAAATAGGAGGATTTATGATAGAAAAATTCAAAGAGTATTATAAAGAAACTAAAGAAAAAATAGATAATAAAATAAATGATTTTAATGAAGAATTAGTAAAAGATAATAATCCATTGTTAAAAGAAAACTATGAGTATTTTAAGAATTTAAATAGTGAAGGAAAACTAGTAAGAGGAACTCTAGTAAATTTAGGTTATTATTTATTAAAAGATGATATAGATTATTCTCTAGATTTAGCTTTAGCATATGAAGTATTTCAAACAGGTATTTTAGTACATGATGATATCATTGATAATGATGATAAAAGAAGAGGAAAAGATACTATTCACTATGCAAATTACAATAAATATGAAAAGTATTCAGAAAACAAAGTAGAAGTAAAACATCTAAGTGACTCTATTGCTATTTGTATGGGAGATTATGGTTTATATGAAGCAAATAAGATAATTGCAGATTCTTACTCAAATGATCCTAATTTAGGTAAAATATTATCTAATTTTAATGATACTGTTTTAACAACAATAAGAGGAGAATTAATAGATGTAATACTTCCATATAAAGGTAAATATAATCTATTAGATAATAAAAGTATTGAAGATAATATATTAGAAATATACAGATTAAAAACATCACATTATACAATTATAGGGCCTTTATCAGTAGGTGTTATTCTTGCAGGAGGAGATAAAGATCAATTAAAAGATATAGAAAAGTTTGGAGAAAGAGTAGGAATGGCTTTTCAAATACAAGATGATATATTAGGGATTTACTCAGATGAAATGGGTAAAGTAAAAGGATCAGATATTAAAGAATTTAAACAAACTATTCTATACTCTCATATCTTAAATACTGAATATAAAGATGAATTATTAGAGTATTATGGTAAAGAAGATATATCAGAAGAAAATATAAAGAAAGTACAAGAATTATTCAAATTATCTGGATCATATGATTATGCTATGAATAAAATGAATAAAATGTATGATGAAGCAGAATCTATTTTAGAAGATATTAAATGGATAAAAGAAGATAAAAAAGAATTATTAAGAGGTTTTGTAGAATATTTAAGAACAAGAAATAAATAAATCTAGTTTATATAGATTTTTTAGATAAGTAGGGATTATATGAGATATTTAGGTAGTAAAACGTTGGAAACAGAAAGATTACTTCTTCATAAAACAGAAGAAAAAGATTTAAAAGTATTATGGAATATATTATTAATAAAAGAAGTATCAATCTATTATTTAACAAGTAAGATAAATAAAGATTGGGAAGAAGAAAAAAAGTGGCAATATAAAAAATTAGAGAAAGCTAATAATCCTGATACTTTTATTTGGACAATTGAATTAAAAGATAATAATGTAGTAATAGGACAAATAAGCTTACATCCAACAGATAAAGATTCTGTTATGGATATAGGTTGGTTTATAGATCTTGAGTATCAAAAGAAAGGATATGCATTTGAGGCAGCACAAGAAGTATTAAAATATATGTTTATAGAATGTGAATTAGAAAGAATAGAAACATGTTGTTGTAAAAAGAATCCATCAAGCTTTTCTTTAATGGAACGTTTAGGCTTTAAAAGGCAAAAAACTACTAGAGAGATAAAATATACTCTTTTAGAAAAAGAAGAAGAGTGTTATGATTATACTCTTGTTAAAAATGATTTTTTAAAAGAATATTTTAGAAGAGACAAATTATATATAACATTAGATATTGATAAAGATCCTTATATTAAACATATTAGTGATGATTTAATTGTAAATATTACAGGAGAATCTGGTAGTGGTAAAACAACATTAACAGAAACTTATATGGATGATGAAGCATGTATTGTTATTGATACAGACCATGTTTTTGGAAAAGAACATAAAAACTCATATGAAGAAGAATTATATAAGTATCTCATTAATAAGTATAAAGAATTACCAGATTTATGTATGAATTTTGATGAAATATATAAAGATATATTAAATTGCTTTAAAGATAGAAATAAAACAATTATAATTGATAGTGCACAATATCGTAATATGAAAGATTTATCATTATTAAAAGGAGATATCATGGTATTACGTACATGCATTAATAATTGCTATAACAGATGTTTAAAAAGATATGAGTCTCTTCATGAAGATGCATCTTTAGAAGAGATTGCTAAATATAGTGAACATAAGAAGAAGATTTATAAATGGTATCATTTATTAAATCATTTCTTAGATCGATTAGATAGAGGAGAAGAATAAAATGGACAGATATGAATCAGCAAATAGAACTGGTATTTTAGGAATGCTAGGAAATATATTTCTATTTATTATTAAAGCTATTGCTGGTGTAATAAGTAATTCTCAATCATTACTCGCAGATGCTTTTAATAGTGCAGGAGATATATTTTCATCATGTATGACTTTTATCGGCAATAAAATAAGTAGAAAAGAAGCAGATGAAGATCATCATTTAGGTCATGGTAAAGCAGAATATATATATTCTATGTTAATAAGTATTTCTATGTTCTTATTATCATGTACTATGATAAAAAATGTAATAGTAAATCTAATAGATAAAGAATATTTAATATATTCAAATTGGTTAATAGTAGTATGTATTATTACCATAATTACTAAATTAAGTTTATATATTTATACTTCATATCTATATAAAAAGACAAATAATATATTAATTCTTGCTAATAATAAAGATCATCGTAATGATGTCTTAATAACTACTATGACTTTAGTATCAATTCTATTTAGTAATAAATATATTATCATAGATTCAATAGTAGGTATTTTAATATCTCTTTGGATAGCTTATACTGCAATAAAATTATTCATAGAAAGTTATGATGTTTTAATGGATAAATCAATGGATAATGAAACAAAAGAAAAAGTATTAAATATAATAAAAAAACATAAAGAAGTATTAAAAATAAATCATTTTAATTCAACTCCAGTAGGATATCGTTATCAAATATCATTTACTATTTTTGTAGATGGAACATTATCAACATTTGATTCACATGATATTGCAAATACTCTAGAAAGGGAAATAGAAAAGGAAATACCAGAGATTTATTTATCTGTAATTCATGTTAACCCAATCGATGTAAGTACGGAAAAACTTGAAAAATAAAGCAAAATGTGGTATAATGTACACACATTGAGAGGGGGAGGTTATATGCAACATTTTAGTAATTCTAATCAATTACGTTCTTTTATGAAAAAAGAATCGGATAGATTAGGTATTAGTATTAGAAATGCATATAGTACATATATATCAAGACTCTTCTTAGAAAAATTATCAAAATATAATAATGGTATGATACTAGTAAAAGGCTCATCAGCAGAAACTGCTTATTTAGGTAAATTAGTACGTGGAATAACTGATGTAGACTTAGCAGTATTAGGTTCAATTGAAGAAAATGAAGATTTAATTAGAGCTTTCGTTAATGATGAAAGAATATCTGATTTTACTTTCAGATTAGTAAGAGAACCAAAAATAACACCAACTGGTATATATAAAATGTCATTTGAAGGATGTTTTGATAGAACAAAACAACCTTTAGGAGTAGACTTTCAAGAAAACTATGATCGTCTAATAGAAAGACAAGTACGTACAATGCCTGCTATATTTGAAGGTGATGATGAATTCCCAGTAATAGCACCATCATTTGAAGAATATTTAGCAGAAAAATTATGTATAATTGTAGAAAGTAATAAAGAAGAATTATTAAATACAAGAGTAAAAGATTTCTATGATATCTATAGACTTCATGGTGGAGTATATGATCCAGAGAAATTAACAAGATATTTTGCAATTATGTTACAAAGAAGAGGTAAAATAGCATTTGAAGATGCTTCTACATTACATTTAAATAAAGATTTCATTGAGAAACATACAGCTTTATGGGAAAGTGCCAGAGATAGATACGATTTCTTAGATGATGATATTGATTTATATGGTGCTGTATACTATACAAGAGCCGTAATAAGAGAAGAACTACAAAAGAATGGTGCTATAATGTCTGATATTATTAAACCAAGACAATTAAAAAAATAATAAAATAAAATAATGAATATAAATATTCATTATTTTTTTATGTAAAGTAATAAATAATTTTATATATTTAATTGAGTCATATACTATTAAATATTATAATTATTATAATAGGGGAAAATATATGATTAGAAGAACAAGAAGAAAAGTAAGATTTAGTCATAAGAAACGTAATATATTTATTTTTCTTGTTTTTGTATTGTTCTTAGGAATAGGATATTCAGTTTTAGGTACAGATTTAGGTATAAATGGATCAGTTAATCTAGAAAAGTATAAAGAACCTATTATAAGAGTAACAAGTTCATCAGACACAACAGCTTTTAAATCAAGTACATATAGAAATAAAATAAAAATAGTAAACTTAGATGATGAAATAAATCCACCTAATAATATAGTAGCAAGTTGGGATATAGGAGCAGCTCAAAATGGAAATGTAATGGCCTATATCACAACAAATCAAGCTGATAATACTAAGTATGATTTATATATACAAGGAGATGGACATTTATATGCGAATGAAAATAGTAGTTATTTGTTCTATAATTTAAGAGGGGTAGATCAAATAAATGGTATAGATAACTTAGATACATCTAGAGTTACTAATATGTGTTCATTATTTTACTATACAGGCTATAATAGCACATCATTTACTTTAAATTTAGGATCTAATTTCGATACAAGTAATGTAACTGATATGAGCCAAATGTTTACTAACACAGGCTATAGCAGTACAGCCTTCACATTAGATTTGGGTGATAAGTTTAATACAAGTAATGTAACAACGATGTATTATATGTTTAACAATACGGGCTATAAAAGTACTGCCTTCACATTAGATTTGGGCGATAAATTTGATACAAATAAAGTAACAAATATGTATAGTATGTTTTATAGAACTGGCTATAGCAGTACAGTTTTTACCTTAGATTTAGGCGATAAGTTTGATACTAGTCAAATAACAAGTATGTATGATATGTTTTATAGAACTGGCTATAGCAGTACAGTTTTTACCTTAGATTTAGGTGATAAATTTGATACAAGTAATGTAACAACGATGGTTGCAATGTTTTATCAAACAGGCTATAATAGTCAAGTCTTTACTTTAGACTTAGGTAATAAATTTGATACAAGTAATGTAAACGATATGCATCAAATGTTTTATCAAACAGGCAATAGCAGTACAGCTTTCACGTTAGATTTAGGCGATAAATTTGATACCAGTAGTGTAGGAAATATGAATAGTATGTTTCAAGCAACAGGCTATAATAGTCAAGTCTTTACTTTAGACTTAGGCAGTAAATTTGATACCAGCAATGTAACAAATATGAGTCGAATGTTTTCACAAACAGGATATAATAGTACAGTCTTTACTTTGGATTTGGGTAACAACTTTGATACGAGTAATGTAACAAATATGAAAAGTATGTTTCAAGCAACAGGCTATAATAGTCAAGTCTTTACTTTAGACTTAGGCAGTAAATTTGATACCAGCAATGTAACAAATATGAGTCGAATGTTTTATCAAACAGGCTATAGTAGTACAGTTTTCACGTTAGGTTTAGGCTCTAACTTTGATACCAGCAATGTCACAGATATGTCTTATATGTTTTATAGCACAGGACACAATAGTCCGGTGTTTACATTGGATTTAAGCAATAAATTTGATACAAATCAAGTAACAAATATGGAATATATGTTTTCTTATATAGGCTATAATAGTCAAGTATTTGCTTTATCTTTGGGCAATAAATTTGACACGAGCAATGTAACAGATATGAGTCATATGTTTGAATCTGCTGGTAGGAAAAGTCCGGTATTTACATTAGATTTAGGCGATAAATTTGATACAAGTAATGTAACTAATATGTACCTAATGTTTATGGCAACAGGTTATGATAGCTCAGGCTTCCACTTAAATCTAGGCAACAAATTTGATACAAGTAATGTCACAAATATGAGTTCGATGTTTTATCAAACAGGCCATAACGATGCATCATTCACCTTAGATTTAGGCTCTAAATTTGATACAAGTAATGTAACAGATATGAGAGGTTTGTTTTGTGAAACTGGTTATAGTAGTTCCATATTCACTTTAAATTTAGGAAATCTTTTTGACACCAGTAATGTAACAGATATGTATGCAATGTTTTTTAAAACTGGCTACAGCAGTACAGTCTTCACGTTAGATTTGGGTTCTAAATTTGATACCAGCAATGTAACCATTATGAATGGAAGCGAAGCCATTGGTGGAAGTGGTTTACCTCGAGGCATGTTTGAATTTGCTGGATATAGTAGCACTGTATTTACTTTAAATTTAGGAGATAAGTTTGATACTAACTTGATTACTAATATGAACTACATGTTTAGTTATATTGGGTATGCTAATAGTAGCTTTACTTTAGATTTGTCAACATTTGATTTTAGTAATGTTACATCATACAATGGTATTTTTGGTAATTGGAAAACAACAAACAAAATATATGTAAAAGATGCTAATGATCAGAATTGGATTATTAGTCATGCTAATAATAATAATTTAACTACAAATAATGTTTTAATAAAAACATAAAAAAACTAGATATTATGATATAATTAAATAGATTAGGAAGTGGGTTTCATGGAATTAGAAGATTTTTTTGATAAAAAAGTAGAAGAAAATTTTAATATTAAATCAAAACGTATTAGTATGTTGGAAAACTATGGTGAAAACTTTCAAAAGAATGAATATATCACCAATCCAGCTATTGGTAGAGATGAACAAATTAAACAATTAATTTTAATTCTTTTAACACCAGAGAAATCTGCTGTACTAATAGGCAAGCCTGGTGTTGGTAAAACTGCTACTGTAGAAGGATTAGCATATCGCATACAGAGAAATTTAGTACCTGATGTTTTAAAAGGATATCAAGTTATTAAATTAAATACTGCTGCTCTTTTAGGTACAGACCCAGTAACAGGAGAATCTAAAGTACAAACATTAATAGATGAATTAAAAGATAAAACTAAACTTATATTATTTATTGATGAAATTCATACATTAATGGGTACTAAAGGAGAAGCTTTAGACTTTGCTAATATGTTTAAACCAGCTCTAGATAGAGGAGATATTAAAGTTATTGGTGCAACAACAACAGAAGAATATGAAAGATATATTTTAAGAGATAAAGCCTTTGTAAGACGTTTCCAAAAAGTAGAAATATTTGAACCAACAAGAGATGAAAATGTTCAAATATTAGTTGGTACTCTTCCAAAGATAGAATATAAGACTGGTGCTAAGTTAATGTATACACCATTTATTCAAAGAAGGATAATGGAGTTTATTACAGATATTACTAGTGAATATAAAAGAATATACGAGATTGGTTCACGTTATCCAGATGTTTCTTTAACTATTATTCAACAAGCATTTTCTAATGCTCTATTTGATAATAGAAGAGAAGTTAATATTATGGATATTCGTCAAGCTATAACAACAAGTAAAAATATCTATCCAGATGTTATTAAAAAATCTATGCCTCAATTTGATGAAACATTTGCTGAACAAATAAGTGAATATAAAGAAGCAACACAAGGACAATATGAAAAACTAGGAGAAGAAAGTGTTTAATAGAAAAGGGAGATTATTATGAAATGTAAGAACTGTGGTAATGATCTAAGAGCAGGTGAAAAGTTCTGTACTAACTGTGGTACATATAATGATCCATCTGAAGTAGATGAAACATCTTCTAAGAAAAAAGGATTAACTCCCGAAGATGAAATGGAGGATAATTCTTTTTCAGAGTTTAATGATTTTTCATCAAAAGAGAAAAATAAGAATAAAGCAAAAAAAGAAGTTGAAGAAGATTATAGTGTAAAAGGAGATCCTTTTATTGCTGCTTATATCGGAGAAGACTATAAATGGGTAGTTGAAAGACCATTTAATATTTATGCTTTATTGTTTAGTTGGATGTATTTCTTATATAGAAAACTATATCTAATTGGTATTATTGGTCTAATAATAACTGGAATAATTATTAAATTTTTACCAATTATTTTAGTACCTTATATAGTACTAGTTATGGTTGGTTCAGGTATATTCTTTAATAAAATATATCTTGATATTGTTGAAACAAAAGTGCATAAATTAGAAACTAAAGTAACTTCATCAGATCAATTAGAAGCTCTATGTAAGAAAAAGGGTGGAGTAAATGTTTTTATAGCATTATTTATATTCTTTATATTCGTAATATGTATGTTACTCAGTTACGTAAATATTAATATAGGAAAAGAACCATCAAAATTCTGGAGCGAGAATGGTACAAATGATGCTAATTGCAAGGCAATTGGAAAAGATATTTATAAAAATCTAAGTCCAGAAATACAAGGTGGTACATTAGAAGAGTTAGCATGTGAAATAGATTTGGGAAATAAAAAAGTATATAATATTTATTTAAAATTAAATAAAGAAGGTAACTATAGATACTTATATTTCCAAAGTTCAAATGACAGTTTTAATTTAAAAGGATGTACTGATTATATTGAAAGTTTAGAAGCTACTCAAAAAGCATATGGACTGTCAGAAAGTGACAAGGAATTCCTAATGATTAGTAAAGAGTTGTCAAACAAGTTTTCAGCAATTGGAGATGATTCTGATTATGAGAATAATCTTATAGATAAAGGAAAAGATACTAAAGAGAAAACTCATTTTATATATAAAAAAGATGACATTTTAAGATAGAAAGATTTGTCATCTTTTTTATTTTCTAGTATAATGTTTATAAAGGTGAGATGAAAAGAAAGGAGTACATCCATTTAGCGCCAGGTCCTTTAAGGATGACGAGGATAGTAGATTATCGAAAGATTCGGCGGGTACTACTACGGATGGTGATTCGTAAGATATATAACAAAAAGTAAAATCAATATTACAACAAAGTATATATCAACACACATTTTTTTGTAGTGGAGGAAAAAAATTATGTGTGGAATAGTAGGTTATGTTGGAGAACAACATCCGAAAGAATTTTTAATAGAAGGTTTAAAGAAATTAGAGTATAGAGGTTATGATTCCAGCGGAATTGCTATTAAAAATAGTGATAATATTCAGATTATTAAAAGTACTGGAAAAATCTCGGATTTAGAAGAAAAGGTTGCAAAAGAGAACCTAATTAATTCCAAACTTGGAATTGCTCATACCAGATGGGCAACTCATGGAGAAGCAAATGAGGTAAATGCACATCCTCATAAAGTAAATAAAGTAACTATAGTACATAATGGTATTATAGAAAATGCAACAGACTTAAAAAATATGCTAGTAAATGAAGGTGTTGTATTTAGAAGTGAAACTGATACAGAAGTAGCATGTGCAGTAATTGATAATTATTATAAAGGTAATCCAATAGAAGCAATTACTAAAGCAATTAAATCTTTAAAAGGATCTTATGCTTTTGGTATTTTATTTGAAGATCAAGATAAATTATATGCTGTTAGAAAAGACTCTCCTTTAATAGTAGGAATAGGAGAAAATGAAAATTATATTGCTTCTGATATAGCTGCTATAATCAAATATACTGATAAATATATATTATTAGATGATGATGAAGTAGTAGAATTATCAAAAGACGAAGTAAATATTTATAAAGATAATAAAAAGATAGATAAAGAAATTCAAACATCTACTATTACTATAGAAGATGCTAATAAAGGTAATTATAAACATTTCATGTTAAAAGAAATAATGGAAGAACCAATAGTTCTTCAAAGAACATTAAATAAATATTTAAATGATATGGATAAAATGGTAGATATTAGTAACTATGAAGAAATCCATATTGTTGCTTGTGGATCTGCTTTATATGCAGGTATGATTGGTAAATGTTTACTTGAAGAAAAAGCAAATATTAAATGTATGACTGAATGTGCATCAGAATATCGTTATAAAAAGATTATTTATGATCGTAAAACATTAGTCATACTAGTATCTCAATCAGGAGAAACTGCAGATACTATTGCTGCTATGAGAAAAGCTCATGAAGAAGGAATAGATACTTTAGCAATTGTAAATGTAAAAACATCAACTATTGCTAGAGAAGCAAAACAAACCTTATTCATAGAAGCAGGACCAGAAATAGCAGTAGCTACAACAAAAGCATATTTATTACAAGTAGCAATGTTCTCTTTAATAGCATTAAAAGCAGCTAAATCAAAAGGTTTAGCAGATGACTATGAAGAAGTATTAGAAGAAGCAAAACATCTTCCAGATGCTTTAAGAAAGGTATTAAATGATAAAGAAATATTTGAAGGTGTTGGAAAAGAAATAAAAGATGCTAGAGATGCCTTCTATATAGGTAGAGGAATAGATTATGCTATGTGTGAAGAAGGTAGTCTAAAACTAAAAGAAGTATCTTATACACATACTGATGCTTTCCAAGCAGGAGAATTAAAGCATGGAACTATTTCTCTAGTTGAAGAAGGAGTACCAGTATTTGCTATTATTACGAGTGATAAGATAAAAGATAAGACAGAATCAAATGTAGTAGAAGTAGAATCACGTAAAGCAACTATTTATACTATTACAAATGATGGAAGTATTATGAATCATCACTTTAAGTATGTAGTAGAAAAACTAAGTGATTATTTCCAACCAATCTTGATAGTACCACCTTTACAATTAATTGGTTATTATACTGCTAATGAAAGAGGACTTGATATAGATAAGCCTAGAAATCTAGCAAAATCTGTAACAGTAGAATAAAAAAAGAGAGTATTAACTCTCTTTTTTATTATAATTATTTAAATTAATAATAATATTATCTCTATATATATAAGTAATATCTTTATTATTAAGATTATTTACTTCATTAAATAATTCTTCATTACCAAATTTTATATCAAGACCATAATTCTGTTTACAAAATCTTTCAAAACCTAAAACTCTTAAATTATATTCATCCCAGAATAATCCTTCATCTGAAATATAACCATAATTTAATTTACTAATTTCATCAGTATTCTTAATATTACCAATTACTATAAAACTCTTATCCAATTCATTAATATGATTATTAATAGAACTCTTAATAATAGTATTATAAGTATTATAAGTATTATTTAAAGTCGTATAAGTAGCTTGATCTTGTATTAAATAATTACGTAGCAAAACTATAAATAATATAACCATAATTATTTTTAAATGTTTTTTATATTCAAAACGTAAAATAAATACAAATAATACTAAATAAGAAGCACTCATAAGTAATTGTAGTTTAGTATCATTAATAACAAAAATAACACTATTTAAAAAAACAGGTATTAATAATAATAAAATAGTACTAATTATTTTATTTTTAATATTAATCTTACTTTTAATAAGATTAATAATATAAGTAATTATAAACATAATAAATATTAATAAATAAATAATATTATTATGTAGATAAGTATTCTTAGTAAAACTATTAGTAAAATACATTTCATAGAACAATTTATATGAATCAATAAACTTATTTGGAATACTAAGTATAGTAGATAATCCAATATTATTAGCATTACTATAATTAGCCATATCTATATGAAATACTATTAATGATAATTTCATACAGATAAAGTAGATTACTATTCCAAGAAGTATTATTAATAAATATAAAATACTTTCTTTATAATAAATTTTCTTATCAAATAATAACTTAATCTGATATAAGAAAAAAGTACTAACAATAACAGATAAATATGCTTGATAAAAAGATAAACTAATTACTATTAAAATAATAGGTATTAAATATTTAATATATTTATTTTTATAATTATAGTAAACATATACTGCTAAAACACTAAATAAGAAAGCTAATAAGTATGGAACAGAACAATAATGAAATAGTATAGTAGATGAAATAATTGGACTAAGAATCATAATAAACATAAATATTATTTTAGATAATTTATCTTTAATATCAAATAGTTTTAATAGTATTAAGGTAATTATACTAATTAATATAAAACTAATAGTATATTCTATTAAAGGTATAGATACAAATCCTTTTAATATACCTATTATATATAATCCAAATCTACCTAAAGATAATTCCCATGAATAACCATTATAATAAGAATTGTTTAATAGAACATCAGCCGTTAATATATTTTTAGTTAGTAATGGAAAGTGTACAAAAAAAAGTAGAAAGAACATTACTATATATATAATATTTTCTTTTTTTATTAATAATTTTTTCATACTTATCACCTGCATTTATTCTATCATATAAAGATTTGAAAAGAAAGAATACATATGATATTATCTATTTAGAGATGATAATATGAAAAAACTAATAAAATTTGCAGAATATATTTTATTTTTAATGTTCTTAGTATTAATATTATTTACTAAGCAAAAACTAGCCATATTTTTAACAATACCATTAATAGTAATATTATTTTTTTATTATAAAAAAACTAAGATTAAAAATTATCCATTATTCTTATTTATAGTAGCATTCTTAATAAGATTAATATCTATTTTAGTATTAAAAGTAGAAATAACAGATGATTTTAAAACTATGTATGATGCTAGTATAAACCTTATAAAAGGAAATATTAGTTTTATGAATGGCTTCTATTTTCAAACATATCCATTCCAATTAGGATTAGTATTATTTCAAGCATTATTATTAAAGATTATTAATAGTATAATACTATTAAAAATAATGAATAGTATTTATACCTCATTTATAGTAGTATTGATTTATTTAATAAGTAAAAAATTATTTAAAGAAAATACTGCAAGAATAATATCTTTTGGATATTTATTCTATCTTTATCCATTATATTTAAACTCAGTATTAACAAATCAGCATATACCAGCTTTATTAATGTTAATTGTAATATATTTAATAATTTCAAAAGAAGAAAATTGGAAATGTTCAATCCTAATAGCATTCTTACTAGCTTTAGCAAACTTCTTTAGAGCAGAATCAATTATTATAATATTAGGTATTATAGTCTATACAATATGTTATTTAAGTAAAAATAATTATAAAAAGAAATTATTAAATTTAGGGATAATTCTATTAACATATTTTCTTCTCACAGCATTAACTTCACAAGCATTATTACTAAGTCCATTACATAAAAATATAGATAATAATCTAGATAAAAATGTTACTCTATGGAAATTCTATTGTGGATTAAATGATGAACATAATGGTATTTATAATGAAGAAGATGTACAAAGTTATTTTAATACTAATCAAGAAAAAGAATTATTAAAAGAAAGAATTAAAACAGATTATAAAAAATTTCCAGTATTATTCTTAAAGAAAGAAGTAATACTTTGGACTCAAACAAATTACGATTTAAGAATTACAAATAATTGGAATAATAAGTTATATGATTGGTTACAGACATATAATCAAGGTTTTTTAAATCTTGTAATTGTTCTCTTAATAGTAAGTTTATTTCCAAAGAGAAAAACAGAAGAAGATAATAAGATAATATTTATAAAAATATTAATTGTTTTATATTATGGAATATATCTATTTATAGAAATATCGCCAAGATATGCTTATAACTTACATATGTTATTATTTTTACTATTAGGTATTGGAATTGAGAGAATAATATGTAAATGCAACCAACTTTATACAAAAAACAACCATAAGTTGGTAGAACGCAACCGGTAGAAATACTAAAATGGTAGATGAAAGGAGAAAAAATATATGAATAATAATTTCTCAGAAAACATCAAGAAAATACGTAAAGAAAATAATCTATCTCAAGAACAATTAGCAGAAGAATTAGGAGTATCTCGTCAAGCAATATCTAAATGGGAATCAGGTGCTGCCTATCCAGAAATGGATAAAATAATATCTATATGTAAAAAGTATAATTGCAATATAGATGACTTGCTACATAGAGATATAAAAGAAGTGAAAGGAGAAGAAGAAGCAAAGAAAAATGCTAATAAATATATTGAAGAGTTCTTTAAATTTATAACAGACTCAGTTAATATGTTTATTAGAATGAAATTTTGGAGCAAAGTTAAATGTTTATTTGAACAATTTGTAATTGCATTTATTTTAATGATTGCTGGTAAGATAATTTATGGTATTACTACAACTATAATGAATAGATCATTATTAGGATTTTTACCAGAAGGAGCATATTATAGAATAGAAGGTTTTTATGAATCAATCTTTATTCTAATAGCTTTTGTAGTAGCAGTCATAATAATGGTAAGAATTTTTAAAGCGAGATATTTAGATTACTATGAACAAATTGTTGAAGAACAAAAAGAAGAAGCAAAAGAAAAAACTACTAAAGTGGATAATAATTCTAAAATAGCTTTTAAAGAAGAAAGCAAAATAGTAGTAAGAGATCCTAAACATAGTGATTATCACTTCTTAAGAGGATTATTAAAAGTACTATTATTCTTTGTTAAATTAACTGCTTTATGGATTGCTTTATCATTATGTGGAACTCTAGTATGTGTAGGAATTGGCTTTATCTTATCATTCTTAGTATATAAGACAGGAATATTCTTTGCAGGATGTCTATTAGGATGTTTATCAGCTGGAGTAGCGTTAAGTATAATAATTCTATTATTATTTAATTTTACTTTTAATCGTAAAAATAACTTTAAAACAATGATTTGGTCATTTATTGGATCAGTTATAGTAATGGGATTAAGTATTGGAATGTTAATGGTGGGTTCTCTACAATTTAATATAGAAAATACTCCTAGTAATTTAAAAACAGAAACATTCGAGATTGCCATGAGCAATGATATATTATTAGGTGATTATGATAATATTGAGTATATTGTTGAAGAAAGAGATAATATTAGAATTGAATATACAATAGATGAGAATAAGACGGGGACATATAATATTACTCCAAATAATGTTATACATATTAATAGTTATTATGAAAATCAAATTAATATGATTCGTTTATTCTTAAAAGATTTAAATGATAAAAATATTAATATTGGAGATAACATAGAAACAATAAAAGTATATGCATCTGCTACTAATATAGAGAAATTAAAAACTAATCATGAAAATTATTTTAATAAATTAAAGAGTTATGAAAATGATATAAATAGATTAGAAGAAGAAATACAAGATAAGAATAGAGAGATAGATGAATTAAATCAAAAAATAGTTGAATTAGAAAATTCTCATATAAGTGAAGAATAAGATTTTATCTTATTCTTTTTATTTGACAAAATAATTAATAATTAGATATATTATACGTGTTTAGGAAGTGGTATTTATGGAAAAATATCAAGAAATAGAAAGAAGTATAATTAAGAAGTTTAGAAAAGATATCTGGGCTAAATTTATAAGTTCTGTTCAAGAATATGAACTTATAAAAGAAAATGACTCTATTATGGTATGTATTAGTGGAGGAAAAGATTCTTTCTTATTAGCTAAATGTATACAAGAATTAACTCGTCATGGTAAATTTCCATTTACTGCTCATTATGTATGTATGGATCCAGGCTATAATAAGAAAAATAGAGATTTAATTGAAAAAAATGCTAAGTTAATGAATATTCCAATAGAAATATTTGAAAGTGATATTTTTGATATAGTAACAAAACAAGATAAAAGCCCTTGTTATTTATGTGCTAGAATGAGAAGAGGATGTTTATATAATCATGCCAAAGAATTAGGATGTAACAAAATAGCATTAGGTCATCATATGGATGATGTAATAGAAACAACTCTTTTATCAATGTTTTTTGGAGCAGAATTAAAAACTATGATGCCTAAACTACATAGTGATAATTTTGAGGGTTTAGAACTAATTAGACCCCTATATCAAATAAGAGAAGAAGATATAGTTAGTTGGGCTAAATATAATGAATTAAAATTTTTAAATTGTGCTTGTAAATTTACTGAAGAGGTAAATATAGTAGATGAAGAAAAAAGTAAAAGAAAAGAAATGAAGAAATTAATAAAAGAATTAAGAAAACAAAATGATAGAGTAGATTATAATATTTTTAAATCAATGGATAATGTTAATCTTGACTGTGTATTAGGTACTAAAAAGAATAGAAATTATGAAAGTTTTTTAAATCATTATGATGATTAAAAATCATGTGTTATAATTAAAAAAGAATAGAGGGAATGATATGAAAGAAGTAGTAAGATTTATACTAAATACAATTACAATTTTTATATCAATGGTAGCTGTATTAATAATAGTTTTATATTTATTTGGTGTAGTACCAACAATAATATCTTCTGGATCAATGTCTCCATCTATTCCAACAGGAAGTTTATGTTTTATTAATAAAAACTATCCTTTTAAAAAAATAAAAGAAGATGATGTTATTGCTTATTATCAATTAGATCAAAGAGTTATTCATAGAGTTATAAGAGTTAATAAAAATGATCTAAGAACAAAAGGAGATAATAATGATTTTACAGATAGGTTAAGAGCGACAAAAGAAAATTATTATGGTAAATATGTTTTTTCTATGCCTTACGTAGGTTATTACATAACGGCATTACAAACAGTAGCTGGAAAAGTTATATTTATAATAGCTTTAATAATTATATTTGTTGCAGACTATAACATTAACAAAAAAAGAATAGTTAAATAACTATTCTTTTTATATTTAAATGGGGCCTCAATTTAACGTGTTTACGAAAAATCGGCACAAATCTATGAATTGAGATTGACTCAATTACTTGAATAAA
>CAMYVT010000005.1 GCA_947302515.1 uncultured Caryophanales bacterium
GCGCTCGTAGCTCAGTTGGATAGAGTGTTTGGCTACGAACCAAAAGGTCAGGGGTTCGAATCCCTTCGAGCGCACCATATTAACGGGAAGTAGCTTAACTTGGTAGAGCACTAGGTTTGGGACCTAGGGGTTGCAGGTTCAAATCCTGTCTTCCCGACCATTTATAAACAAAAGATAATCATAAGATTATCTTTTTTTTCAACCCCTAAGTCCCAAACTTTGATTTAATAATAGTCATTGTTTTTCAAATAGTAATTCAATATTTTTTTCTAATATTGAAAAATCAGTTCCTTTATCATGTATTTGTCCAAATTTTTCTGGTTCTTTTTTTATTCCAATTTTGAAAGTTATAGTTATAATACCTTTTTCTATTAAGTCAATAAAATAATCGAAACTTTTCAATTTATAAAAATCTATTCTTGTATAATAATATAATTCTTTTTCTTTATTTTTTCTTGTACATGCTTTTACTATTGCTAAATACTGTAATTTCTGAAGCAATGCTTCTTCTAATTTATCAAAATTCCAATATACGTTTAATTTCTTTTTTACTCCAAATATGCTTGTTGCAATTAATAATATTTTTTTATTTTCTTTATCAACTTTTAATCTAAATTTTTTATATCCAATTATTGTTGGAACTCTTGTGTTTATGCTGACGTTAAACACTTTATATTTTGGATATGTTTTATCTGGATATCCAAATGAATTTACAATACTTTTAATTGTATATGTACTATTGCTTTCTGGTGTTAAATTAAATAAATGAATTTTTCTTTTACTGAAATATTTCATTGTTTTTATTTCGATATTATTAAAATCTGGTTGTCTTATATTATCCTCTTTTTTGTTTAATAATGTTTCGAAAGTATACCCAACCCCTGTTGGACCATTTCTCATAGATTCAATCCATCCTAGTTTTCTTATTCTGTCAAATTTTTTATATAATTCTAAATATTTTTTCTCCATTCTTTTCTCCTTTTTTATTAATTGTGATATAATTATTTTGTTCATAATGATATGTTATATTTCACGTCTGGTTTAATAACTAGTTAACATTTCACTATGAATAATGTGTAAATATTTACTCTTTTATTATTATGAAAATCAAAAAAAAAATTTATTGTAAAGGAGGATAGTTTACCACGCTAATCATTTATAATAATAAATAGTATTTATTGAAACGAAAGAGAGTACGACAAAAAGCGTGAATTTGTTGTCCTCTCTTTTATTATTCTAAAAAACTTTTCTTTTTTACCAAAAGAATATATAATAAGTATTGTTTTAAAGAAGAGTGATTTTATGCAATTAAAAAGAATTAATAAAGTAAATGATATAAAAAAATTAAATCTTCTTGAAAAAAAAGAACTATCTGATGAGATAAGAAAATACATTTTAAACATTGTCTCTAAAAATGGAGGACATCTTGCTTCAAATCTTGGAATTGTTGAATTAACTATAGCATTAGAGTCTGTTTTTGATGTTAACAAGGATAAAATAATATGGGATGTTGGTCATCAGTGCTATGTTCATAAAATTCTAACTGGGCGAAAAGAAGATTTGAAAACTTTAAGAAAATTTGGTGGCGTATCTGGATTTCCTAAAATTTCAGAATCAAAAACAGATGCATTTAATACTGGCCATAGCAGTACATCTATTTCAGCCGCTATGGGTTATGCTTTGGCCCGTGATGTTAGTAAAAAGAGTTATCATGTTGTCGCAGTTATTGGTGATGGTGCATTAACTGGTGGAATGGCTTTAGAAGCTTTAAATCATGCTGGTAGTTCTGATACAAATATTATTGTTATTTTAAATGATAATGAAATGAGTATTTCTAAAAATATTGGTGGAATTAATCAATTATTAACAAAATTAAGAATTAGAAAAAACTATACTAGATCTAATAAAGCAGGAAAAAGAATAGTTAAACATATTCCAATTGTAGGAAGTTATATTGTTCATTTTGTATCAAAAATGAAAAATAGTATTAAACAATTGATTCTTCCTGGAATGTATTTTGAAGAGATAGGATTTCGTTATTTGGGACCAGTCGATGGCCATAATATAGCTGATTTAGAAGATTTACTAACAAGAGCTAAAGAACTTGAGGGACCTACTTTAATTCATGTAATTACAAAAAAAGGTAAGGGATATAAATTTGCCGAAGAAAATCCAGATAAATTTCATGGAGTAAGTAGTTTTGATTTAGAAACAGGAAAGGCTATTAAATTTAAAACTGATGATTATTCTAAAGTATTTGGAAAACATCTTATTAATTTAGCAAAACATAATAAAAAAATTGTTGCAATTACTGCAGCAATGAAAGATGGTACTGGTCTGACTGAGTTTTCTGAATTATATCCAAATAGATTTTTTGATGTTGGAATAGCAGAACAGCATGCATTGACTTTTGCAGCCGGCTTAGCAAGTGCTGGAATAATACCTTTTGTCACTATTTATTCATCTTTTTATCAACGTGGCTTTGATCAAGTTGTTCATGATATTTGTCTTCAACAATTGCATGTAGTTATGTGTGTTGACAGAGCAGGCGTAGTTGGTAATGATGGCGCAACCCATCAAGGAATGTTGGATTTAGCATTTTTCAATATAATTCCTAATTTAACTATTATGGCACCTCGTGATTTTGAAGAATTAAGAAAAATGATGGATTTTTCTGTTAATTATGATGGACCAGTAGTTATAAGATATCCTCGTGGAGGAGAAAAAGAAATCAATTATCCTATATCTAAAATTAAATATGGTAAGGCTGACTTATTATGTGAGGGATCGGATGTAAGCATTCTAACTATTGGCAATTCAGTTGCTAAAGGAATTGAACTGTCTAATAGATTAGAACATGATGGTTTATCATGTGAAGTTATTAATTGTAGATTTTTAAAACCATGTGATGAGAAATGTATTGTTAATAGTCTTCAAAAAACGAAAAATGTTGTTGTTATAGAAGATGGTACAATTATTGGTGGATTGTGTACTGTAGTAAAAGATATAATTATAAAGAATAATTTAGATGTTAATGGTTACTATTTTGCCTATCCTGATAGTTTTATTGAACATGGATCTGTTGCTGAACTTGAAAAAAAATATAAACAAGATTTAAAATCTATTTATAATACTGTTAAGGATATAAAAAAATAAAAAGCGTATTTAATACGCTTTTTTTAATATGATTTTCCCCAGTATACCATGTGTTTTGCATCTTTTCCGCAATGGATACATTTTCCAGAAATTGTTTTTTCATCATCTTGTGATATGCATCTAGAACCATATCCTTCTGTTTCATATTTTATATAGTCTTCACATTCGAATCTACCACACCATTTTGCTTTAATAAATCCGATATTTTCTTTAGCAATTTTTTTCATTTCTTCCATGGTTTCAGCTTCATAGATATGATTATCTAAGAAATTTTTGGCAGTATTATACATATCTTTTTGAATATCTTCAAAAATAGTTGGAAGTGTCTTTGTTAATTCATCAATCTTAACTGTTATTTTTTCACGATCATTACGTCTTACAACAATAACTTCACCATTTTCTATATCTTTTGGACCAATTTCGATACGTACTGGAATACCAAGCATTTCTTGTTCTGCAAATTTGAATCCTGGACTTTTTTCTGAATCATCAATTCTTGCTCTTATTCCATTTTTCTTTAATAAATCTAATAATTCATTAGCTTTATCTAATACACCTTCTTTATGTTGAGCAATTGGAATTATCATAGCTTGTGTTGGTGCAATTTTAGGTGGCAATACTAATCCGGAGTCATCACCATGTACCATAATTAATGCTCCAATGATTCTTGTTGATAGTCCCCAACTTGTTTCATAGCAACTATGTAGTTTATTTTCTTTATCTAAATATTTAATATCAAATGAATCTGGGAATCCAGAACCAAAAAAGTGACTTGTTGCTGATTGCAAACTTTTTCCATCGTGCATCATTGCTTCTATAGTATAAGTATCTTCAGCACCTGCAAATTTTTCACTTTCTGTTTTTTTGCCAGATACTAGTGGTATTGCTAGATCTTGATTTACAAAATCAATATACACTTTAAACATTTGAATTGTTCTTGCTTCAGCATCTTCATGTGTTGCATGAATTGTATGACCTTCTTGCCATAGGAATTCTCTACTTCTTAAGAATGGTCTAGTAGTTTTCTCCCATCTTAATACTGAATTCCATTGATTCCATACTAATGGTAAATCTCTATATGATTTAATCATCTTTTGCCACACATCACAGAATAATGTTTCAGAAGTAGGACGAATACAGAATTTTTCTTCTAATTCTTCTCCACCGCCTTGAGTTACCCAAGCAACTTCTGGTGCAAATCCCTCAATATGTTTTGCTTCTTTTTGTAGAAGACTTTCTGGTATAAGAACCGGTAGATAAACATTCTCAACTCCTGTTTCTTTAAACCTTTGATCTAGGTTTTTTTGAATGTTCTCCCATATTGCATAACCATTCGGCAAATAATTTAAACATCCTTTAACACTAGAATAATCGCATAATTTTGCTTCTTTCACAACATCTGTATACCATTGAGCAAAATCTTCATCACGTGATGTTACTTTTTGTACAAATTTATCATTTGCCATAAAAAATCTCCTCTCTTTCGTTATGAGTTAATTTTAACATATGATTATTATTAAGGCAATTATAGACTATCCAATTTTATTTTTTTTTTGTATAATTATAATAGGGTGATGGTATGGAGTTTGAGTTATTTATTAAATATGTTCAGATGATTAATCGTTTTGAGAATATTTCTAAAGAAGGAAATAGTATTCATTTAACTTCTGAAGAAGAAGATATTGCAAAACAAATTAAAGAGTTAGCAAATAGTAATCCAAAATATAAAGATTTACTAAAAAAAATACATTCTTTACCACCAGTAGAAAGGCAGGCTTCTGTAAAAGAATATTTTTCTAACAATACTGCTAGAAAAGGAAGAGGTATTAATGTGTCAGAGGTAATCGCACAGACTTTTGGTGTAAATATAGATAAGATTAAACATTATTATCTTTCAAGTGGTACAGAGTTGTTTTCATTTTATTCTGATAAATTACAAAAAGAAATTGTTTTAAAAAATGATGAAAAAGGGAAATCATTATCTGAATACTTAAGTGAGATTCAAAATGAAAATGAAAAATACCAAACTAAAGATGAATTTGCTAATACAAATGAAATATTAATGGACGAAAGAAATAAGAAAAATGTTGAATTGGGATTTTTAACAAAAGAGGAATTAGAATCTCAAAAAGATGTTGTTGATAATTTAAAAGAAGAAGAAAAAAGAAAACTTAGCTATTTAATGCAGAATTATGAAAGGTTAGGCATTAAAGGAATTAATATAGATAATATGGTTTTTCTTGATGAAAATGATAATGTACAAGAGACTGTAATTGATAGTGATCACAAAGTAGCGATTGCTAGTCCTACAGAGTTAAGTAGTAAAGATATTACTAAAATAGAAGAAGAACCTGTAATGATTGAAAGTACTGATTATACTGAAACAATAGATCAACCTGAAACAGAAACGGTTGATCAACCAGAAGAAGGGCCTACTAATGATGAAGTAGAAGAAATGATTGATGGTGAGATTGAAGATGTTCAATCATTTGAAGATTTACCTGACAATGTTAGGGCTCAAATTATTTTTTATTATAATAATCCTGAAGAATTGGAAAAAATAGAAGATGAACAGGAGAGAAAAAAATGGCAAGATTATATAGAAGTATATGCCAATATATTAGAAAAAACAAAAAACAAACCCAAAGTATTTATGAAGAATAATATTAATGGTTTTGTAGATAATGCATTATATATTTCAGTGGCGGTAGGTGCAGTTTTATTTGTTGCCATAATTATTTCATTATTCTATTATTATTTATATTAAAAAAAGAAGATTAAATCTTCTTTTTTATTTGTTTGATAATCTATATAAACTAATAGATGGTCTACAGAATAATCTAATACCTGTTTTATTATTTGTACCAAGACCACTAGATATGAATATTTCCGTAGAATCTAATTTATAATATTCATTATTATATTTTTTTGCACCATTTTTTCTTTCAATTGGATAATTAATAATAGGCACTTTAACATTTCCGTTATGAGAATGTCCTGCTAAAAATAAATCTGTATTATATGTTCCAGATATATCTATTATTGAATCTGGTTCATGAGCTAATGTAATTGTATATATATTTGAGTTATATGTTTCTTGTTTAAAATAGCCATATGCTTGATTAATATTTTGTTTCTTTTGTAATAAACTATCTAAACCTATTAATAATATTGGTTCATTTTTTTCATTATATAATAATTCATACTCATTTTTTAATATGGTAAAATCACTTTGATTATAGATTGTTGTTATTTCTTCTTTGTCTTCATCACCTATAATTGCATATTTACCTAATTTTGCATTTAATTTTTTTAATTTGTTTGATAATTTTTCTTTTTGTTTTTCGGTTACTGTATATTTATTATCAATTAGGTCTCCAGTGAATACTATTAGATCTGGATTTCTATCATTAATTATTTTATTAATAGTTTTTAAATTTTCATCGTTCATAGTACTTCCATAATGAAGATCACTAAAATGTATAATTTTTATTCCATTAAAACTGTCAGGTATTTTACTATTAGTTATTCTATATTCTTTAACAATTATTTTTGAAGTAGATACATATGTTGTGTATGTTTGAAAGATAATACCAAGAACTACTAATATTAAAAAAACTTTAATTATTTTTTTAATTATTTTTTTAATAATACTTCTTCTGTTTTCATTAAAGATTTCTTGTTGCATTTCTTGATTTATTTCTTCACGTGTCATAGTATCACCACCTTCATTTTATCATATTTTTTATTCTTTTAGAGAATGATTTTTCTGGTTGTGTAAAGTATTTTATGTTATGATATAAGTGGTGGTTAAAATGAAATATGATGTAATTATTGTTGGAGCAGGACCTGCTGGATTATTTAGTGCTTATGAATTAGTTACTAAAAATAAAAATCTTAAAGTGGCTTTACTTGATAAAGGTGCTTTTGTTAAGAATAGAGTATGTCCTATGAATAAAAATGGGGTTCCATGCCAGAATTGTAATCCATGTGCAATACTTGCTGGTTATGGTGGAGCTGGTACTTTTAGTGATGGAAAATTAAACTTTATTCCAAGATTGGGGAAAAGTGATTTGACTAAATATATGGCTGAAAGTAAAGCTTATAAATTAATAGATGAGACAGAAGAAATTTTTAATAAATTTAATATGAATGCTGAAATATATCCAAGTAATATGGATGAAGCACTTGATATTAGAAAAAAAGTTGCTATAGCAGGTGCTAAATTATTAGTAATTAAGCAAAAACATTTGGGTAGTGATCATTTACCTGAATATATTGAGGGTATTTGTGATTATTTAGAAACTCATGGAGTTAAACTTATTGAAAGAGCTAATGTTGGTGATATTAGAACTGAAAAGGAAGATAGTCATTTTGTAACTTATACTACAGGAAATAAAGAAACTACTTTAGAGTGTAAAAATGTTATTGTTGCTCCAGGAAGAACTGGTGCTAAATGGATACAAGAACTTGCTGATAAATATGAGATTCCTTATTTATCTCAAAGTATTGAAATTGGTGTTAGAGTAGAAGTTAGAAAAGATATTATGGAAGATATTACTAATATTATTTATGATCCTACAATATTCATTAAGACTGATACTTATGGTGATGAAATAAGAACATTCTGTACTAATCCAGGTGGATTTGTTGCTAAAGAAAATTATTATGGATATATTTGTGTTAATGGACATGCTTTAAAAGAAATAAAAAGTAATAATACTAATTTTGCTTTTATTTCGAAGGTTAATCTAACTGAACCTGTTACAAATACTAGATTGTATGGAGAAAGTATTGCTAAGATTGCTAATGTACTAGGAGATGGGAAACCTATTATTCAATCTTTAAAAGATTTGAAGAATGGTAGAAGAAGTGAATGGCATCGTATTAATAAAGGATTTATTGAACCCACTTTGAAAGATTGTGTTGCTGGAGATTTGGCCTTAGTTATGCCCCATAGAATTATTACTAATATTTTAGAAGGACTAGAAAAATTAGATAAAATTATTCCGGGTGTTAACAATGATGATACATTATTATATGGACCTGAAATAAAATTCTTTAGTAATGAAATAAAGACTAATAATAAATTTAAATTGGAATCAGCAAATGTATACTTTGTTGGTGATGGCGCAGGAAAAGCTGGAAATATTGTTACGGCTGCTGCTACAGGATTAGTTGCTGCTAGAGATATATTAGAGAGGTAATAAAATGAAAAAAGAAAATATGGTTTTTATTGCTATTGCAATTATTATAATAATAGCGCTTATAATTGTTATTACAATTATTCCAAGTAAAAAAGATAAACCTGTAAAAGAAGATTTAAAAAATATTAATTATCAAATAGAAGGGAATGAATTAAGTATGGATCAATATAATACTGAAAATCCTGTAGTTGCTTTACATATTAAGAATTATGGTAGTGTAGTAATTGAATTGTATCCAGATATTGCACCTAATACTGTTAATAATTTTATTTCATTAGTAAAGAGTGGATTCTATGATAATAATACATTCCATAGATTAATGCCTGGATTTGTATTACAAGGGGGAGACCCTACTGGTACTGGTACAGGAGATCCAGGATATAAAATAAAAGGTGAATTTACTAATAATGGATTTGAAAATAATTTAAAACATACTAAAGGTGTTGTTTCTATGGCAAGAGGAAGTTATAGTATGGATTCTGCTGGATGTCAATTCTTTATAATGTTAGGGGAAGCAGATTACTTAGATGGAGATTATGCTGCTTTTGGTAAGGTAATTGATGGTATGGATATAGTAGAGAAAATAGAAGCAAATGAAAAAGTTGCTGATAGTAGTTCTGGACAATTACAAACAAATCTAGTACTTGAAAAAGCTGTAGTTGATTTAAAAGGGAAAACATATCCTGAAGTAGAAAAGATTAATTAAAGAGCATTGCTCTTTTTTTATTTTTTGCTTGTAATTCCTACTAATTTAGTAGTAAAATATATTTCTGGAGGGATATCTATGAAAATATCAACGAAAGGTAGATATGCTTTAACTGTAATGATACATTTGGGTAGAGCTTATGATTCTGGAAATTATTTATCTTTAACAGAAATATCTGAAAGAGAAAAAATATCTTTAAAGTACTTAGAAAAAATAATGATTTCTCTAAAGAAAGGCAATTTTTTTGATGTGCAAAAGGGTAAAGATGGGGGCTATAAATTAAAAGAAGATCCTAGTAAGATAACTATTGGTTCTATTATTAGGGCTGCTGAAGAAGAATTAGATATTGTTGATTGTGTAAAAGATGGATGCCCTAGACAAAATAAATGTAATACTTATCCTTTATGGAAGGGATTAAGTGATGAAATAAATGACTATTTAGATAGTAAAACTTTAAAGGAATATTTATAGGAGGATTTATGAAAAGGTTATTAGAAATTAAAAATTTAAATACAATTGCTGAAGATGATAATAATAAACATATATTAAAAGGATTAGATCTTGAAATAAATGAAGGAGAAATACATGTAATAATGGGGCCTAATGGTTCTGGTAAAAGTACTTTAGCTAATACTATATTTAATTCTCCTAGATATATAGTGACAGATGGTAATATTATTTTTGATGGAGAAGATATTACTAATTTAGAAACTGATAAGATTGCTAAGAAAGGAATATTTATGTCTTTTCAAACTCCAGAAGAAATACCAGGTGTTAGTCTTGCTCAGTTCTTAAAGACTACTAAACATAGTATTACTGGAGAAAAACCTAATCTATATCAATTTACTAAAGAAGTAGAAAAAGATATGAATGAACTTGGTATGGATTATGAATACGTAAATCGTGAATTTAATGTAGGATTTAGTGGAGGAGAAAAAAAGAAGAATGAAATTCTTCAATTACTATTATTAAATCCAAAACTTGCTATTCTAGATGAGACTGATTCAGGGCTTGATGTGGATGCTATTAAGACAGTTTCTAAAGGAATTAACTTATATAAGAATGATAATAATGCTGTGTTAATTATTACACATTCTACTAAGATATTAAAAAATCTAAAAGTAGATAAAGTTCATATATTAGTAGATGGTAAGATTGTTAAGACTGGAGAAGGAACTCTTGCAAAAGAAATAGAAGAGAATGGATATAAAGATTATATAAAGTAGGTGATATTATGGCAAAAACTGATGTTACAAAATATGTAGATCAAGAAACAAGAAATATATATGATTCAAAAGCCAATAATGTTACTTTACAAAAAGAATATGGTTTAACAGAAGAGTTAATTAAAAAATTGTCTAAAGAAAAAGAGGAACCTGAATGGGTACTTGATATTAGATTAAAAGCATTAAGATTATTTTTTGAATTAGATGATCCTGATTGGGGACCTGATATTAGTTATTTAGATATTAGTAAGATTGCTACTTATGTTAAACCTGTAAATGGTGAAGTTAGAAAATGGGAAGATGTTCCAGAAGATATTAGAGAGGTTTTTGATAAGTTAGGAATACCTGAATCAGAAAAACAAGCTCTTGCCGGTAGTGGAGCTCAATTTGATTCAGAAATTGTTTATCATAATTTAACAGAAGACTTAAAGAAACAAGGTGTTATTTATACTAGTTTTGATGAAGGTATAAAGAATTATCCTGAACTTGTTAAAAAGTATTTTTCAAGAGCAGTACCAATTAATGATCATAAGTATATTGCTCTTCATTATGCTTTGTTTTCTGGAGGTAGTTTTGTATATATTCCTAAAGATGCTAAACTTGATAGACCATTACAAAGTTATTTTAGATTAAATGCTCCAGGAGCTGGTCAATTTGAACATACATTAATTATTGTTGATGAAGGTGCTGATTTACAGTTTATAGAGGGATGTTCTGCTCCCGGATATAATGAACTTAATTTACATGCTGGATGCGTAGAATTGTTTGTAGAGAAGAATGCATCCTTGAGATTTTCTACAATAGAGAATTGGTCTAAAAACATGCTTAATTTAAATACTAAGAAGTGCTTTGTAGAAGAGGGTGGAAAAATAGAATGGATTATGGGTTCTTTTGGATCTAAAGTGTCTATGCTATATCCACTTAGTGTATTGAATGGAGAAGGAGCTAGATGCGAATTTACTAATATTTCTTTTGCTGGTTCTGGACAAAATCTTGATACTGGACTAAAGATTATTCATAATGCTCCTAGAACTAGTTCTTTAGTTAATGCTAAATCTATTTCTAAAGATGGAGGAATATGTACTTTTAGAAGCAATGTTCTTGTAAAGAAACAAGCTAAGAACTCAAAACTTGCTTTATCTTGTGAGTCATTAATGTTAGATAGTATTTCTCGCAGTGACACTATTCCTGTTAATACAATTGAGACGGATGATGTTACTTTTGCTCATGAGGCAAAGATTGGTAAGATAAGTGATCAAACAATATTCTATTTAATGAGTAGAGGAATGTCTGAAGAAGAAGCTAAAGGATTAATAGTTAGAGGTTTTGCTGAGCCTATTGCTAAAGCATTCCCAGTAGAATATGCAGTTGAGATGAATAGATTAATTGATCTTGAATTAGAAGGGACGATTGGGTAGGTGATAATATGAAGTATAGATTAAATAAATTACCAGTAAAAACTACCAATGGTTTTAAGATTAATGATGTTCTATTAGAATTAGATTTACCAGAATACAAGTATAATAATGGTTTTGAAGTTAAAGGTGATTTCTCTAAATTAAAAACATCTGAAAGTATAGAAAAAAAATCTATTACATCTAAAATTGGTTTAGAGATGAATAATTATTATAATATTGATATTACTATTCCTAAAGATACACAAATAGATGAAACAATATTCATTACATATAATTTTAGTAAAGATGATAGTTTATATTCTAAATTAAATATTATATATGAAGATAATTCTTCTTGTAATTTTATTATTACTATTAAATCTACTGATGATAGTAAACATTTTAATTACTTGATAGAAAAAGTTACTTCTAATAATAATTCTAATGGTAATATTAGTATTATTAATTTACTTAATAAGAATAGTCTTATGTTTTATTCTTTAGAAAATGACATATTAGAAGAATCTTCTATTACACATAATATTATTGATATTGGTGGTAAGACTAGACTTTATAATATCTATAGTAATTTACTTGAAAAGAAATCTAATAATACAGTTAATACTATATATATAGGTAGTAATGATGAAATATTAGATTATAATTATTATTTAAATAATATTGGTATTGAATCTAATAATCAAATGAAAGTAGAAGGCGTTATAGGTGATAATTGCCATAAGAATTTTAGAGGTACAATTGATTTTATAAAAGGATGCACTAATTCTATTGGTGAAGAAAATGAAAATTGTATATTACTATCTGATACTTGTAGAAGTAGAAGTCTTCCTCAACTTCTTTGTGGAGAAGAGAATGTTGTGGGAGCTCATGGAGTATCTTCTGGAAAAGTTTCTGAAGATAAATTATTTTATTTATTGAGTAGAGGATATAATAAAAAAGAAGCAGAAAAATTAATAGTACTCGGAAACTTTATGAATATAATTAATAGTATTCCTTCTGAAGAAGTAAGAAATAATATATTAGAACAAATAGAAAAAGAGATTTAAAATCTCTTTTTTTATTCTTCTATATATTCAATTCCTATATCTGGTTTTAATGATAATTTTAATTCTTTTTCATTTTTTTCTTCCATTTTTCTATATTTTACTCCACAATTATCAAATAAGTGTTTTGCTACTAGATTACCATCTGTTCCATCATATTTATCTGATAAGTATACTACTTCTTTAATACCTGCTTGTATAATATCCTTTGCACATTCATTACATGGAAATAGATCTACATAAATTCTTGCTCCTCTTAAATCTTTTCTACTTCCTAAGTAATTATTAATAGCATTTGCTTCGGCATGACATACATACATATATTTTGTTTCAGTTGGAATTCCTTCTCTTTCCCATGGAAATTTATCATCATCAAAGTTATTTGGAGCTCCATTATAGCCAATAGATAATATTCTATTATCATCTGATACAATACATGCTCCTACTTGAGTATTAGGATCTTTACTTCTTCCAGCAGATAGTTTTGCTATTCCCATGAAGAATTCATCCCAGCTTAAATAATTTTTTCTTTTATTTCCTAATATCTTTTTATCTAATTTCATTATGTTCTCTCCTTAAAAAATATTCTAACATTAAAAATCTTTCAAAGAAAGAAAAAAATGTTATAATTATGATGATATGGGGTGAAATTATGAAAGGTTTTTGGAAGAATATTAAATTTGCTTGGAAATATGCTAAAAGTCATAAGATTAAATTACTTTTATATTTAATTTGTAATATCCTACATATTTGTATTAGTGTTTTTACACCAATTGTTAGTGCTCAAATAATTGTTAAGTTAACTAATAATGTATTAATACAAGTATTACAATTATCACTTGTATTATTAGTTGCTGAATTAATAAGAAATGTAATTATTTATTTTACTCAGTATTTTTCACAAAAAATATATAGAGAGTGTTTTATTGAAATACAGAGTGATTTAGGACGAGAAATATTAAAACTAGAGAATAAATGTATTGATAATAATTCTAGTGGAGTATTCATCCAAAGATTAACTAATGATACTAGTAATATTGCAGATGTATTTAATGTTTTAAATATATATCTTACTCATATTCTTACAAATGTTGGTATTTTTGGAGCAGTATTTATTATTAATAAAAAAGTATTTGTTTTCTTAATATTTATGATTCTTATTATTTATTTAATTGAAAGAAGAAGGACTACTTTCTTTAATGCTAAAGATAAAGAGTATAGGAAGAAAAATGAAAATGTATCTGGCTTTGTTGGAGAATTAGTTAGAGGCGTAAGAGATATTAAAATGCTTAATGCGGAAGATAGTTTTATGAAGGAACTATATTCTAAAGTTACTGATTTAAATCAATATAGATATGGTATGGTTACTACTAATAGAAATTATCAATTTTTATCAGCAAGTTATAGAGATTTATTTGATATATGTATGATATTTGTATTGGTATACTTTATATATATTAATGAACTTACTATTGCGAGTGCTTTAGTTGTACATAATTATATGGGTAGAGTTAATACTATTGTTAATTATTTTGGAGTATTACTTGAAAAACTAAAGAGCTTTAATTTATCATCAACAAGAATATTTAATATTATAGATAGTCCTGAATTCTCAAAAGAAAAATTTGGTGATAAAAAATTAGAAACTGTTAAGGGTAATTTTGAATTTAATCATGTTAATTTTTCTTATACAGATGTACCAGTATTAAAAGATGTTAATTTTAAAATATCTTCTCATGAGACCATAGGTTTTGTTGGTAAAAGTGGGGCTGGTAAAAGTACATTGTTTTCATTGTTATGTAAAATGTATACAGTAAATTCTGGCTCTATTAAAATAGATGGTGTTGATATTAATGATTTAGATAAAGAATCTATTAGGGGAAATATTACTATTATTAGTCAGAATCCATATATTTTTAATATGAGTATTCGTGATAATTTAAGATTGGTTAAAGAAGACTTAACTGAAGATGAAATGATTGAAGCTTGTAAGACTGCTTGTTTGCAGGATTTAATTGATGAATTACCTGATGGATATGATACTATTGTTGGAGAGGGTGGAATTACTTTAAGTGGCGGTCAGAGACAGAGACTTGCTATTGCTAGAGCTTTAGTACAAAAAACAAAAGTAATATTATTTGATGAAGCAACTTCTGCACTTGATAATGAAACACAGAATTCTATTCATAAAGCTATACAAAATTTGAAAAAAGATTATACTGTATTGGTAATTGCTCATAGATTAAGTACAATTATAGATTGTGATAGAATATTGTTTTTAAATAATGGGGTTATTGAAGCAGAGGGAAGTCATGAAAAATTATTAAAAACTTGTCCAGATTATAAAAAATTATATGAAGCTGAAATGAGGGATTTAAATGAAGAAAAGTAATATTGTATTTGGATTATTACTTGCAATTGTATTAATTCTATTAATAATTATTATGATATTTATATATTTTGAAATAAAAGATAATAATATAAATTATAATGATGTATCTGAGGATGGTACATTTAGTACTACATTTATTAGAAATAGTCATTCTTATATGAAAAATAAAAATTATATGATTAGTCCTTATTCTGTAGAAATTGCTTTATCTATGTTAAGAGAAGGGGCACAAGGTAGTACTTTAGATGAATTTAATAAAGTTGTTCCTAAAAGAAGTATTAAAACATTAATTGTAAAAGATAGAGTTAATGTTGCTAATTCAGTATTTATTAAAAATATATATAAAGATGATATGATATCTTCATATATGGATACAATGAAAAATGATTATAATGCTGATGTTATATATGATGAATTTAAGACACCAGATAAGATTAATAATTGGGTTAATCAAGAGACAAATGGTATGATTAAAAAGATACTTGATCAAATGGATCCTGATTTTGTACTAGGACTTGCTAATGCAGTAGCAATGGAAGAAAAATGGCAAAGTCCATTTGAATGTAAATTAACTACTGGATATGCATTTGAAAAGAAAGATGGAAAACAATTTGATACTGCTATGATGTCTAAATCTTTTGAAGATACTATTTCTTATTATGAAGATGGTGATGTTAAAGCAGCTATTCTTCCATATAAAATATATAATCGTATGGGAAAAGAGGATGAAGAAGGAGAACAATTAGATTTTATTGGTATTTTACCTAAAGATGTTGATAAATATGTTGATTCATTTACTTTAGATAAAATGGAGACAATTGTTAATAATAGTAGAAAAGCATCTGATAAGTTAGAAGTATATGTGGGTTTACCTCGTTTTGAATTTAGTTATGATTTTAAAGAATTCAAAGATGCATTAATTAAAACTGGTATTAAGAGTGTTTTTGCTCCAAGTTGTGATTTATCTGGAATGATAAATAATCATGATGATTTATATGTTAGTGAAGCAATACATAAATCTTATGTAAAGGTTGATGAAGCTGGTACAAAAGCTGCTGCTGTTACTTATTTTGGATTAAAAGATAATGCGGCTGTTATTGAAGATGATAAAGAATATGTTTCAATTATTTTTGATAAACCTTTTGTATTTGTTATTAAAGATCATAAATCTAATGAAATATTATTCTTTGGTGTAGTATATGAACCTGAAAAGTGGGATTCTAGTAAAGAATGCGAGTAGTTTCTTGACAATAACTAAAAAAAAAGATATATTTAATGCATAAGTGCGATGACGGGTGTGGAAAGCCTAACAGCAGTATAGATTAAAGCTGATTCGTCTAGAATAAGTAAGGTGGAACCGCGGAAGAAATTTCGTCCTTACATTATTCTAGACTTTTTGTTTTAATAGGAGGAGATTATAATGGAAAAATTAACAATGGAAAAAATGGTGAATTATTGCAAACAATATGGTTTTATATTTCAAGGTAGTGAAATATATGGAGGATTATCTAATTCATGGGATTATGGACCTTTAGGAAGAGAATTAAAAGAAAATATTAAAAGAGCATGGTGGAAAGAATTTATTCAAAAAGAAAAGAATAGTTATGGATTAGATGCTGCTATTATTATGAATCCTGAAGTTTGGGTTGCTAGTGGACATGTATCTAGTTTCTCTGATCCACTAATTGATTGTAAGAGTTGTAAAGCTAGACATAGAGCAGATAAACTTATAGAAGATTTTACTGAAGGAAAAGAAACTGGTGATGGATGGGAAAACGAAAAATTAGAAAAGTTTATTGCAGATAATAAGATTACTTGTCCTAAATGTGGTAAAAGTGATTTTACTAGTATAAGACAATTTAATTTATTATTTGAAACTCATATTGGTGTTACTGAAGATTCTTCATCTAAAGTATATTTAAGAGGAGAAACTGCTCAAGGTATATTTGTTAACTTTAATAATGTTCTTAGGAGTCAAAGAGCTAAAGTACCTTTTGGTATTGGTCAAATAGGTAAAGCTTTTAGAAATGAGATTACTCCAGGTAACTTTGTGTTTAGAACAAGAGAATTTGAACAAATGGAATATGAATTTTTCTGTAAACCTGATACTGACTTAGAATGGCATAAGTATTTTAAAGAAAAATGTTTAAAATTCCTTGAGTCATTAGGTTTAAAAGAAGAAAATTTAAGATATAGAGATCATTCTCCTGAAGAATTATCTTTCTATAGTAAAGCAACTACTGATATTGAATTCTTATATCCTATGGGGTGGGGAGAATTATGGGGTATAGCTGATAGAACTGATTATGACTTATCAGTACATGAAGAACATTCAAAAGTTGAATTAAAGTATTTAGATCCAGAAACTAATGAGAAGTATGTTCCTTATGTAATAGAGCCTTCTGTTGGAGTAGATAGATTATTACTTGCTATTTTATGTAATGCTTATGAAGAGGAAGAATTAGAAAATGATACAAGAGAAGTTTTACATTTAGTGCCATCACTTGCTCCATATAAAGTGGCTGTTCTTCCATTAGTAAAAAAATACCATAGTGAAAAAGCAAATGAATTATATGAAGAATTATCTAATTATTTTATGACTACTTATGATGAGGCTGGTTCCATTGGTAAAAGATATAGAAGATGTGATGCTATTGGCACACCATTTGCTATTACAATAGATGATGAAACTATAAATAATGGTACTGTTACTATTAGAGATAGAGATACTATGGAACAAATAACTATAAAAATAGAAGAAATTGTTCCTTATATTAAAGAAAGAATCTAATATTAAATTCTTTTTTGTAAACTTTTGTCATAAAAAATGTAAAAATTTTTGTATATGTATTGCAATAATTTAAAAACTAATTTATATTATATTTATAGATAGGAGGATTTGAATATGGAAAATAACAATATTCAACAGCAATTACAACAGCAACATAAAAGCAATAAAAGATATTTTGCAGTAATTATCTTATTACTATTAGTATTAGGTTTAAGTGTAGGTTATTCTATTCTTTCTGCAAGCTTTAATATTAATGGTACATCTACAATTAAGAGTAATACATGGGAGATTGGAATAGGAGATGGAGACATTACTTGTCCTACTGGAACAGTATGTACAATTAATCCATCTAATCCAGATGAATTAGTACCGGATGATGGAACTACAAATGGTGCAATTATTTGGACTGAAGGAAATATTGTTTACTTTAAACATTTACTAACAAAACCTGGAGATGTATTTACATTTACTGCTAAATTTACTAACACTGGATCAATTGATGCTAAAGTTTCTGCTGTATATACTAGTGAATTAAATGCTACAGCTCAAAACTTTATGACATATGGTGTTACTTATGCTGATGGAACTGCTGTTACTGCTGGAGATTCCTTAGCTGCTGGTGCAAGTGCAACATTTAAAGTAACAGTTGCTTATAAGTCTGGTGTAACTACTTTACCAACTGCTGCTGAATTAGCTTTGATTAATGAAACTGCAAATGGACATACTGGTGCAACTTCATCTTTTACTGTTTCATATGAACAAGCTTAATAAAATATAATTATTAAATTGACACAATTAATTGTGTCTTTTTTTGTCAAATGATGTAATTATTTGACAACTTATATTGTTAAGTAAGATTTTTAATAATATAATTATTATATAAAGTAGAAGGGAGATTATAAAATGAAGGGAAAGAAAATTGTAGGTGTAATTGTATTATTATTGATGGTATTATCTATCACAATAGGTTATTCATATCTTAGTGCTAACTTAAATATTAATGGTACTTCTAAGATTAAAGTGGCTAGCTGGGATGTACATTTTGCAAATATTCAAGTAACTAATGGTTCTGTTACTGGATCACAAGTAATTCAAGCTCCAACTATTAGTGGGACAAATATTTCATATTCAGTAGAATTAAATAATCCAGGAGAATACTATGAATTTACTGTAGATGTTGTTAATGGAGGTACTGTTAATGCAAAGATGTCTTCATTACCATCATTAACTGGTGTTAGTTCTGCTCAAGATGTTTATACTAACTTTACATTTACTCATAGCGATGGAACTGCAATTACAACTGTAGCTAATGAAGCTTTAAATGCAAGCGCTACTAAAACTTATAAAGTTAGAGTAGAGTATGAAAGCAATATTTCATCTAGCCAATTACCAACTACAGCTCAAACAATGAACTTAAAAGTTGCCTTAGCATACGAACAAGCTTAATAAATAAAGTTACTACAGTAATGTAGTTAACTTTCTATGTCTACTATATATTAGTGGATATAGAAAGTTATTTCTAAAAGAATAAAGAGAGGGATTTTATATGGAAAAAAGAAGTATTAAAAACATAGTATTATTGTCATTTCTAGTAATATATATTTTTCTATATAGACTATTAATATTCCCTAATGCTATGAAGTATTCTGAAATGATTAGTGCATCTTTCTTAGCTGTATTCTTAGGTTTAGCAATATTCCTATTAGGATATAGAAGAGATAAGAGTACTATTTTATTTCAAAATGTCTTTAAATTTACATTATTTTATGTATTTTTAACAGGTATTATTATATATGGATTGGGATTTGTAATAGGATTCTTAAAGAATGCTTATTCTAGAGAGTTTTTTACATTATTTGATAATGTATTCGCTCCAATAATTATATATGGATTAATTGAATTTATACGTTATGTTATTATATGGGCAAATAGAGATAAAAAGATATATGTTGTATTAATCACTGTTGCTTTAATAATGCTTGAATTGGTATTCCGTGTTCGAGTAATTAATTTAAGTGATTTTGAATCTATTTTTAGATTATCTGCTACTACAGTATTACCTGTTATTGTTAAAAATATATTCTTTAGTTATATTTGCTATCATGTTGGATATAAAGTATCACTTGCATATCGTTTATTAGTAGATGTTTTCTATGTATATATTGTTCCTATAATTCCTGATTTAGGAGAATATGTTCAATCAGTTATATCTATATCTTTACCAATAGTTATTTATATAAGTGTATATGAGATGATTGATTCTAAGTGTAATAAACCTAGACCTATTATTAAGAAAGATTCATTTAATCTAGTTGATTTAGGTGTAGGAGTAATATTAATAATATTAATTGCTTTAGTATCAGGATTATTCCCATTATATATGATTGGTATTGGATCTACTTCAATGGCTCCAACAATCAATAAGGGAGATGCTGTTATTCTTAAGAAGACTAGTAAGAATAATACTATTAAAAAGGGTGATATTATTGCCTTTACTAGAAGTGAAAAAGATTCTAAAGCAATTACTGTTGTACATAGAGTATCTGAAGTATCAAAAGCTAAAGGTAAAAGAGTTTATATAACAAAAGGTGATGCTAATAAGAGTGATGATACTAATTATGTTACAGATACTCAAGTTAAAGGTGTTGTAAAATTAAGAATTCCACTTATAGCTTATCCAACGATTTTCTTTAATGATTTAGTTTCAAATTGGAGGTAATAAAATGAAGAAATGTATTATTATGATTGGTTTATTTGCTGTATGTCTTGTTGCGGGTATTGTATTTTCTACAATGTCTAATGTAGGGTATGCAATTTTGGCTTTCACAGTAGCAATTGTCTTTGGTTTGTTTGGATTCTATTTTGGATTTGGTAATCGTAATCCTAGACAAGTATATGATAGTAAAGTAAAAGAATTTATTAATACTTATGACTCAATATTATTAAAGTGTAGTAGTGTTCCAAATATTGATGGAAGAAATGTTATTAAAGTTGAATCTATGGATGATTTAGTAGATGCTCAATATGAAATTCGTAAACCAATATGTTATTTAAAACAAACTGAGAGTTGTGCATTTATACTACTTGATGAAAAAGAAGTATATGTTTATATTGAAAAATTACATGAAGATGTAGTATCTCCAGTAGAAATAGAAATTAATAATCAGAAATTTAGAAAGAAAGAAAGTACTGAGATGGATTCTGAGATGCTACAAGATATTGATAAAACTACTATTATTAAATTATCTAATAAGAAAAGTTATAAGGTATCTCCTATTCGTAAGAATAAGGAAGAGAAGAAAGATCCTAAAATTGAGAATGATTATACTGCAGAGTATTTATTTGATACAAATGAATTGCAAGATGTAAATACTAATAATAACGAAGAAGTAGAAATCTTAGATTTCTAATTTTTCGCTTTAATTACTAAAAGGAGGACATAGCAAATGAGAAAGGGAAGAAGAAGACATGCTCCTAGTAAATGGGTAACTGTTTTGTTGTTTGTTCTTTTTGGTATGGGTATAGGTTATGCTGCTATAGCTACTACTTTAGAAATAGATGGTACTTCCGATATAGATAGAGCAAGTTGGGATGTACATTTTGAAAATGTTCAAGTAACTAGTGGTAGTGTTACGGCAAGTACTCCTACAATTACAGATAATACAACTGTTAATTTTAGTGCTAATCTAGCTAACCCAGGTGATTTTTATGAGTTTACTATTGATCTTGTTAATGCAGGTACTTTAAATGCAAAACTTGATGATATAGAGATTCTTCCAGTATTAACTACAGAACAAGCTAATTATTTTAGTTATAGTGTTAAATATGTACCTAATAAGGCTATAAATATAGATGATGGTTTGGAGGCTGGAGTTACACAAACTATATTTGTACGTGTAGAGTATTTAACTCAATCTAATACATCATTATATCCTACTGATGATACTAATTTTAGTTTTAGTGTAGCTATGAATTATATTCAAGGAACTGGTAATCCGGTATCTAGTTAATTATAATAGTTTGAAATATTAGGCAAGGATTTAAAATCTTTGCTTTTTTTGTTATTTTGTGGTATAATATGTACACATATTTGGAGGGGTTTATGGTTAAATATATTCAGATTGGAATCGTTAGTATTCTGATATTTTTAGGTGTAATATTTAGTTTGGGTGCTAGTAGTGCTCATGAGGCTAAAGGTATTTATTATGATAATGTAAAATATAGTGATAATGTTCATTTTTATGGAGTAGATGGTTTAAATCTTAAATATTCTGGTGATTTAGCAGTAGTTGGTGATTCATATGAATTAACATTTGATGTTGTTAATGATAGTGGAGTAGATATGATTATTACTGATTACTATTACAATGATGATCCATATATTAAATATGAATTATCTTATATTGATGGTAGTACTGTTAAAACTGGGGATATATTAGAAAAAGATTCTATTAAAACATTGCGTTATGTAGTTACTTATGAAAATGAAGTGTTAGAAGATAATTATGTGATTGATTCTAGTTTTAATATTCATTATGATCAAAAAGTATAAAAAGAAGTTTTACTTCTTTTTTTTATGTTTAAAATGATATATAATTAATATAGTATGGGAGGCTATCAATATGAGAAGAGGTAGAAGAAGACATACTCCTAGTAAATGGATAACAGTTTTGTTATTTGTTCTTTTTGCTATGGGTATTGGTTATGCTGCTATCAGTACTACTCTTGAAATTGATGGAACTTCTGATATTGATAGAGCAAGTTGGGATGTGCATTTTGCAAATGTACATGTAACTAGTGGAAGTGTTACTGCAAGTACTCCTACAATTACAGATGATACAACTGTTGCTTTTAGTGCAACATTAGCTAATCCAGGAGACTTTTATGAGTTCACAGTAGATATTGTTAATGCCGGTACTTTAAATGCAAAAATAAATAGTATAAATATACTTCCTGTTTTAACACAGGAACAAGCTAATTATTTTAAATATGATGTTGTTTATTCTGATAATACATCAATTAATCAGAATGATCCTCTTAATGCTGGTGTAACTGAGACTATTAAGATTAGATTTGAATATAAGTCTTTAGGTAATACTTCTTTGTATCCAGCTGATGATGTTAATTTTGATTTTAGTGTATCCATTGATTATATTCAAGGTAATGGAAATTCTATAAATGGAGATATCTTTACGGTATCTAATGATGATACTTCACAAATAGGTTCGCATTTTCCTCCAAATTTACAATTCTATAATAATTATCAGAGTGCAATTAATTCATTTGGGCATGATTTCTTTGTTAAAAGTGTTGTATCTAATAATATAGTAATGGAATCTTATATTGGTTTTGTTTTAAATAATAACGTGTATTATATAAGAGGCGGAGATGAATCTGATTATGATAATAATAAAAATTTATTAAATAATGCCTTTGGTATATCTAATTGTGATGAATATATTGATGCAGAAACTCAATATGATTGTCAAGCAGGTGATATAATTATTGAATGCTATTCTAATGGTGATATAATGATATATGATTATTATGCTAACTGTGTTATTACTCAATCTGGAGGATTTGGTTGTCTAAGTTATTAGTGAAATCTATTTTAAGTTTTCTTTTCTCTTAAGTATTTAGCAAAGATTCAAAATCTTTGCTTTTTTTTTGTTTAAAATGATATATAATTAATATAGTATGGGAGGCTATCAATATGAGAAGAGGTAGAAGAAGACATACTCCTAGTAAATGGATAACAGTTTTGTTATTTGTTCTTTTTGCTATGGGTATTGGTTATGCTGCTATCAGTACTACTCTTACAATTGATGGAACTTCTGATATTGACAGTGCAAGTTGGGATGTACATTTTGAAAATATTCAAGTAACAAGTGGTAGTGTTACTGCAAGTACTCCTACAATTACTGATGATACTACAGTTAGTTTTAGTGCAACATTAGCTAATCCAGGAGACTTTTATGAATTTACTGTAGATCTTGTTAATGATGGTACTTTAAATGCATTAATATATCAAGTCAATATTTTACCTCAATTAACTATTAATCAACAAAAAACATTTAATTATCTTGTTGCTTTTAATGATGGTCAAGCAATAGAAGAAGGTTTTGTTCTTAGGGCTGGAGAAACTAAAACTATAATAATAAAGGTTGAATACAAACATACCACTGATCCTTATGCTCTTCTTACTGATGATGTTAGTTATGATTTTTCTGTTAGTCTTAATACAAGTCAAGCTAGTGTTAGTAATACAAATGGTACTTTTTATTCTTCAGACAGTCATACTGCTTTTCCTAATGCAATGATATCTGATATTTATGGTACTAAAAGTAATGCTTTGGATACAAAAATAAGTAGATTTGACGTATCTCCTTTAATTAAATATACTGTTACAAATGGACTTGTTACTTCTAGTCAATTGGGATTTATTTATAATAATAATGTATATTATTTAACTGGTGGAGGAGCAACACTAGTAAGTAATTATGATGGTAATAATAGTTGGGTGAATTATGTTGCACTTGATGATAGTCCATATTATGTGACAAATAAAAATACATTACTAAATACATTGGGTTCATCACGTTGCGATAATTATGATGATTCTTTCATTTCGTGTTCATATGGTAATACTACTATTTATGCAAACAGAAGTGGTCTGGTAAGTGTTAGTATAGAATGTGATTACGGATGTAATATTAATAGTGCAAAAATAGCCGAGTGTACTTTTGCTTTTTGTACTTAATAATAAAAAAGAGACTTTTAAGTCTCTTTACTTTTGAATAATACTTATTATTTTATTTCTATTAATAAGTATTGATGATGTTTGTTCACTATCTGCAAAACTACTAGTTGTATGAGTATTATTAAAATAAACTAGTGATACTGTTTCTAATTCGATAAATTCTTTATCGTAACCAATTAGTTTACCAAATACTTGAATAATTGATGATACTGTTGAGTTCCCTGCAACAGATGTTGATGTAGAAATACTAGAATCTGATGATACTAATACTTTTACTGTTTTATCTTTATATTTATCTAACATTTTTATTCCTCCTAAGCTTATTATAATACTTTTTATGGTATAATTGAATAGGTGATTTTATGATTAAAATAGGAATACCTTTAAAGTATCATCATTTGGATGATGGGAGAAACATTTTATATTTAGGTGAGAAATTACGTCGTACTGTACAAAGTGCTGGGGGATTTGTTATTCCTATAGTACAAGTGCAAGATGTTGATTATTATGATACGCGTTTTAATGAATTTGATGAATTAACTAAAGAAGAAAAAAAATCTATTGATAAATATCTTGATATGGTTGATGGTGTTATTATACCGGGTGGTTTTAAAGTTACTCCATATGATGTTTATTTATTAAGAAGATGTATTGAAAAGAATATTCCAACATTAGGTATATGTTTAGGTATGCAGTTAATGAGTTGTTATGGAGAAGATTTTAAAGTATTTCCTATAGAAAGTAATATTAATCATTATCAAGATAGTGATGATGGGTATGCTCATAAAGTAATAATTAATAAGGATTCTTTACTTTATAAAATAATTGGTAAAGAAGAAATATCTGTTAATAGTTTTCATAGATATCATGTTACTGTTAATAATAAATATATAGTAAATGCTACTTCCAAAGATGGTTTTATAGAGGGAATTGAATTACCTGATCAGAAGTTTCATATTGGTATTCAATGGCATCCTGATATTAGTTATAATTTTGATAGCAACGCTAGGAAGCTATTAAATTATTTTATAGATGTATGTAGTAAATCATGATATAATAGTTTTTGTTTGGGAGGATTTCTATGGGTAAAGCTAATATTATTAATCCAATTTATTTCTTTACAGGATTAAGTTATGAAACTAATTCTCATGAAGAAAATCAAGAGGTATATTCTGGAGAATATAATGCTGAAATATACTATGACTTTGAAGAATTAAAAACGGGTAAAAAAGAAAATGGAGTTGCTTTTCATAATACTCCATACTATCCTGCTAATATTATGGTTGCTAAGAATGCTATTAATCTTAAAGATAATGGTGAAGGAGAATATGAAATTGATAAAACTATTTCATATGATGAATGTTTACAAGCTATACAATCATTACAAGATAAAGGATTATCTTTATCTGAAGTAAATAGTGATTTATTAAGAAAAGAGTTAAAAAATGACCAAAACATGGTTAAAACTATATAAAAGTGTTGACTTTTTGAGTATTTTTGCATAAAATATTACTAGTCGAGAAAAAAGGAAAGAGATTTATATCCACCTGACTGCCAGTAGCGGTAGGTTAAAAGCCGAAAAGAATAATATTTTAGAATATTGTGTTTTTGAGCGGATATAAATTTTATATCTGCTTTTCTTATTATTGGAGGTGTTTGTTATCGCAAGGGATAATGATAACATGTTGATTAACGATCAAATTAGGGTTCCAGAAGTATTAGTTATTGGACCAAATGGAGAGCAAGTGGGAGTTAAGAGTATTTCTGATGCATTAACTTTAGCTAGTTATGCTGCATTAGATTTAGTATTAATTAGTCCTAATGCTAATCCACCTGTTTGTAAAGTAATGGATTATAATAAATTCCGTTATGAAAAACAGAAAAAGCAAAAAGAAGCTTTAAAGAAACAAAAAGCTAGTATGTCAGAACTAAAAGAGTATCGTTTATCACCTGTAATTGATGTTGGAGACTTTGAAACTAAGTTAAGAAATGCTACTAAGTATCTTGAAAAAGGAGATCGTATTAAACTTACGGTTCGTTTTAAAGGACGTCAAATGGCTCATACTGAGTTAGGAAAAGAAGTCTTAGACAAATTTGCTGATCGCGTAAAAGAAATAGCAGATATAGAGCAAAAGCCTAAATTAGAAGGTAGAACAATGACTATGTTATTAATACCAAAAAAAGACAAATAAAGTAGGAGGGATTTAATATGCCAAAAATAAAGACACATAAAGGAACTGCAAAAGTTTTAAGAAAAAGAAAAAATGATATTGTAATTGGTAAGCCAGGAAGTAGACATAATACTGGTGCTAAAAGTGCTAGCTATAATAGAAGCTGCAGAAAGGGATCTAACCTTAGTAAGGCAGATCAAAACAGATTAAAAAATATTATTTAATCTAAATTTTTGAAGGAGGAATAAAACATGGCAAGAGTTAAGAATGGAGCAGTTACAAAAGCTCGTCACAAGAAAGTTTTAAAAGAAGCTAAAGGTTACTTTGGTAGTAAACATAGATTATATAAAACTGCTAAAGAACAATTAATGCATTCTGGACAATATGCTTTTAGAGATAGAAAGCAAAGAAAAAGAGATTTCAGAAAATTATGGATTACAAGAATCAATGCTGCTTGTAGACAAAATGATATTTCTTATTCAAGATTTATTGAAGGTCTTACTAAAGCTGGAGTTGAAATTAATAGAAAGATGTTAAGTGAGATAGCTATTAATGATCCAAAAATGTTTACTGAATTAGTTAAGACTGCTAAAGATGGTAAAGCTGGAAAGATTAAACCAGCTACTGAAGTAGCAGGTAAAGAAGTTACTATTGGAAAAACAACTAAGAAAGAAACTAAGAAAACTGAAGTTAAAGAAAATAAAAAGGAAACTAAAAAAGAAGAAGTAAAAGAAAGTAAAGAAGAAAAAGTTGATTATTCTAAAATGACAGTTGCTGAATTAAAAGAAGTAGCTGCTAAAAAGAAAATTTCTGTTACAGGAATGAAAAAAGCTGAAATTATTGAAGCTTTACAAAAATAAACATATTAGTGAATTTATTAATCTAGTGCCTAAGGGTGGTTAATTTTAGAAACTAATAGAAGATTAAAACGAAAAGGAGAAAATAAAATGACTGTTGTATCAATGAATTATTTATTAGAAGCTGGTGTTCAATTTGGACATCAAAAGAGAAGATGGAATCCAAAGATGAAGGAATACATCTTTACTACAAGAGATGATATTTATATTATCGATTTACAAAAAACTGTTAAAAAATTAGAAGAAGCTTATGATGCTATGAAAGAAATAGCTAGTAAGGAAGGAAAAATATTATTTGTAGGTACTAAAAAGCAAGCTCAAGAAGCTGCTGAAGAATGTGCTACAAGAACTAACATGTATTTCGTTAATGAAAGATGGTTAGGTGGAACATTAACTAACTTCAAGACTATTCGTTCTAGAATTCGTAGAATGGAAGAAATTGAAAAAATGGAAACTGATGGTACTTTCGAAGCATTACCAAAGAAAGAAGTTATTCAAATTCGTAAAGAATATGATAAATTAAATAAGAACTTAAGAGGAATTCGTGAAATGAAGAGAATGCCTCAAGCTATGGTAATTGTTGATCCTCGTAAGGAAGAAATTGCTATTAAAGAAGCTCATATTTTAGGAATCCCAGTATTTGGTGTTGTTGACACTAACTGTGATCCAGATGTAGTTGATTATGTTATTCCAGGAAATGATGATGCAGTTCGTTCTGTTAAATTATTAATTGGTGTTTTAACTAATGCAATTGCTGAAGTTAATGGTAATGAGGTAGTTGATTATATTAGTGAAGAAGAAAAAGCAGGAAAAGAAGTTAAACAAGAAGAAGTAGTAGAAGAAGAAAAAGAAGAAAAGAAACCTGCTAAAAAAGCTCCAAAAGCTAAAGAAGAAAAAGAAGAAAAAGTTGAAGCTGAAGAAGTAAAAGAAGAAGTAGTAGAAGAAGCAAAAGAAGAAAAGAAACCTGCAAAGAAAGCTGCAAAGAAAGAAGTTAGTGAAGATTTAAGTTCATTAACATTAGCTGATTTAAAAGCAAAGGCTAAAGAAGCTGGATTAAAAGGTTATTCTACTATGAAGAAACAAGAATTAGTAGATGCTTTATCTAAATAGAATTCTTAGAGGATAGTTGGAGCTATCCTCTTTTATTTTAAATAATTATGTAATATAATAGTGATGATAAAAGGAGGAACTAATATGTTTAGTACAAATGATGTTAAAGAATTAAGAGATAAAACTGGTGCTGGAATGATGGATTGTAAGAAGGCACTTGAAGCATGTGAAGGGGATCAAGATAAAGCGGTTGATTGGTTAAGAGAAAAAGGTATTGCTAAAGCTGCTAAGAAAGAATCAAGAATTGCTGCTGAAGGTATTACTGAAGCTGCTAGTAATGATAATGAAGCAATTATTTTTGAAGTTAACTGTGAAACAGATTTCGTTACAAAAAATGAAAAATTCCATGAATTAGTAAAGGAATTAAGAGATACATTAATGTTTGATAAATGTATGAATACTGAAGAAGCTAATGAAGTTAAATTAAAAGATGGTAAGACAGTTGCTGAGAGAATAGTTGAAGAAACTGCTACTATTGGAGAAAAGATTAGTTTTAGACGTTTTCAAAGAATTACTAAGAATGATGATGAAACATTTGGAATTTACTCTCATATGGGTGGAAAAATTACTGCTATCGTTGTAGTTAAGGGAGCAAATAGAGATGTTGCTAGAGATGTTGCAATGCAAGCTGCTGCAATGAGTCCAATTGCTGTTAATCGTGATTCTGTACCTGAAGATGTTGTTGAACATGAAAAAGAAATGATTAAAGCAGAAATGAAGAATGATCCTAAAAATGAAAAGAAACCTGATGATATCTTAGATAAGATGGCTACTGGTAAATTAGGTAAATTCTTTAAAGAGAATTGTTTAGTTGAACAAGACTTTATTAAAGATTCTTCAATGAGTGTTGAAAAATATGTTAAGGATAATGGTGGAGAAGTAATCTCTATGATTAGATATGCTGTTGGAGAAGGTATTGAAAAGAGAGTAGAAAACTTTGCTGAAGAAGTAGCTGCTCAAATGAACATGTAAAAAAATAAAGAGCTTATGCTCTTTTTTTATTTATTTTTTTTGATTTTTCTATTATACTAGAAGTGGTGTTGTTTCTTATGAATAAAGATAATAGAAGTAAAAAAGAAAGAGAAGAACATGTGATTTTTATAGATAGATTAATAGATGATCATATACAACGTGATATTAAGAATAAAAAAAGAGAAAAGAAAAAGGAATCTAAAAAGAAGAGTAAATAGGATAAATACTTGTTTTTTTGAGATTTTTTGATATAATAACCTAAGTAAATAAAGGGGATGATTTTGATGGCTAAGAAATCTGGAACAAATGCTGTTAAAAAAATTGATGAACAAATTAAAAAATTAGAATCTAACAGTAAAGATTTGGATACGCTTACTGTTAAAAAAACATCTTCTACAAAGAAGACTAGTACTACAACTCGTAAAAAGAATACTACTCGTGATAAAGTAGTGGTTGCTCCAGCAAAGAAAAAGAAAACAACAACTACAAAGAAAAGTACTAGTACTAAAAATGTTAGGGGTGGAGTAGTAACTCCTAAAAAGAATACAAGATCTACAACTACTAAAACTATTGAAAAAGAAAAAATTAAAAACAATTTAAAAACAAAAAAAGAAAAAGTTGAAGTAGTAGCAACTAGAGAAAAGAGAAAAAAAGAATTAGTAGATGAAGTTAATAAAATATTAGAAATAGATGATGCTTCTACTGAAGTAACCCCTCCTAAGTTTATTCAAGATGATAAACCTGTTGTAAAAGAAAAGAAGGAAGAATTTAAAGATTTCTTTGAAAATGAAACTACACCTAAGAAAACATATGGTGATAGTTTAGATGATGTTGATGTTATTAAGTTTGAAAAGAAAGATAATAAAAAGAGTCAATTAAAAAAGAAATCTGAAAAAGAATATGAAGATTTAAAATTAGATAAACCAATTGATTTAGATCAAATTGATAAAATAGAAGAATATAATATAGTAGAAGATTTTAAGAAAGATGTTTCTACTAAAAAACAAGATTTTACTCGTAAACGTAAGGGTAAAGGATATGTAGTTACTACAAAGAAAAAACAGTATAAAGAATTAGAAAGTGATCTTAGATCTTTATATGATACAACTAATTCTATAGTTGGAGATTTTGATGAGATAACTCTTCCTGAAAAAAAGGCTGTATCTAAAGAAAAGAAAAAGAAAGAATCTTTCTTTGCTAGATTTAAAAAGAAAAAAAGTGAAAAGAAAGTTTTACCTACACCTACTGTAAAGAAAACTAAAGTTGTTAAAGAAACAGTTATTGCAGATACTGGTAAAGGAGAAAAGCCTAGTTTCTTAGATAAGATTAGTCAAAAAGCTTTAAATTTCTTATTAACTGTATTATTTATTATTTTCTTTATAATGGTAATATGTTTTATTGCTTTTATAATTTATGTAAGTACTTTTTAGTACTTTTTTTCTTTATTTTATTTTTTATTTATAATATAATTATTATTAGGAGATGATTATTATATGGATAGTGACATGATTATTTTAGAAATGACTGATAAGATGGATAAGACAGTAGAAAATTTAAATAAAAGATTTGCTACTGTTAGAGCAGGAAGAGCTAATCCTTCTAGTTTAGATGGAGTAATGGTTGAGTATTATGGAGTAATGACTCCACTTAAACAATTAGCTACTATTTCTGTACCAGAAGCTAGACAATTACTTATTAAACCTTTTGATAAAGGTAGTTTGGGTGCAATTGAAAAAGCTATTTTAGCTTCTAATTTGGGATATAATCCTGGAAATGATGGTGAAACTATTCGTATTGTAATTCCAGAACTTACTGAGGAAAGAAGACATGAACTTGCTAAACAAGTTAAGGCTCTTGCTGAAGAAGCAAAAGTCTCTATTAGAAATGCAAGACGTGAAGCATTAGAAGATTTAGAAAAAGCAGAATTACCTGAAGATGAAGAAAAAGGTATGGAAAAAGATATTCAAGATTTAGTAAATGATTATAATAAAAAGATTGAAGATGCTTTAAAAGAAAAAGAACAAGAATTACTAACTGTATAGTAATTCTTTTTTGGAGGATATATGTTATTTGATGGTAAATTAGTTAGAGAAGAATTATTAAAAGATTTAAAGAAGAATTATAGTAAAATTAAAGTTGGTCTTGCAGTTATTCAAGTGGGAGATGATTTTGCAAGTACTAAATATATTAACCAAAAAGAAAAACTTGCTAATGAATTAGGTGTTAATTTTAAATTAATTAAATTAGATAAAACTACTACTAATAAATTATGTAGGCTAATTGATGAATTAAATGATGATAAAAGTATTCATGGTATTATTGTTCAATTACCAATACCTAAAGAAATAGATTATGAAGTAATTAGAAATAGGATTAGTCCTAATAAAGATATTGATGGTGTTAATGATGTTAATATACTAAGAGTATTTAACAATCATAAAGATGCCTTAATTCCTTGTACTGCTTTAGGTATTATGAAAATATTAGATTATTATGAAATACCATTAGAGGGAATGGATGTTACTATTATTGGTAGAAGTATTCATATAGGTAAAGCTTTATATAGTTTATTATTAAATAGAAACTGTACAGTAACTATTTGTCATTCTAAGACTAAAGATTTAGTAAAACATACTAAAAATGCTGATATGGTTATTACTAGTGTTGGAAAGGCTAATTTTATTACTCAAGATATGATTTCTAAAGATGTAATACTAGTAGATGTAGGATTTAATTATTTAGATGGACATATTTGTGGAGATGTTTCTAAAGATGTTAAAAATTATAAATATCTTACACCTGTTCCAGGTGGGGTTGGACAGATGACTGTATATTCTATTTATGAAAATTTAATTAAGGCTTATAAGTTAAATAATTAACTTGTATTTATATAGTTTTTTGTGGTACAATAAGCCTATCGATGTTGATCGAGAAGTAGTAATAAAATGATTACTTGAAGAGAGTCTATGGTTGGTGTGAATAGATAGTATAGTTTTATGAATTCGTCTCGGGAGTTCTTATTAATAGTAAGCGTATTTCTTGCGTTAAAAGATTAAAGTGTATAGTAATAACTATAAATTAAGGTGGTACCGCGATATTTCGTCCTTAAATTTATAGTTATTTTTTTTAGGGGAGAGATAATACATGAAGAAAAGAATTATATTTGATTTAGATGGTACACTATTAACTGGAGATTGGTCTCATACTGATAAATATTTTGCTGATAGGTATGGTGATGATGCTATTCCTTTTACAAAAAATATGAATGAAATATTAGAAACATATGAGAAAAATCATTTAAAATATGATTATGATACTTTAAGTGGATATTTAAAGGGAGCTACTGGATTAGATATTACTCCTAGAGATATAATCGAGTGGAATTTACTAGTAGAAGAAGTTAAAGATATTCTTGAGGACGATGTTTGTGATACACTTGAATATCTTAAGAGTCAAGGGGCTAGTTTAGTAGTATTAACTAATTGGTTTGAAAATACTCAAAGTAGAAGACTAGAAAGAGCGGGTTTATTAAATTATTTTGATGTTGTATATGGAGGAGATATTTACACTAAACCTCATAAAGAAGCATATTGGATTGCAGCGGCTAATTATAGACCTGAAGAATGTTTATTTGTTGGTGATAGTCTTGATAATGATTATATTGGTCCTAGAGCTTGTGGAATGGATTCTATATTATATGAAAAAGATATTAATAGTGGAAATATATTAGTAAAGGTTAAAAAATTAAGTGAATTAAAAGATAAATAGGAGGATATTATGGAAAATAAGAAATTTGATGAGATTAAAAAACTATTAGATACTGATTTAGTAGATATTGATGATTTAAAAGTACTAGATGATTTAAGAATAAAATATTTAGGTAAAAAAGGTCTTATTACAGAGTTAAATAGTGAAATTAAGAATGTTCCTAATGAAGCAAAAAAAGAATTTGGTATGAAGGTCAATGAACTTAGAAATAGATTTAATAAATATTATGATTCTACTAAAGAAAAATTAGATATGGCTGAATTAAATAAGAGATTAGAAAAAGAAGCTATTGATATTAGTTTACCTGCTACTAAAATAAATGTAGGGGCTCCTCATATATTAGAAAAAGTAATAGAAGAAGTAGAAGAATTATTTTTATCTATGGGATATGATGTAGTAGATGGACCTGAAATTGAAGAAGATAAGTATAATTTTGAAATGTTAAATATTCCTAAAGGACATCCAGCTAGAGATGCTCAAGATACTTTCTATATTGAGGGAGAAGAAATTCTTCTTCGTAGTCAAACTTCTCCTGTACAAGTTAGAACTATGTTAAAAGGAGAAGGTAAAGTACCTATTCGTATGATTTGTCCAGGTAAGACTTATCGTAGAGATGATGATGATGCAAGTCACTCACATCAATTTATGCAAATAGAAGGATTATTAGTTGATAAGAATATTAGTTTAAGTGATTTAAAGGGTACAATGGATGTATTATTTAAACGTTTATTTGGAAAAGATGTTGAAACTAGATTTAGACCTAGTTATTATCAATTTACTGAGCCTTCTGTAGAAGTAGATATTACTTGTGTTAACTGTCATGGTAAGGGATGCAATGTTTGTAAAAATACTGGATGGGTTACAGTAGTTGGTGCTGGAGTAGTTCATCCTAATGTACTTCGTATGAGTGGATATGATCCAGAAGTATGGAGTGGATTTGCTTTTGGATTCGGTGCTGAAAGACTTGCTATGATGAAATATGATATTAATGATATTAGAACTTTCTATAATACAGATTTAAGAGAATCTAAAGTATTTGATAGGGAGGATGAAGAATAATGATTAGTTTAAATTGGGTAGGAGATTACATAGATATAAAAGATCAGGATGTAAATGAACTTGCTACTAAGATTACTAAAGCTGGTATTAATATTGAAAGTGTTGTTACTCATAATATTAAAGGTTTAGTAATAGGAGAAATTCTACATGTAGAAGATCATCCAGATAGTGATCATTTACATGTATGTAAAGTAGATATTGGTAAAGATACATTACAAATAGTTTGTGGTGCTCCTAATGTAAGAGAAGGATTAAAAGTTATAGTAGCGACAGTAGGTACTATTCTTCCTGGAGATTTTGAAATTAAACAAAGTAAAATTCGTGGAGTAGAATCTTGTGGAATGATTTGTGCTTTATTTGAATTAGGGCTTGAAGAAAAAAATGATGAGACTTATGCTAAAGGGATTACTGAATTGGATAAAGATGCTCCTATAGGAGAAGATCCTCTTACATATTTAGGTTTTGATGATACTTTATATGATTTAGATATTCATAAACATCGTAATAATGATTGTTATTATCATATTGGTTTTGCTTATGAGATTGCTTGTATATTAAATCGTAAAGTAACTTTACCTAGTTTAGATTTTAAGACTAGTAAAGATAAGATTAAATTTAATTTGAGTGTTGATACTCCTAAATGTAGTTATTATATGGCAAGAGAAGTTAGAAATGTAAAAATAGGTGAAAGCCCAGACTTTATTAAGAAAAGATTACTTGCAGCTGGTATGAGACCAATTAATAATGTAGTAGATATTTCTAACTATGTAATGCTTGAATTTGGTAATCCACTACACTTCTTTGATAGAGATAAATTAGGTGATACTATAGTAGTAAGAGATGCTAAAGATAAAGAAGAGATTATTACTTTAGATGGTAAAACTAGAGTACTTGATCATAATGATATAGTTATTACTGATGGTAAGAAGAGTGTTTGTATTGCAGGAGTAATGGGTGGAGAAAATACTGAAGTTGATGAAAATACTAAGAATATTTTAATTGAATCTGCTATATTTGATCCTGTAAGTATTAGATATACTTCTAAGAAGCTAGAACTTCCTAGTGAAGCATCAATTAGATATGGAAAAGGACTATCTTATGAGTATACAGAAATGGCTAGTAGAAGAGCTTGTCATTTACTTGAGAAGTATGCAGGAGCAGAAGTACTTGATGGTTATGTTTTAATTGATAATGAGAATCATACTGAAAAAGTACTTAAGTTTAAACCTGAAGATGTTGATTCTATTTTAGGTATTACTATATCTGAAGATGATATGAAACATGAATTAGAGAGATTAGATTTTCCATATACTGTTAAGAATGGTGTATTTGAAGTTACTATTCCTCGTAGAAGACTTGATATAGATGCTAATGTTAATGATATTGCTGAAGAAATTGGTAGGCTTTATGGTTATAATAACTTAGTTTCTTCACTTCCTACTGTACCTATTAGAAGAGGTGAATATATTGGAGATGTTAAATATCGCAAAATAGTATCTAAAAGACTTCGTACTTTAGGTTTAACAGAAGTTAAGACATATACATTAGTTAGTCCAGAAATGGCTTCTAAATTCAAATATGAAGATAAAACAGCAGTGGTCCTTCCTAATCCTATGAGTGTTGATAAAAGTATTGTTAGAACTACTTTAATACCTTCATTAATGAATGTATATGAATACAATAAAGCTCATGGCGTACAAGATGTTTCTATTTATGAAATTGCTAAGACATATGATGATAAATATAATGAAACTAGTAAGATATGTGGTTTAATGACAGGAGACTATGTATTTAGTGATTGGAGAGGTAATCAGACAATTGATTTCTATGTAGTTAAAGGTGTTGTAGAAAACTTACTTAATTATATGGGATATGAAAATAGATATAGTTTCATACGTAGTAATTGTTTTGATATGCATCCTGGAGTACAAGCAAATATTATATTAGATGGTAAACCTATTGGTATAATTGGTAAAGTACATCCTAATATTACTAAGAGTAATATATTTGTATTTGAACTTGATCTTAATAGTATTTTTGGTAAGACTAATAAATTAAAATATAAAGAAGCTTATAAATATCCATCTATAGAAAAAGATATGGCCTATATATTAGATAAAAATATTGATGTTAGTGAAGTTATTAAAACTATTACTAAAGCAGCTAATAAAACATTACAAGAAGTAAGAGTATTTGATGTATATGAAGGAGATAGAATAGCTCCAGATAAGAAGAGTGTTGCTTTTAACTTGTTGTTTAATGGAATAGATAGAACTCTTACTGATGAAGAAGTAATGGAAGTATTTAATAAAGTAATTGATAAAGTTATTTCTACACATAATGCTTTATTAAGAGATAAATAAAAACTAGATTTAATCTAGTTTTTTTCTTGAGAAAATACTTCTTTTTTGATAAAATTATTATGATAGAGGTGTTGGTTTATGAAGAAGCGTGTTAGTAAAAGTGAAATAGAAATAGCAAGAAAATCTTCTAGAATATTATTCTTAATATCTTTTCTTTTATTATTACTTTTATTTATAGGTTTTGCTTTAATGTATGTAATGGATATTGATGTAATGTCTTATATTAAAATTCCTCAAAAAGAAGTAGAAAAGACTAAGAAAACTATTAAGAATGGTATTAATGTTAATCCAAACCCAGTAGCTATACAAATAGATGTTAATGATAGTAATGTTAAAGCATTTTATAATACAGTTAAAATTAGTAATACGGATGTATGTATAAATGATAAATATAGAGATCAAAAAGAAGTGAAAGTAGAGGATTTAAATACTACGTGTAAATTCTCTATAGCTAGTAAAATATATGAGAAAAAAGTTAATGAAGCATTAGATGGAAAATTATATGTTAAAGAAGAAGATGTAAAAGATGCCTATGAATCATTATTTGGAAATGATTCTTATAAAAAACAAGATAGTATTCCATGTTTATATAAAACTAATTTTATTTATAATAATGGTATTTATTTTACAGAGAAAGTTGGTACTGAAGAAGGTAGTTCTTTAATACCATATGAAAAAGTAATACATGTAATTCGTATTGGGGATAAACTTGAAATTACTTCTGTTGTTGTTTATTATGAAAAAGTATTAGGTTTATTCTGTAAAGATAGTAATTGTGAGAATTCTATAGAAACTGTAGGTATGGATAAAGAATATAGTGATGAGTATCTTGATTTATATGTTGAACATAATAAGGATAAGTTATATCAGTATACTTATGGTTTTGAAATGGATGATGCTGGTTTTTATAAATATAAAGGTTATAAAAGGACTAATGAATAATTAGTCTTTTTTTTTGTTTTATGATAAAATATGTTTGGTGAGACGATGTTATTTACTTATGATAATAAAACTTATGATGTAGTAATTGAAAAGAAAAAAGGTAATCGTAATACTTATATCCGAGTAAAAAAGGATTTAAAGATACATGTTACGACTAATTTTTTCATGCCTATGTTTAGTATAGAAAAATTAATTAGAGATAATTATGATAAGATTTGTAAAATGATTGATATACAAGAGATTAAAGCTCATAATAATAGTGGTTTTTATTATCTCGGTAAACAATATACTATAGTTTATAATGATTCTAAAAAGATAGAGTTTATTGATAATAAAATATATGTACCACATGATTTTGATATAGATAAATGGTATAAAAAAGAAGCTAAGAAATTATTCTTAGAAAGACTTAATTATAATTATGAAAAGTATACTAGAAATATTCCTTATCCTAGCTTAAGAATTAGGAAAATGACCAGTAGATGGGGAGTATGTAATACTAATACTCATATAATAACATTAAATTTAGAATTAATAAAAAGAGATATTTGTTATTTAGATTATGTTATTATTCATGAAATGACACATTTAGTATATGGAGATCATTCTACTAAGTTTTGGAAGGTAGTAGAAGAGAATATGCCTGAATATAAAAAATATAGAGATGAAATGAAGGAGTTTTAATGGTAATTACTAGTTTAGAAAATGAAAAAGTAAAAGAACTTGTAAAACTACAACAAAAAAAATATAGAGATTTTACCAATACTTATTTAGTAGAGGGAGAACATCTAGTAGAAGAAGCTTATAAAAATGGTTCTATTATAGAAATTATTGCTTTAGAAGATGTAGTTATTTCTTATGATGTAGATGTTTTATATGTAAAAAGAGAAGTAATGAAAAAGATTAGTTCTTTAGATAATCCTCCTACTATTATGGCTTTATGTAAGAAAAATAATAGTAATATTATTGTTGGAGATAAAATAGTAATACTTGATAATATTCAAGATCCTGGAAATTTAGGTACTATAATACGTAGTAGTTTAGCTTTTGGAGTAAGTACAATTATATTATCCCCTAATTGTGTAGATTTATATAATCCTAAAGTACTAAGAGGTACTCAAGGTATGATTTTTCATATACCAATTATTACTATGGATACAATAGAATCTATTAATTATATGAAATCTAATAATATACCTGTATATGGTACTAGTGTAGAAGATGGAGTAGTATGTTTTACGTTGAGCAGTTCTGATAAAAATAAATATGCTTTAATAATGGGTAATGAAGGTAATGGATTATCTAATGATATATTGGATTTATGTGACAAGAAATTATATATACCAATGAATGATAAAGTAGAGAGTCTAAATGTAGGAGTGGCTTGTAGTATATTACTATATGAATTAGAAAGATAGGTGATACTATGGATATTTATATTGGAAAAATAGTTAAAACTCATGGTATTAAGGGAGAAATAAGAATATTAAGTGATTTTCCATATAAAGATAAAGTTTTTATAGTTGGTAATAATATTATTATTGATGATAAAGAATATAAGATTAATAGTTATAGAGTTCATAAAGGATTTGATATGGTTACCTTAGATGGATTTAATAATATTAATGATGTATTATTTTTATTAAAAAAGGATGTTTATTATCCTCAAGATAAATTAAATCTAAATGATAATGAAATTCTAGATGAGGAATTAATTACTTATACTGTATTGACAAATGATGGTAAAAAAGGAATAATAAAAGAAATTTTTAAAGCGAGTGAGAATAATAAAATACTTAGAATAGAACTTGATCATGAAGTATTAATTCCTATGAATTCTCCTTTGATAAAAAAGATAGATAAAAAAGATAAAGTAGTTCAAATAGAACTAATTGAGGGTATGTGATAATATGAAAATTGATATATTGACTTTATTTCCTGATATGTTTAATGGGGTATTTCAAGAATCTATTATTAAAAGAGCAATAGAAGAGAAAAAAGTTGAAATAAATTTAGTTAATTTTAGAGATTATACTAATGATTCTCATAATAAAGTAGATGATACTCCATATGGTGGAGGGGCAGGAATGGTATTAATGCCCCAACCAATATTTGATTGTGTTGATTCTATTAAGACACATGATTCTCTAGTAATCCTTTTAACTCCAGATGGAGAAGTATATAAACAAAAGATGGCTTATGAATTAAGTACTAAAAAACATTTAATACTAATATGTGGTCATTATGAAGGCTTTGATGAGAGAATTAGAAGTATATGTGATATGGAAATAAGTATAGGTGACTATGTACTTACTGGTGGAGAAGTTCCTGCGATGGTACTGGTTGATTCTATTACTAGATTAATTCCAGGAGTAATACAAGAAGAATCTCATATTAATGATTCTTTTAAAGATTCTTTACTTGATTATCCTACATATACTAAACCGAGAGAATATAGAGGAATGGAAGTACCTGAAGTATTAGTATCTGGAGATCATCAAAAGATAGATAATTGGAGAAAAGAAGAAAGTATTAAAAAGACACAAGAACGTAGACCTGATTTATTAGAAAAGTAGGTGTATTTATGTATACTGTTAATAAAATGAAATTAAAAGGTAAAATTGAAGAATTATTTATTCCTAGTAGTTTTACTATGGGTAGTAGTAATAAAATTTTTAAAATAAATGATTGTGATATTAGTCATATAAAGATATCTGGTTCTAGTCTTGCTACTCCTATGGTTACTAGTATAGTAATGAAAAAATATCAAAAATTAATTATTCTATTAACAAATTTATTAACAGATGATGATGATTCTGGTGATTCTTATAGAGAAGCTTTAAATCAGATAGAAAAGTTTAGATTAGAAATAAAAAATAAATATAGAGATTTTTTAAAGAAAAAAGAGTTAGAACTTATGGCTAAACAATTAATGATTCTACAAAAAGAAGCAAATGAAAAGTATATGGAAATAAGACTTAGTTTTCTAAAAAGAGAAGAAAATAAAAGAAGTAAATAACTTCTTTTTTTATTTTTATAGAAAAGTGTTTTTTTTCGAAAAAAATTATGTTATACTTTATCTTAGAATAGAGTATAGTAAAAAGTGTTGGTTAGGTGGTGAATCCTAAATGAATAATGAAGATAATAAAGGGTTTAGTCGATTCCAATTTTCTACAGAATTAGATAGGGGAGACAATAAGAAAGAAGTAGAAATTACTGATACAAGTGATAAATCAACTTCTGAGAAGACTCCTACTAAGCGTAAAAATTATAAAAGAAGTAATTATAAAAAGAATAATAGAAATAATTCTAGAAGGTCTTCTAAAAGAAAGAATAATAAAAAGATAGAAGAGTCTGTGGAGTTGGTTAAGGATAATATGGAAGAGAAAAATGAGGATATAAAAATTGAAGAATTAATTCCTATGGATGAAGATAAAAATACAGAGAAAGTATCTTTTGAAGGAGATGTTGGTAAAGCTTTTGAAGTTCCTGAAGAAGCTCCTGCAGAAGATAATAGCTTTGAAGTTCCTGATTTTCAATTAGAACCTGAAGAAATGCCTGTTGTGGAGGAAGAGCATCAGGAAGTAGAATTACCTTCAGAAGAAGTTACTGCTCCAGAGAGTGATATTAAAGAAGATGTTCCTGAGGAAGAACCTCTAATTACTGAAGTTCCTGCTGAAGAAGAAAAAGTTGAAGAAGTAATTGATAATACTCAAAACGAAGTGGCTCCAGTTGAAGTTCAAGAAGATGAGGCTTCAAACGAGACACCAGTTGAGGAAACTCCTCCTGAAGAAGTAGTAAAGAATCCTTATGATGATGAACTTTCATCTATTAGAGAAAAAGGAGTTAATATTACAGAGGAAGCAAGGGATATTGATTTAGAACATACTTTGTATCGTGATCAATACTTTGTACAAAATGGAGAGGCAGAAGATCAAGTAGTAGAAGAAGTAAAAGAAGCAATAGCAAAACAAAATGGTGAGAATAATCTTGATTCACAAGAAATAACTCATACTATTAAAAAAGTATATTTAAGTTTCCAAGCTCGTGTTATTTTACTTGTTATTGGTATTATAGTTTTATTTGGTACCGCATGTTTTATTATTTATTCTACATTACAAAGTAATGTTGCAAAGGGTGTTAATTATTTAGAAAAATCAACAATTCATTATGAAGTATGTAAAACATCAGATGATCCATATAATACTCAATGTGAACAAGAAGGAAAATCATATACTGCTGATAATACTTCTAATATACATGTGGATTATCACTATGAAGCATTATTTGAAGAACTTATTGATTATGAATTATCTTATCATGTAGTTGTTGTTAATAAGATATTTGATAGATATGATCCTCAAAAGATTTTATATGAAGATGAAGATTTAATTAAAGAAGAAACTTCTGTTCAAGGTGGACAAAATCCTGCAGGAGCAGATGTAAGTGTAGATATTGATTATCAAAAATATTATAATTTTGTAAATGATTATAGAATGAAATATACTAGTAATGCAGATTCTAATTTATATGTAGTTCTATATATGGATGATGGAAATGATACAAGAAATGTTGGAGAAGTTGTAATACCTTTAGGAAATTCTGAATTTGAAATTGGTCGTAAAAATATAGATGATTCTAAACAAGAATATATTTTAGAAGAAAAAGATTGGACTAATACAAATACTTTATATATTATAGTTGGTTCAGCACTTGTACTCTTATCATTATTCTTATTATTCCATTTAACCAAACTTGCTTTATCAATTACTGGTAAGAAATCTAAATATCAAGAATTATTAATGAGTATTCTTAATGAATATGACAGATTAATAGTAATAGCAAGAGATGGATATGAGTCAGAAGATGAAAAAGAGGTAGTTAAAGTATATACATTTGATGAATTACTTGATAAGAGAAGTATACTAAATAAACCTATTATTTATTCACGTGTTAATAATGTTAAGAGTGAATTTATTGTAGAAGATGAGAACTGTATATATAAATATATTTTGAAGGAAGCTGATATGGGTGAGTAAAATTAAAGAATGGAGTTTTGTTAATTATAGAAATGCTACATTTATAATTTTATTATTACTAGTATTAGGTATTACTTTTGGTGTTGTACATATTGTTGGTTTATTTGATGAATCTTCTATGTATACATCATTAATATATGGTAAAGAAGAATAAAAGGTAGATTATATCTACTTTTTCCTTGTATTTTTAAGTAAAATATGATATTATTAAATTCGTCTAGTGGAATGATCCGCTGATTTTAAGATTATGATCATTTGTTAATATATATAGAGAGGAGCTTTGATTATGAATGTTATAGACAAAATTAATGAAAAACAAATTAAGCCTAATGTTCCTGAATTCCGTGTTGGAGATACTGTTAAAGTAGACGTTAAGATTATTGAAGGAAGCAGAGAACGTATCCAAACATTTGAAGGTGTTGTAGTTGCTCGTCGTGGCGGAAGTGTTAGTGAAACTTTCACAGTACGTAAAATGTCTAGTGGTGTAGGAGTTGAAAGAACTTTCCCAATTCATTCACCAAAAGTTGCCGGTATTACAGTTGTACGTAAAGGTAAAGTTAGACGTGCTAAACTTACATTCCTTAAAGGTATGGTTGGCGGATATCGTATTAAAGAAAGAGGACAAAAATAAGAATAAGGCCAATGCCTTATTTTTTTGTATAGGGTGATACTATGAAAGAAGAAAACACAAAGAGAATAAATAAAGTATGGAAATTTACTAAAGAGTATGGGCCATATGTTGTTATATTAATATTGATTATTCTTTTTAAAACTTTTTTCTATTCTCCAGTATATGTAAATGGTGATAGTATGTTAAATACTTTACATGACGGAGATATTATGATACTTGATAAAATAGGTTATAATACTTCTGGTCTTGAAAGATTTAATATTGTAGTTATTGATAATGGAAGTGAACTTATTATTAAACGTGTTATAGGTCTTCCAGGAGAAAAAATAGAATATAAAGATAATCATTTATATATTAATAATAAAGAAGTAGAAGATAAATATGGTAATGGTAAAACTGATGATTTTTCTATTACTGTTCCTAAGGGTAAATATTTTGTTTTAGGTGATAATAGGGAAAATTCAATGGATAGTAGATACTTTGGACCTTTTACAAAGAAAGAAATTAAAGGAAAAACCAGTTTGGTACTTTTTCCATTTAAGCGTTTTGGTAATAAATAGTAGGTGTTATTATGTTTAAAAGAAGATTTTTAGAATTATTAAAAATAATAGATTTTGATTTATGGGATTGTAATAATAAAGGAATTATTATTACTGATAAAAGAACACCAGATGATAAAAGATTCTATGATTATATTGAATTACCTTGTGAGTATATTGCTGATGATGAATCAAGAAAAATAGAATGTGCAATGAATGAAAATATAGAATGGGCACAAGTACGTTCTATGAATAATGATGAAACTCATGATAATATGAAATTTTTTAGGGCATGTACACAGATAGATGAAAATAATGATTATTATGCTTTTGGTTTTGAAAAAGATGGAAGTTTATATGATATATATGTAGGTCAATATGATGGACATGAAACTTATTTTTGTAGAGAATTAGATATTGTTGGAGATGAAACATATCTTACTGAAGTAGAATATAAAGATGGTAATTTAGTAGTATCTAAAAAACATAATAATGATTTTGATACTATTATGATGTCTCCTTCCTCTCCAGATGAAGGAACTATTTTTTTCTATAAAAATGGTAAATCTTTGGATAAAATTAGTATTAATGGTAATCTTGACGATTATTATAGTAGTTTATTATCTATTGCTAATAATGTTGTTGAAACTAATAATCAATTAATTAATATTATAAGTAATGATAGTTATAATAGAATGATAGTAGAAATACCTATATTTATAAGAATTTTAAAATTACAATTAAATAGTTATGAAGCTGATTTAATTGATGAATATTTAAAAAAATATCAATTATTTCAAGAAAATAATAATTATAATGTAAAATAGACAATCAAATTTGACTGTCTTTTTTTGTTTTTATTTGTACTTTTTTAATAAAGGATGATACAATTATAATAGTGGAGGGTATTTTTATGAATGATGTAAATGTACAAGGAAGTGCACAACAAGATGTGCAACAAAGTGTTCAACAACAAAAAGGAAAAAGAAGAAAAGGATTTTTACTAGTATTAGTTTTATTATTAATGTTTGTTAGTATTGGTTATGCAATACTATCTACTAATTTGAATATTACTGGTACTTCTACAATTAGTGATACTAACTGGGATATACATTTTGAAAATTTAAATGTTACTACTGGTAGTGTTGCTATTGGAACAGGAGATAGTGCAGCTACTATTAATACAGCGACTAGAACTGATATAAGCTATACAATTACATTAAATAAACCTGGAGATTTTTATGAGTTTACTGTTGATGTAAAGAATTCTGGTACTGTAGATGGTATGGTTGATACTATAGTATCTCAAATGAATGGTATTGATATTGATGCTTTGCCTAGCTATTTAAACTATACAGCTACATATAGTGATGGAAAATCTATAGCACCAAACCATTTATTAGTTGCAGGGGGAAAAGAAACATATAAAGTAAGAGTAGAATATAAGAAAGATATTTCATCTACTGATTTACCTGCTACTGATGATCATTTATCATTTACTTTAAGTGTTAATTATGCTCAAGCAAATGAAAATGCTGTTGATAGAAATGCAGCTAGATATGTATATCGTAACAATACTAATGTAGTTGATGCAGGAGCTGATTTATCTGAATTAGGAACTACATATAATACTTATAATGCTTTAGTAAGTGCTACTGGTAAGAATTATTTCTTAAGACATAAATTAGAGGGTACTCAAGTAGTTGAGTCAAGTGTTGGATTTGTTCGCGGTGGTAATGTATATTACTTAATCGGTGGAGGATCTGTATATGATCCAATTAATGATGTATTAACTAGTCCATTCTATAGTGATAATAAAGCTACAATGACTACAGCATTTGGTGCTGCTAACTGTGTAGAAGATAGTGGATTCTATGATTGTGCTACTTCTGATATGGCTGCTAGTGCTGCAGAAGATGGAGGAGTAGATGTTTGGAATCCTGCTAATACTTCATCTATCTGTGATGTAGGACCAGATGATTCATCATATTGTTCATAATATAATAAAAAAAAGACAATTCATGTAATTGTCTTTTTTTATTTACTTTAAAATGATATAATGATTTTGTGTGAAAAATGGATGTGATATTATGCTTGAAATTAAGAATATTAGTAAAACTTATATTACTGGTACTTTAAGACAAGTTGCTTTAAATAATGTAAGTTTGAATTTTCGCAATAGTGAGTTTGTATCTATTTTAGGTCCTAGTGGTTCTGGTAAGACTACTTTACTTAATATTATAGGTGGATTAGATCATTATGATGATGGTGATTTAATAATAAATAGTATTTCTACTAAAAAATATAAAAGTAAAGACTGGGATAGTTATAGAAATCATACTGTTGGATTTGTTTTTCAAAATTATAATTTAATACCACATCAAACAATTTTATCTAATGTTGAACTTGCTTTAACAATTAGTGGTATTTCTAAAAAAGAAAGAAGAAAAAGAGCGTTAAATGCTTTAGCAGAAGTTGGTTTAAAAGAACAAGCTCATAAAAAGCCTAATCAAATGAGTGGTGGGCAGATGCAGAGGGTTGCTGTTGCTAGAGCATTAGTTAATAATCCAGATATTTTACTTGCTGATGAGCCTACAGGAGCACTTGATTCTGTAACTAGTGAGCATGTTATGAATTTACTTGCTAAGATTGCAAAAGATAGGTTAGTTATTATGGTTACTCATAATCCTGAAATAGCAGAGAAATATTCCACACGTATTGTTAAATTAAAAGATGGTAAAGTAACTGATGATTCTAATCCTTTTAAAATAACAAAAAAGACAAAAATTGAAGAATATAAGAATTTAGGAAAAGCATCTATGTCATTATTAACAGCTTTTGGACTTAGTTTAAATAATTTGCTTACTAAAAAAGGAAGAACTATTCTTACTTCTTTTGCAGGTAGTATTGGTATTATAGGTATAGCTTTAATACTTGCTTTATCTAATGGATTTCAAAAATATATAGATAAAGTACAAGAAGATGCTTTAACTTCTTATCCTTTAACGATAGAGTCTGAAACAGCTGATACTACTAGTATTTTGCTTTCTACTGTTACAAATAAAGATAGTAAAGAAAATAAAAAGAAAAATACAGTAGTAGAAGTAAAAAATTTAGAGAAGATGTTTTCATCTATTGGAAAGAATGATATAAAAAGTTTTAAAAGACATATAGAAAGAAATCAAAAAGAAGTAGATAAAATGACTACTAATATTAGATATCAATATAGTGTAGTACCAAATATATATACAAATGATATTAATAATAATATTACTAAAATTAATCCTAGTGAATTAATGGGGACTTTAATGGGGTCTACTTATGGACAATCTACTTCAATGGGATTTAGTATGAATGTCTTTACAGAACTAGAGTCTGATAAAAAATCATTAAATAATAATTATTCACTTATTTATGGTAAATTCCCTGAAAAATATAATGAAGTAGTTCTTTTATTACCTGATGAGGGTCATATTTCGGATTTACTATTATATACTTTAGGATTAAAAGATTCATCTAAAGTAAATGGTATGATTACTAAGATTATGAATGGTGAAAAAGTAGATTCTACTGGCAAAGAAAAAGTTTTTACTTATGATGAATTATTAAATACAGAATTAAAATTAATATATAGTGCTGATACGTATCGTTATAATGAAAAATATAATTTATATGAAGATATGTCTGAAGATAAAGAATTTATTAAGAATTTATATAATAATGCGGAAAGAATTAATATAGTTGGTATTATTAAAGTAAAGAATTCTGATAATATGAGTGCTTTAATGTCTGGTGTTGGTTATACAGAAGAATTAACTAAACATGTAATTGATGTATCTAGTTCTAAAGAAATTGTTAAGAAACAATTAATAAATAAAAATATCAATGTATTTAGTGGTAAAAGATTTGATGATAAGAGTAATGATAATGGTATTAATTTTGAAGAATTAATTACTGTAGATACTGATATGTTATCTAGTGCTTTTAATGTTAATATTGATCAAGACTATATTAGTAATATGTCAAGTAATTATATGGAAGAAATAAATAATGCTATTACTGCTGATACTAGTAATGCTAAAGCTATGTTTAGTGATAATTTTAGTAATAGTATGAGTGGATTATTAAATCAATATATTGATAATAATCCTATGATGGGTATGGATGGAGTTGCTATTATTTCATATAATGATATTGATTCTATTGTTAATAATTATATGAATAGTGATACTGTTAATAGTATGCTTAATGAGATGGAAGCAGCTTATGTTATTCCAGCTGATGCTTACAGAAGTATTTATTCTGAACTTATAAGTGCATTCTTAAAAGGATATGTAATGATGCTTAGTCCAGATAGTGAAGAACATACTGCCCCAGTTGCAAAAGATGCTGTAGATGGATTGGTTGAAACTGTTACATCGACTGATGATTTTCAAGCTATGACTGAAGAGTTTGGTAAAAATATGGTTGAAGCTAATATGAAAACTACAATTCTTACTAAAGTTGGGGAGTTAATGGGTGATATGATGGGGCAAATGGCTACGGCTTTTAATGTAGATCAAGAAAAAATAGCTGGCGCATTCCATTTTAATTTAAGTGAAGAAGATATACGTAGAATATTTAGTGCTATGAGTGCTACTAATGTAACTACTGATGCTAATAGTAATTTATTAGAATTAGGTTATCAAGATTTTGAAAGTCCATCTAGTATTTATTTCTACTTTAAAGATTTTGATTCTAAAGAAAAATTTATTAGTTTTTTAAAGGCTTATAATAATAGAATGAAGAAAGTTGATAAAGAAAAAGTAATAGAATATTCTGATATTACTGGTATCTTAATATCATCTGTAAAAGTAATAGTAGATAGTGTTAGTTATGTTTTAATTGCTTTTGTAAGTATTTCATTAATAGTATCTTCTATAATGATAGGTATTATTACATATATTTCTGTTTTGGAAAGAACTAAAGAGATTGGAATATTGCGAGCGATAGGAGCTTCTAAAAAGAATATTTCTAGTATATTTAATGCTGAAACATTTATTATTGGATTCTTAGCTGGTTTAATAGGAGTATTAGTATCATGTTTATTATTAATACCTATTAATGCTATTATTCATGCTCTGACAAAGAATAATGATATTACAGCAATATTACCTTTATTAGGTGGAATAATACTTGTAATATTAAGTACAATACTTACTTTAATAGGTGGAATTATTCCATCAAGAAAAGCTGCTAAACAAGATCCTGTTTTAGCACTTCGTACTGAATAAAAAACTAATCAATGATTAGTTTTTTTGTTTGATTGTTTTTATATTATTCTTATGATAAAATTTATAATAGGAGTGATAATATGAATGAAAAAAAGTATTATGTATTTGAAATGAATTTAATGGTGTTAAATATTATTTCAATGATAATTTTAGTTATAATAATGGGAATAACTATTCTTCTTTATAAAATGGGTATTGTTAGTAATTGGGATTATCCAATAGGACTTATTTTTATATTAATGATTCCATATTTAGTAGTTCATGAATTACTTCATAGTTTGGCTTATGTAGTAAATGGAGCTGATTTTAAAAATGTAACTTATGGTGCACATCTTGAAAAAAGTATTTTATGTTGTTTATGTAAACAAAGAATTAGTCGTAAAAACATCTTAATATCATTAATTGTTCCATTTATCTTTATTGGTGTTATTACATATGTAATAGGAATAATATTTGAAATACCAACATTAATAGCTTTATCTATAATAAATATTTCAGGTTGTTCTGGAGATTTAATAATGTTTTTTGATTTTATTAGATTAAAAGATTTTGAATATAGTGAATATGATAATCCTACGGCTTTTGGATTATATACTAATAAAGATTTAAGTAAAAAGAAAATGTTTGGTTTAAAGTATATAGAATCTACTAAAAAATTAGAAATAAAAGATTTAAGAAAAATTGTTATTAGTAGAGCAAGTATTGCATATTTTATTATTATATTAGTAGTTGGGTTATTATATATGTGTATATAAAAATATTGATTTTATATCGTAAAAATGTCATAATTATATTATAGAAAGGAAGTTGATTATGAATAATAATAATACAGGAAAAGGGTTGTTGATTTATTTATTGGGTATTATAGGTCCACTAGTTGTTTTATTTGGTTTTAAGGATAATGATAGAAAGATTACATTCCATGCATATCAAGCACTTACTATTGCTATTGCATATGTAGTAGTATCAGTTGCATCTACAATTATTTCTGCACTTCCATTTATTGGCTTTATTGGTGCGATTGTTTTATTGATATGTGCAGTATTTGTGTTTGTATTAATAATTATGGGAATTATAAAAGTATGTAATGATGATCCAGATCCAAAATTAGTATTAGTTGGTGATTTAACAGAAAAGTTATTTGGTGAAACTATTAATAAAACTCCTGAATATGTAGCTCCAGCAGCTGCTGCAGCTCCTAGATTTGATCCAAATACAGGACAGCCAATAACTCAACCACAACCACAAGGTAATTTTGATCCAAATACAGGACAACCAATAACACAACCTGAAACTGAGGCTCCAGTAGCAGAGACTACTCCTGAGGCAGAAGTTCCAGCTGAAGAGACTGCTTCTGAGGCAGAAGCTCCAGTAGAAGAAGCAAAAGAGACTCCAGAAGAAAAAACTGAATAATAATAATTAACAAGATTTCTTTGAAATCTTGTTTTTTGTTTATAAAACATTTATACTGGATATAGGAGGGTAGAGGTTATGCCAAAGAAAAAAGTAGAAGAAAAAAAGGTTGATAGTGTAGAAGCTGGTCATATTAAGGATGATCTTATGGCCTATATTAATTCTGAATTAGATAAGAGACTTGAAAAGGTTGTTACTGATAGAATAAGAAGAGAAGTAACTAATGAGATAGATAAGGCTAATAAGAAGATTATAGGATTAAAGAATAGAAAATTATTTTTTAAAAATGTTTTATTAATTATATTTTTAGCTATCATAGTATTATTAACTTATTTATTATATGATGATGGTTATTTTGATAAATACTTTAATCATAATAAAAGTAATGATAATAATCCTGTTATAGTAAATAATAAAGATAAAGAAGAGGTACTTCCTCCATCTTTAGATGAATTAAAAGATGAGTATTCTAATTATTTAGATCCATTTACTATATCTGGTGAATCTTTATATATTGATGATTTTTATAATGGTAAATTAACAAAAGAATTAAAAAATTATTTTACTTTGAATGCTATAGATTTTTCTAAATTAGAAGTAGAAGATGATTATAATATTATTAATTCTAATATTATGAAAGAAGCTTGTAATAAACTAATGAATGAAAAATGTTCTAATATTAATTTTGAATATAATGGTAATAAAATACGTTATTTTGATAAATTAGATTCTTATATTACTAATTATTTATTAGAAAGAGTAGATAGTAATATTCAAAGAGAAATAATTGATATTACTGTTACTAATAAAGTAGTTAAAATTACTACAGTAGAAGGTATTGTAATAGATAATCAATTGTATAGTATTTCTCCTAATTATTTAATTGGTGATTATTATGATGATAATTTAATTAATCATCAAGATGAATTAAATAAAGTTATTTATACTTTTAATAATAAGAAATTAGTAAGTATTGAAAAAGGCTAGATGCCTTTTTCTTTTGTTTATATTATGGTATACTTCTTATAGTGGAGAGTATTATGAAGAAAATAAAAGTATCAATTATTTTAAATATTATTATATTTGTATTAGTAATTATGAGTACTATATTTATGTTTACTGGTTTTGAATTTATGGGACATAATATTCCGTTACAGGATACAAAATTATCTGTATTTAAATATTTTACAGTGGATTCTAATATATTAGTTGGTATAAGTAGTTTATTATTATTAATATATGAAATATTATTTATTAAGAAGGGTAAATCTATTCCTAGAGAATTATTTATATTTAAATATTTAGGTACTACTAGTGTATTATTAACATTTTTAGTTACTACTTTCTTTTTAGCACCTTTTTCAGTATTTAATTTTTTAGATTTTTATAAGAATAGTAATTTCTTTTTTCACTTTTTAATACCAGTAATTAGTGGTATATCATTTATTTTCTTTGAAAAGAATAATATTTCATTTAAAGAAACATTTTTAAGTATTATACCAATGTTTATTTATGCACTGATTTATATGATTAATGTATTTACTCATTTAGAAAATGGTGCTGTTTCATATGAATATGATTTTTATTGGTTTTTACGAGGCGGAATTAATACAGTATTTATTGTTGTACCAGTTATATTTATTTCTACATATTTAATTGGTTTTATTACTTGGAAATTAAATCATAAAATTAATAATTAATTAATAGTAGGGGGTCATTATGAATAATAAATTTAAAAGAAAATTAGCTGCAGTTAGTTTATTTGTTGTATTAGCATCTGGCTACTTAATGATTGAACCACAGTATGATTCAAGATACGAAATACTAGATAGTGATTCTGCTTTTGCAAGATGTTCTTGTGGAATAATATATATTGGTGATGAAGATTTTTTGAGGAATATTCCTGAAGAAGATAATACTATATTAATAGAGGATCAAAGAAATACTAAAGATCCTAATATGAAGATATATAATTCTTGTAATATTTGTAATAGAGAAGATAGAAATAATATATTAGAAGTATTAGAGGAATATGAAAGACTTAATCCTAGTGATTGGGATAGAAGTATAGAATCTATGAGATTAGAATGGTTATTACATAATTATTCATATTATTTAAATTTTGAAAAGAATAGCACTGAAGATGTTGATTTAAATAATTTAGATGAAGATAGATATAATACAAAAATATTACAATTATTATTTAGAGTATAAGGGTGTTGTTATGGGATTTATTAAAAGTCATAAAAAATTATTTATATTTCTTGTTATTCTAATGATTTTTTTATTGTTTATTATAATTAGAAATGCTAAAGATACAAGTAATCATCATATTAATTCTTTATATAAAAGTGATGAAAGAATTTATAAAGATTATTTGGGTGTTGATGATCAAGCTATGTATGATTTATTAATTGATTATTCTGTTAAACATAAGAGTTTTGCAATTATTGATATGGATAAATATCATTGCTTTGACTATGAAGATTGTGCAGATATAATTAATTATGCACATGAAGCATTAATGGTAGATCATCCAGAATTAATGAATTATGGTGGCTATAATTGGAGTTATATGAATAATGTTTTTTTATTACATTTATTACCTTCATATCATTTATCATATAAAGATTACTATGGTGAATGGAAGATTAATAAGATACTTGATAAAATAGAAAAAGCTACAAAGAATATGAGTGATAAGGAAAAGATAATATATGTATATGAATGGATGGGCGATCATAATACATATGATTATTATTTTACTTATACATCTAAGAATCAGTCTATTTATAATTCTTTTGTTAAACATAATGCAGTATGCGCAGGATTTGCAAAATCTAGTCAAATAATATTTCAAAGAATAGGAATAGAATCATATATTGTTAATGGTACTGCAGATGATTATCATATGTGGAATATTGTTAAATATGATGGAAAATATTATAATTATGATTCTACTATTGCAGTAGGATATAAAAAGAGTAGTGAGCATTATTATGAAGGACTAAAACAAGAGTATATGAATGATTATCATCCATATCATAGTGATTGGTATCCTGAAGTTGAACAAAATAATATGTTTGAAATATAAAACAACATTTAATGTTGTTTTAATTTGTCTTTTTTATAATTATTAGGTATTATATTAAATGGTGGTTTCATGAGATTAGTAAGAGATTTCGAACAACATAAAATGTATTTAATTGATAATAATAAAGTTCTTGTAGAATTTTTCTTTTTAGCAGATGAATATGTAATGGTATTTTATACAAAAGATAGAGTAGCTGTTACTGAAGATGTTAATAAAGATTTTTATGAGATGTATAATGAAGTATTATCAAATTCATATATTATGAATATTCCATACTCTTACCAAAGTAATAATAGGATAATGTGGTTTTCTGATGAATATTGTAATTTGGGAGATAATTGGGAAACTTCTGTAAAGAATAGATTTTGTTTAGAAAAAGAAGATAATACTATTTATTTTTCTGCTAAAAATCCTTTTTTTGATAAACAAGATATATTAAAATATCCGAGAGTAGTTATTTTTTCTCCAGCAGGTAACGGACATTATGCGATAAACAGAAAAACTAATGCTTACTTTCAAGATGATATAATTATGATTCATCAAAAAATGTTAGAAGATAAAAAACAAAAAATAAAAAGAAGAATGGAATGATTATATGTATGGAGCAATCTATGGAGATTTGGTAGGAAGTACTTATGAGTATGAGCAAACTAAAAAAGTAAAACCAATTAAGTGGGATTATCATTTGGATGAAAAATCTTTTTATAGTGATGATACTATTCTTACTATTGCAATATGTGATGCTATAAAAAGTGGCGGAGACTATGAAGAATATTTAAAAAAGTATATTTTGGATTATAAAGATTATAAACCTAATTTTTCACCATATTTTAAATCTGCTTTTTCTCCCAGAATAATAAGCTGGGCAGAAGGAAAAGAAAATAATAAAAGTAAGGGAAATGGTGCAATGATGAGAATATCTCCAGTAGGTTATTTGTTTGATACAGAAAAAGATATTATAGAACAAACAACTATGGCTACAGTTCCTTCTCATTTTACAAGTGAAGCAGTTTTTTCAGCCGCTACAGTAGCTTATATGATTTATTATTTAAGAAAAGGTTATACAAAGGATGAAATCTTAGAGAGGTTTAATTATACTCCAAGATACACTCCTTTTGATAAGTTTAATACAAGGTGTTATGAAACTTTGGGTAATTGTATTTATGCTTTTTATAATTCTAATAGTTTTGATGATGCAATGTATAAGACTTTATTAATGGGAGGAGATACTGATACTAATTGTTGTATAGTTGGATCTATAGCAGAAGCTTGTTATGGATTAGATAATAAAATAATTACTACAGTAGAAGAAAAATTACCAGATGAATTTGTTAAAGTATTAAAAAGATAATAAGTAAACTTATTATCTTTTATTTTATAAATAAATCTTTATATCCCTCATACATTTCTTTTGTTAATTTATTTTTTGTTTTTTTATCTTTTTCTTTATACATTTTTTTTACTATTTTTCTTAGTTTTTCTTTGTTCTTAGGTTCAAATAATTCAAATGGTATAAAGATACCTTGATCTTTATCAATATTCATTTCTTTATAACAATCTAGTGGTGTTAAAACTACTTTTGTATTTAATGCTAAAGCTTCTAATACAGAATAACTACACGCTTCACTATTACTTAATTGAACAAAGTAATCTGCATCATTTATATAACCTAAGGGATTAGGAATAGATTGTCTATATACAACACCACCATAAACTCTACTTTCATAAGGACATACATCTGTGAATACATTCCAAGTATATGGTATATTTTCTTCATCTAGAATTTGTGAAATACAATGTATTCTTTCTCCTTTTTTAATAGGATCATTTCTTTGAGCAGAAACTAATTTTAAAGGAGATTTTACTTCATCAAAATCTATTTTTATAGGATTAATAATATGATCAAAATGATCTGTAGGGAAGTATCCTTTCGCCTTTTTAGCACTTATTTCAGATACTCCAATATACTTTGTATAATTATCATATTTATATTTTCTAGTATTAGGATAATCTGACATATTACCATGTATGAATAAATAATTTTCATCTAATACTAAAATGTTTTTAGGATAATAATAGGTAGAGTATGTTGTTAAAAGTTTATTACAAATATAATTAATATCTTCTTTTCTTTCTAATACTTCAAAGTATCTTTCAAATGATTTTTTTGTTGGTTCATAAATAGTATCATATAAAATAGTAATATTATAATCTTTATTAAAACATCTACCTAAATTATTTAACCATGTAATATATCCATTAAACATTCCATTACAGTATGTTCCTACATAGATAATGTTTTTTCTTCTTATTTCTTTCTTTTCATCAGTATAAATAAAATTATTAATTATCTTTTTACCTGGAATATGATGAATTAATGGTTCTTGAATATAATTAATATAAGTAAATATTTCATCTACTTTTTTATTTGATTTATCTTTTGATTTTAATAATTCAAGTAATCTTTCTTTTTTCCATATATAACACCATATATAATTTCCAACATATGGTTTTCTTTGTATTTCAGGAGTATCAAGTTTTTCTGTAGATAAAGTTTTATTATCTATTTCAATAGTATAATTTATAAAACATACATCGAAAGATTGTTCTGTAATACTTGTTATTTTAGAAAAATAATTATCTGATAAAAAACTTAAATCTTTAATAAAATGAATATATTTACTATTAGCATTTTCTATATCTTCAATAATAGTTTTTGAATTATATTTTTTAAATTCAATTTTATCATTATAACTATATTCTTTATCATTTATTAAGAATGCTGTAATATTTTTCATTTAACCATCCTCCTATAATATAATTATACCGTATTTTAACTATAAAAAAAATAATATTTTTGTTATAATGGTATTAGTAATAGGAGGAATAATTATGAAATTAACAAAAGCAGATAAAGCAGCAATTCAAAGTGGTGATTCTAATTATTTAGTTGATAAAGGAATTCGTTATTACTATGATAAAGATTATGAAGTAGCACTTGACTACTTTCATGTAGCTGCTGCTATGGGAAATGGTAAAGCAATAGGAAGTATTGGTACTTGTTATTTATATGGACATGGTGTACCTGAAGAGAATGATTTAGCTATGTCTTATTTGCGTATTGCTATGGATTTAAGAGATGTTGATGCTTTTTATAGAATGGGATGGATGTATTCTAATGGAGAAGGTGTTGAAAAAGATACTGAATTAGGTGTTTATTATTATGAAAATGCTTTAGCAGAATTATTAGAAAATTATTCTGTTCAAGAACATTTTAATCATCCGGCTTTATTCTATGCTCTTGCAAGAGAAAAATTTGTAGGTGGAGGAATGAGTGAAAATATAGCAGTATCTTATAAGTATTTATTAGTTGCTAATATGGGATATCAACTTGCTATAGATGATGGTAAATATTATTATGAAAAAGCTTTAGAAGAAGTTAAAAGTCGTATGGATGATACTATGTATGATGATGTGAGAAATACTGTAAAAAAACAATTTAAAGATGAATATATGGTACGTTAGGAGATTAATATGAGTAATACTAAAAAGATAAAAGTAAAAAAGAAAAAAGAAAAAGAAGAAGTAGATTCATTTACTTTAATGGTTAGAGAAAGTTTGGGTAGTGTTGGTAGAAGCGTTAATCCATATCAAGAAAAACTATTGGTACAATTAATGAAATCATTTTTGGTAGGTGGTATTGCTACTATAGCAGATTTAATTCTATATTTTATTCTTTATCATTTTATTCATATTAATCCAATGATTGCAAACTTAATAACATTTGTAATTACTATAGTATTTAGTTTCTTTATGAGTAAAAAATATGTATTTGATAAGAATAGTAAAAAACAAGTAAAAGAATTTTGTATTCTCGCCATAGTTAACTTATTAATCACAGAATTATTGTTATTTGGATTAGTATATAAAATTAAATGGAATGCTATGCTTATAAAGATACTTGCTGTATTAATAGTAATAATTGCTAAAATATTAATTAAAAGGTTTATATTTAATAGAAAAAAACATCACTAAAGTGATGTTTTATTATGTAAAGTAATGTATTTTTATATAAATAAAACATCTATATTGGTTTATAATATAAGTATGAAAACTATTCTAAAGAATAAGAGAAGATATAGATTTAGTCATAAGAAACGTAATATATTTATTTTTCTTGTTTTTGTATTGTTCTTAGGAATAGGATATTCTACTTTAGGTACAGACTTAGGAATAAATGGATCTATTAATCTTGAAAAATATAAAGAACCAATTATAAGAACTACTTATAGTAATGATGCAACTGCCTTTAGATCAAATACTTACCGTGATAAAATAAAAATAATAAATTTAGATGATGAAATAAATCCGCCAAATAGTGTAGTAGCAAGTTGGGATATAGGAGAAGCTCAAAATGGAAATGTAATGGCATATATCACAACTAATCAAGATGATAATACAAAGTATGATTTATATATACAAGGTGATGGACATTTATATGCGAATGAAAATAGTGGATATTTGTTTTATAATTTAAGAGGAGTAG
>CAMYVT010000006.1 GCA_947302515.1 uncultured Caryophanales bacterium
AATGAAGCTGATTATAATTATCATACTCTTGATAATCCAACTATAACAGATCAAGAATATGATATGTATTTAAGAGAATTATATGAAATAGAAGGTGAACACCCAGAATGGGTAAGAGAAGATTCTCCTACTCAACATGCTGGAGGAAAAATAATAGAAGGATTTGAAAAAGTAACACATAAAATTCCAATGATGTCTCTATCAGATGTATTTTCAGAATCTGAAGTAATAGCATTTGATGAAAGAATAAAAAAAGAAGGAATTAATCCAGAATATATGTGTGAATTAAAAATAGATGGTCTTTCAGTATCTCTTCTTTATGAAAAAGGAAAACTAGTTAGAGCTGCTACTAGAGGAGATGGAACTACTGGAGAAGATATTACTCATAATGCAAAAACTATTAAAGTAATACCATTAAAATTAAATGAACCAGTAGATATAGAAGTAAGAGGAGAAATCTTCATGAATAAAAAAACTCTAGAAGAGTTAAATAAGAAGAGAAAAGAAAAAGGTGAACCTCTATTACAAAACTGTCGTAATGCTGCAGCAGGATCTATTAGACAATTAGATTCTAAGGTGGCAGCTGAAAGAAAACTAGATAATTTTATTTATCATTTACCTAATCCTCTAGATTATAATATTCATACTCATAGCGATGCTATAGAATATATGAAAAAATTAGGATTTAAAATTAATCCCAATAATAGATTAGTAAAAAATATAAATGAAGTACTAGAATTTATTGAAGAAAAGGGAGAATTAAGACCAACTCTTCCATATGATATAGATGGAGTAGTAATAAAAGTAAATAATATAGATGAGCAACAAAAATTAGGCTATACTGCAAAATACCCTAAATGGGCAACAGCATATAAATTCCCAGCAGAAGAAGTATTAACAAAACTAAAAGACATTATTTTCACGGTAGGAAGAACTGGTCAAATTACACCTAATGCAGTATTAGATCCAGTAATAGTAGCAGGATCTACTATCTCAAGAGCGACACTTCATAATGAAGATTTTGTAAAAGAAAAAGATTTAAAAATAGGAGATATAGTATCTATTCGTAAAGCAGGAGATGTAATTCCTGAAGTGGTAGAAGTAAAGAAGGAAAGAAGAACTGGAGAAGAAAAAGACTTTATAATGATTAAAGAATGTCCTATGTGTAATACTCCTATAGTAAAAAAAGAAGGACAAGTAGATTACTTCTGTCCGAATAATAAATGTCCAGCAAGGCATATAGAAGGTTTAATCCACTTTGTATCTAGAGATGCAATGAATATAGAAGGTCTAGGAGATAGAATAATGGAAGACTTCTATAATTTCCATTTCATAGGTAATTTAGCAGATATCTATTCTCTAAAACAACATGAAAAAGACTTAGTAAGATTAGAAGGATATGGAGATAAATCAGTAACTAATTTATTAGAAGCAATAGAAAAATCTAAAGAAAACTCTCTAGAAAGATTATTATTTGGTTTAGGAATACCACATGTAGGATCAAAAACAGCTAAGATAATAGCTCAAAAGTTTGAAACAATGGATAATTTACAAAAAGCAACACTAGAAGATTTAGTAGCAATACCAGATGTAGGAGAAATAATAGCTAAAAGTATAATAGATTATTTAAGTGATGAACATAATAAAGCAATTATAGAAGAATTAAAAGAATTAGGACTTAATATGACTTATACTGGAGAAAAAATAGAAGAAAAAGAAGACTTCGCAGATAAAACATTCGTATTAACAGGTTCTCTAGAACTATTTACTAGAGAAGAAGCTGAATCAAAAATAGAACTATTAGGAGGAAAAACATCATCATCTGTATCAAAGAAAACATCTGCAGTAATAGTAGGATCTAATCCAGGAAGTAAATATGATAAAGCTAAAGAATTAGGCATACCTATCTGGACAGAAAAAGTCTTCGCAGAAAAAATAAGGGAGGGATATAATGAAAATTGATAATGTAGATTTTGATAAAATATCAAAAACCAAAGATAGAGGAATAGGATTTAAATTAGTTTGTATGGGAGTCACTGGAACAATGATAGCTTCTATGTTAACAGGCTGTATAGGAATAAAAGGAAGATATACTCCAGATCCAACCCCACCAGCACCAATAACGCTTTTTGAAGAAGGAGAAGAAAATACTGATACAATTTATCTTAACTCTGATTTTACTGATGAATCATTAGAAGAATTAGCAGTAAATGGAGAGAATATAAGAAATGTTCACATAAGTTATAGCTTCTACATAGAGGATTTAAGTACATTGGCAGAATATTGTCCTAATATTGAAGTAATTACTATTGAATATTCTCCATCAATTTCAGATTTATCATTTATATATTCTCTACCAAATCTTCAAAAGTTTTATGTACGTGAAAATGGTTATGTTACACCAGAACTAGTTGATTATTTAGATAAACATGGAATAGAGCATAATATTACACAAAGTGACTTAGAAAATGCTGAAGAATTAGATCGTATAATAGATGAAATAATAACTGATGATATGACAGATGAAGAAAAAATACAAGCAATTACCAATTATGTTATAACTAATTTTGAAGCAAATATGAAATATGAAGAAGAATCTAATGAGAGACCATTAAGTAGTATGTTAGAAAATCGCGGTGGAGTATGTGCCAGCTTTGCATATCTAGAAAATATATTACTAAGAAAAGCGGGGATTACTTCATATGAAATAGTAACTAATAATAGCTCACGATCTTCGCCAGGACATGCTTGGAATATGGTTGAAATAGACGGAAAATATTATTATATTGATACAACTAATATTAGTCAAATACCATTTGTATCTGAAGCAGTATTAGAACATTTTAATATTGGTTTCAATTATATGTCCGATCCACGAGCAACAGGATTATCTGAAATGGTAGATTTTGATAACGCAGAAAGAATAACTATACCACAATCATTAATTGAAGATATCGAACGTGGAGAAAGTATGAAAAACTTAATTGAAAAGCATGGTAATAGTGTTCCAGCTAGAATTATAGAAATGGTTGTAGCAATAACAGCAGTATCTACTGGATTATTACTAGCAGCAAATGGAATAAAAGGTATTCAAGAAACAGTTTCATCAAGAAAACTAAAAAAAGCAAGAATGGATAAAAAGAAAAAAGAAGCATTACGTAGAAAGCAAGAAGAAGCCAGAAGAAAAGCAGCTAGAAATTCATATCGTAATCAAAACAGAAGATATTATTAGTTTACAAATATAGTATAATGTGCTATAATATGGGGCAGAAAAAGGGATGTTAGGAGTGAAAAAGATGAAAAAAGAAAAAGAATTAGAAACAGTAGAAGAAATTACAGAAAAAGAACAAGAAATAATTGATTCTTATATGGATGAAGAGTTAGATAATTATATTCAAGAAAAAGAATCAAAAGAAGAAAAAACTCGTAAAGAAAATGAAAAAATATTAGAAAAAGAATTAGATGAGGATCTAGAAGAATATGAAATAGAAGATGATTTTGTAGAAAAGAAAAAAGATCCAGATTCAGGTAAAAAGTTATTTAAAAAAATAATTAATATTATTTTAATAATTCTTTTCATCTTTATAATACTAGCTGTAATTGATGTTATATGTGTAACTAAATTAAATAAAGGACCATATTTCGCAGTACCAGTACATACATATGATGATGGAGGTACTAAAGAGTATTATGGTTTAGGTTATAAAGTAATTAAATATCATCAAGTACAAGGAAGAAGAGATATAGAAATAGGCTCATGGGCTTTAAAATATAATGTAGAACCTATATATTCTGAAATAGTAGATCTAGCAATAGAATTTAATAATGATGAAAATGCTTCATATAAAAAATATTATAAACAATTATTAGTAGTAACAGGTTCACTAAAAGAAGTAGATAAGAAACATAATAAAATAGTATTATCATTTGATGATGAAGATGGTAAATATAATTTAGATGTAGTATGTAATATGGAAACAGATAAAGATAATCTAAATATATTAGAACCAAAATATGAAATATCAGCAATGGGTACTATGATAGATTATGATCATAAAACAAATGAAAATCCCGCAACTATCTATTTAGATAATTGTTTCGCAGAACAATAAAAGAGTAGTAATACTCTTTTTTTTATTGTATAATCTAATTAAGATAGGAGGTAATACTATGAGAAGTAAAACAAAATATAAATTCAGTACTTTATTACTAGTATTACTTTTATTATTCTTAACTTTAGGTTATGCCTATCTTAATCAAAGTCTAAATATAAATGGTAATTCAATATTAAATAATGCATCATGGAATGTATATTGGGATAATGTTCAAGTAACTACTGGTTCAGTAGAATCATCTACTCCTACAATAGATTCAAATAAAACAACAGTAACATTTTCTGTACATTTATCTAAACCAGGAGACTTTTATGAATTTACTGTAGATGCTAAAAATGATGGAACAATAGATGCGATGATAGAATCAATTTCATCAACTCTGAATAATAATCCAATCACAACATTACCAAATTATCTATATTATTCAATTACATATAGTGATGATAGAACAATAGAAGCAAATCACTTATTAAAAGCAAATGATAAAGAAATATATAAAGTAAGAGTAGAATATAAATTAGATATTAGTCCAGAAGATCTACCAACTACAAATCAAACACTCAATTTCGCATTCCAATTAAACTGCATACAAGGATCTATAGGTTCATTATCTAAAAATGTTGAATTGGGTGATTATGTTTCTTATACTCCTGAAATAACTAATTATACAATAGATAGAAGTTGTACTGGTGCTAGTAATGATCGTAATATTAATCCTAGTGAATTAAATCTTTGGAGGGTTATTAAAAAGAAACGTGATGGATCTTTAGAATTAATTAGTGAATATAATTCGAGCACTTCAGTTGTCTTTTATGGAAAAGTTGGGTATTCCAACTTCACGGGATGTTTAAATTTAATTGCAAGTAAATATGAAACAGAAGGTATAACAACTGGGTCTAGAAACTTCGGATTTAAGGGACAAACAGAGTATATTACAGATCAATCAAAATTACGTTCTAACAATGCATGGAGGTGCAGCACAGGAGAAGCATGTGCTCCGGAACAAGAAGAATATTTAGGTGGAGGAGATTTTCTTTATCTAGATGATTATAACCTTGTTAATAATGTACTTGGAACCATATATACACCAAAAATAAATAATCGTATTTCGAGTTACTGGACTTCATCAAGACATTATTTTTTTGATAACTATTCTAACATTGAACAATATTGGTTTGGTATTTCTATAGGGACTTCGGGTGAACCAACCGTTATGATTAGATACATATATAGTGAAGGAACTAGTCAACAAACAACAGGCTCAATAGGAGTTAGGCCTATAATTATAATTAATAAAAATGTTAATATATCATCTGGTACAGGAACTAAAGATAATCCTTTTGTTATAGTGAAATCATAATAATAGAAAAGAAGAGCTTTTACTCTTCTTTTTCTTTTGTTTAATATGATAAATATGGTATAATAAATTAGTTATGAAAGGAGTGTTTTTTCATGGATGAAAAGCTAAAAAGAGAAGAAGTATTACATGTAGCAAATCTTGCTCGTATTAAACTAACAGAACAAGAGATTGAAAAATATCAAGTAGAATTAAAAAAACTACTAGAAGATGTAGAAAAGATTAATGAAGTAGAAGGATATGATGATGATATTCTTATTGCTTGTTGGGATAGTAATACTGAATTAAGAGAAGATGAAGAAGGACCTATGTTAGATCCTAAACAAGTAATTGAAAATGCTCCTAGACATGCTGGTAACTATATTGAAGTACCTGTAGTTATCGGAGAAAGTGAAGGTGCTTAATATGAAATATCTAAATAGAGGTATTGATGAAATACATGAATTATTAAAAAGTAAAAAGATTAAGCCAATAGATTTAGTAGAAGAAGCTTTTGAAAATATTGAGAATAATAAAGATTTAAATGCTTATATTACTTTAAATAAAGAAGATGCTATTAGTAAGGCTAAGGAATTAGAAGATAAAGAAGTAGATAATATACTATTTGGACTACCTATAGCAGTAAAAGATAATATTTGTACTAATGGATTAAGAACTACTTGTGCATCTCACATTTTAGATAATTTTGTACCAATATATGATGCAACTATTGTAGAAAAAATAAAAGAACATAATATGATTATTATTGGTAAAACTAATATGGATGAATTTGCTATGGGATCAAGTTCTAGAACAAGTTATTTTGGAGCACCAAAAAATCCATGGAATAGAAATAAGATTTGTGGAGGATCTAGTGGTGGTTCTGCAGCAACTATAGCAGCAAGAGATGTATTATTTGCTATCGGATCAGATACTGGAGGTTCTATTCGTCAACCTGCATCATATACTGGAATAGTAGGTATGAAACCAACATATGGAAGAATTTCTAGATACGGTTTAATTGCCTTTGGATCAAGCTTAGATCAAATGGGTCCAATGACTAAGAATGTATATGAAAATGCAGTATTATTAAATGCTATAGTTGGTAAAGATGAAAGAGATTTAACTTCTGCAAGAAAAGAAGAAGAGGATTTTACAAGATTAATTGGTAAAGACATTAAAGGTATGAAAATAGCAGTACCAAATTATTTAATGGGAGATATTGTATCAGATGAAGTAAAAAATAAAATTATTGATACAATTGAATTATTAAAGAAAAATGGAGCAACAGTAGATTATGTAGATGTTAAATACTTAGAAAATGCAATGACTTTATATCAGATTATTGCTATGGGAGAAGCATCATCAAATCTAGCTAGATTTGATGGTATTAGATATGGTTTTCAAGCAGATGATATTAAAACTATTGATGATGTATACTTAGAAACAAGAGGTCAAGGCTTTGGTGAAGAAGTAAAAAGAAGAATCATGGTAGGATCTTACCTACTAAGTGGAGAAAATGCTAAAGTATATTACAATAAAGCTTTATCTATCAGAGATGATATGAGAAAAGAATTTAAAAAAGTATTTGAAAAGTATGATTTAATTATAGGACCTACTACAGTAACTACTGCTTATGATTTAACAGATCCTATGGATGATCCTAGAAAATCATTCATGGATGATATTTTAGTAATACCAGTTAATATGGCAGGACTTCCAGGAATGAATATACCAGTAGGTTTTGATAAAGAACATATGCCAATTGGTATGCAAATAATTGGTAATTCTTTTGAAGAAGCTAAAATGTATCAATTAGGTAGTTTTATTGAAAAAGAATTAAATCTTGATTTAATTCCAGGAGGTGAGAAGTAATGTCTAATTATATACCTACAATAGGTGTAGAAGTACACGTAGAATTAAAAACAAAGACAAAGATTTTCTCAAACTCCAGAAATGGATATGGTCAAATGGCTAATTCTTTAACTAATGTAGTAGATTTAGGTTATCCTGGAACACTTCCTACATTAAACGAAGAAGTAATAAATCTAGCAATTAGAGCAGCAACAGTTCTAAATTGTAAGATTAGAAGAGAAATGTTCTTTGATAGAAAGAATTATTTCTATCCAGATAATCCAAAGAATTATCAGATTACTCAATCAAGAACTCCTATTGGATATGATGGATACGTAGAAATAGAAGTAAATGGTGAGAAAAAGAAAATTGAAATAGAAGAAATGCATATTGAAGAAGATACATGTAAGAGTGCTCACAGAGGAGATAAAACACTACTTGACTTTAATAGAGCAGGAGTACCTCTAATTGAGATAGTTACTAAACCATGTATCAGTAGTGGAGAAGAAGCAAAAGCATATCTTGAAAAATTAAGAGAGACTTTATTTTACTGTGATATAAGTGACTGTAAGATAGAAGAAGGTTCTATGAGAGCAGATGCTAATGTTTCTATTCGTAAGAATGAATCTGATCCATTTAATACTAAAGCAGAAATTAAGAATATCGGTTCTATTTCCAATGTTGGTTTAAGTATAGAAAAAGAAATAGAAAGACAAACTAAATTGTATGATAATGGAGAAACATTTAAGCCACAAACAAGAAGATTTGATGATAAATTACAAAATACAGTATTAATGCGTGTTAAAGAGACGGGAAATGATTATCGTTATTTCCCAGAACCAGATATTCCATATGTAATTATTACAGATGAAATGATAGAAGAAGCAAGAAAAGATATTCCAATGCTTCCTGATGAAAGAAGAAAAGTCTATGTTGAAAAAGGTGTACTAGAAATAAATGCAAATAAACTAGTACAAAATAGACCATTAAGTGATTTCTTTAATACATTATTAGATGAAAATACTAATTTTAAAATTGCATCTAATATGTTATTAGGAGATATTTCTGCCTATCTTAATAGATGTGAAAAAGATATTACAGAAACAACTCTTACTAAGGAAAGATTTTTAGAATTAGTTAAATCTTATGAAGAAGGAACAATTACAAGTAAGAATTTAAAAGATATGTTAGATACTATTCTAGAAAGTGATAAATCAATAGCTGATATTATGAAAGAACAAGGTATTGAAAATATTACTGATGATAGTGAAATAAGGAATATAATTAAAGAGATTATTAAGAATAATCCTGAAAGTGTAACTGACTATAAGAATGGTCACGATAGAGCAATTAAGTTCTTAATGGGACAAGTAATGAAAGAAACAAAAGGTAAGGCAAATCCTCGTTTAGCAAACGATATTTTGTTAGAAGAATTAAAAGGTTAGAATTGAAAAAGAGGGGTTCATAGTGTATAATTAGTTTATTAGGATGTGATGATATGAAGTTTTTCAAAAAGCATAAAACTTTAACTTTAATTTTATTAATTATTATAGCTGGTTTACTAGCAGTATTTATCTTAAGAGACACGGTTAATTTTGATGAATCAACTGCAGTATATGGTAATAGATTAGAAGGAATAGATGCAGTAAAAGTAACAAAAGAACAAGAAAAATCTATTACTGAAGCTCTAAAAGCAAATACTGAAGAAACTAAAATTAGAGTAGCTGGTAAATTAGTTAATATTATTATATATACTAAAGGAAATGTTACTTTAGATGAAGCAAAAGCTATGGCACCAACTGTTTTAGCAATATTCTCTGAAGAACAAAAGAAGTTCTATGATTTTCAATTCCTAATTGATAATAGTGAAAATCAATCTCAATTTCCAATTATAGGTTATATGCAACACTCAAGAGATGGAGTTAATTGGACAAAAGATAGAGCTGTGGAGGGTTAAGAATGAAGAAGAAATTATTAATACTTCTTCCTATCTTAATAGCTGTAATAGCTTTTATATTTGTTTATCGATATTATAATAAAGAGGATAAAACAACAACATTAACTATCACTGAAAAAAGATGGGTAGAAGAAAATGCAGAAAAAGAATTTGATTTTGAAATAATAAATGATTATCCGTTATATGGATTAAATGGAGTAGGAGTTATCTTCGACTTTGTATCAGATTTTGAAGAAAATGTAGGTATTGAATTTAATAAAATATCTTATTTAAAAACAGAAACACCAACAGGAAAAAGTTATCGTATAAGAGTTCTTAGTGGGGATGAAGAATTAACAGATAAAGATTTATTCTTATTTAATGATAATTATGTTATAGTTGGAAAACAATACGAAAGAATAAATCATATTAGAGATATTAAAAATAAAAAGATAGGTATACTTAAAGAAGATGAAGAAGAAATGACTTTCTATCTTAAAGGAGGAAGTAATCTATCTTATACTACATATGAAAGTGTAGCTACTATGTATGAAGCCTTAGATAAAGGATCAATAGATTTACTAGTAGTACCAAATATTATGTATTTGAATTATACAATTCAAAAAGATAAATATTATGTTAATTATTATTTAACAGAAGCAAAGAAACAAATAGTTATTACATTAAGTGATAATGAACCAAAATTAAATGCAATACTTACAAAATACTATAATAAATGGAGACAATTAAACTATATTACAGAATATAATCAAGAGTATTTTAATTATTATTTAGATAACAATAAATTAGATGCTAAAACTAAAGCAAAATTAGTTTCTAAGAATTATGTTTATGGTTATGTAGAAAATTTGCCATATGAGAAGAAAGTAAATAATAGAGTAGCAGGTATTGCAGGAGAATATATTGATAGAGCATCAAGATTAGCAGATATTACATTTAAATATAAAAAATATAATTCAGTAAAAGCATTAAAGAAAGCAGTAGAAAAAGGAGAAGTAGATATTTACTTCGATTACTATAATTATACTAATGATGAATATCTACCTACAGTATCTACATTTATTGAAGATTTCTCAGTATTAGGCTTACAAGAAGATAATCATATAGTAACATCATTTGAAAGTCTAAAGAATCAAGATATAGTAATGCTAGAAAATGACTCTTTATATAGTTACTTTAAGAGTAATTCAAGAGCTAATATTAAAACTTATAAAAATATTAATGAATTAGTAAAAAATGCTAAACATAAGATAATAGTAGTAGATAGTGAAGTATATCGTTATTATCAAAATAATAAGTTTAAGAAATATAAGTTGTTATATCAAGATAATATGATGAATGATTATAAGTTTATGGTTAAGAAAGATAATGAAGCTTTCTATAATTTATTCAATTATATTATCAATACTAATTCTTATTACAATTACCGTAATTCAGGTATTGAAAATTTAAATGCATTGATAATTGAAGATTCAACATTAGAGCAAGTATATACAATAGTATTAGCAATTATCTTTACTCCATTAATATTAATTGGTTTATTTGTTCTTATTGTTAAACATAAGAATAAGAAGAAAAAAGTAAAGATTACTGATAGACATAAATATACTGATATGTTGACTTCTTTAAAGAATAGAAATTATTTAAATATGAAGATGCAAGAATGGGAAGATTGTGAAATGTTCCCACAAGCAATAGTAATGGTTGATTTAAATAATGTTAAATATGTTAATGATAACTATGGACATGAAGAAGGAGATCAATTAATTATTAGAGCAGCAGGTATTTTAGTTAATACCCAATTAGAAAACAGTGAAATAATAAGAACAGATGGAAATGAATTCTTAATCTATTTAGTTGGATATAGTGAAAGACAAATAAATACATATACAAAGAAATTATCTAAAGAGATGAAGAATCTTCCACATGAGTTTGGTGCAGCTATAGGTTATAGTATGATTACTGATGAAATAAAAACATTAGATGATGCTATTAATGAAGCAACACTAGAAATGATAACAAACAAAGAAGAATATAAATAAAAGGTGAATATGATGGAAAAAGCAAGAGAGTTTATATTAAAAATATTCAATTACTTAATGAGACCAGAAATGAGAATATTACCAGGACAACTTGCTTTTTTTCTTGTCATGACACTTATTCCCATGCTTGCTATTATAGTTACAATAGCAGCAGCATTATCAATCTCAATAGAAACTATAAGAATAGCAATTAGTGAATCTATTCCTGTAGGATTAGCAGATATATTAAATGGTATTATTTCAGGAGATGGTATTAATTTTAATATTATGGTATTTTACTTCTCAGCTATACTTCTAGCAAGTAATGGTACTTATTCAATGATTAATACATCAAATGAAATATATAAAGTAAAACCTAAAAACATTATTAGTAGAAGAACAAAAGCTATAGTAATGATTTTTATAATCATGGCACTACTAATCTTCTTATTTGCAGTACCTATATTTGGAGGTACTTTAGCAAGTATTATTGGCTATGCAACAGGAAGTGTAACTCTTCCACAAATAATTCAAAAAATATTAATAATATTAAAATATCCAATTATGATTTTTGTATTATTCATTAATATTAAACTAATGTATATCATAGCTCCAGATGAAGAAATACCTTCAAGAACTACTAATAAAGGAGCAGCTTTTGCAGCATTAGGATGGGTTTTATCCACAGAATTATTCTCATATTACTTAGAAAAGTTTGCAAAATATGATATATTCTATGGAGGAATATCTAATATTTTAGTACTATTCTTATGGATTTATTTATTATCATACATCTTTGTTTTAGGTATGGTAATTAATGCAAGTAGTTATAAAGAAGAATTGCAATAATTCTTCTTTTTTTATATAATATTAATGATAATAATAACCTCTATCTAAGTTGAAAAAATGGTTATAAAATGATATAATTACGAGGTGAGGTAATTATGAAAAGAATAAAAAATGGAATTAATAAATTTGTTAAAAATATTAAGTCTAAGTATAAACGCGCAAAAGAAGATCATGTAGTAAGAAAATACATGAAAGACAATGTTTTATTTATTGCTTTTGTAATTACAGGAGTATTAAATGCTACAGTATTAAGATTCTTTTGTATGCATTCCATAGAGAATTATTTATCTTGGAAAGCAATATTAGCAGATACAGCCGTAGTTATAGCTATAGGTTCTTTGGGGTACCTTTTTAAACCCAAAAATAGATTTGCTTACTTCTTTCTATGGAATATATTTCTAACAGGAATATGTATAGTAAATTCAGTATATTATACTTTCTATACTTCATTTGCATCAATCTCAATGTTATCATTAACACAATATATTGGAGATGTAGGAGATGCAGTAGTAGAAAATGTTCTACAATTAAAAGATATGATTTATGTTATAGGACCAATAGCATTATTAATAGTACATTTTAAATTAAAAAAGAAAAACCACTATAAAAAAGTAGATTTAAAATCAGAACGTAAAAAGAAAATGCTTCATACCTTATCATTTGCTGGAGTATTAGGTATTATTTTCTTAATTACTATGTCATCATTAGATGTATCAAGATTCTTTAAACAATGGAATAAAGAATATATTGTTATGAGATTTGGTATATATGTATATCAAGCAAATGATGTAGTATCAAGTATTCAACCTAAGATTAATTCAATGTTTGGCTATGATCAAGCACATAAAGAATTTACTGATTATTTTGCAGAAAAAGAAGAACCAACTACTAACGAATTTACTAATATGTTTAAAGGAAAAAATATTATTGTTATTCATGCAGAAAGTATGATGACTAATGCAATGAGTTATAACTTCAATGGAATACCAGTAACACCTAATCTTAATAAACTAGCAAAAGAAGGAATGTTCTTTAATAATTTCTATTCACAAGTAAGTGTTGGTACAAGTAGTGATTCAGAATTAACATATAATACATCATTAATGCCTACAAAGAGTGGTACAGCATTTGTATCATACTCAGATAGAACATTTAATACAGTACCAAAAATGTTAAAAGAACAAGGTTATTATACATTCAGTATGCATGCTAATAATGCAGACTTCTGGAATAGAAGAAATATGTATAATAGTTTTGGTTATGATAGATTTTATAGTAAAGCAGATTATGTAGTTGAAAAAGAAAATGTTATAGGTTTAGGTCTATCAGATAAAGAATTCTTTAAACAATCAATTGAAAAATTAAAAGAAATAAATAATGAACATGAACACTGGTATGGATTAATGATTATGCTATCAAATCATACTCCATTCTCAGATGTAGAACACTATGGAGAGTATAATGTAGATCTTCAGACAACAGTTTTAAATGATACTGGAGAACCAGAAACAGTAACATATCCATTTATGGAAGGTACAAAATTAGGTAATTACTTTAAATCACTTCATTATGCAGATAGTGCTTTAGGAGAATTAATGACTGGCTTAGATGAAACAGGATTATTAGAAAACACAGTAATTGTTTTATATGGAGATCATGATGCAAGATTGCCTAAGAAAGATTATAATAGGTTACAGAACTATAATACAGAAACCCATGAAATAAGAGATGAATCAGATGAATTATATCAAGAGTATGACTATTATCAATATGAAATGGGCAGAAAAGTACCATTCATAATATGGACAAAAGATCTAGCAGGAACAAATTATAATACAACATATGATTATGTAATGGGTATGTATGATGTTGCTCCTACATTAGGTAATATGTTTGGATTTAATAATAAATATGCATTAGGACATGATATATTTAGTATTAGAGATAAAAATATAGTAGTATTCCCTAATGGAAACTGGGTAAATACTTATGTATATTACAATAGTCAAAAAGGAGAGTATCTACCACTTACAGAACAACCAATTACAGAAGAAGATATAACTAATAATACAGAATATGCAAATAAATTATTAGATGTATCAAATAATATCATAGTTTTTGATTTATTAAATCCAGAAAAGAATACAACATTAGTAGAGGAGGCTAGTAAATAATGAAATTAAAAAAGAAAGCAAAAAAAACAATCATTGCCATAGTAATTGTACTATTATTAGGCTTATTAGGATTTGTAGTATATAAGTACTATAATACTTCAGGTAATGAAGTAAAAGAAGCAAAAATACTAAGTCAAATAGATAAATATGGTTATAAATTAAAAGAGAATAAAACAAAAGCATATAAAGATATGTTTAAAGAATTAGAAGATATCTTAAATGCTGATAAAGTAGATGAAGAAGCCTATGTTAAAAAGATATCAGAAATGTTTGTTTATGACTTCTATTCTTTAGATGATAAAGATGCTAAAACAGATGTAGGAGGAGTAGATTTTGTATATTCTAAAGTATTAGAAAACTTCTTACAAAACGCTCAAAATACATATTATAAATATGTAGAAAGTAATATTTATAATAATCGTAATCAAAAATTACCAATAGTAAAAGATATAGAGATAACAGAATTAACAACTAAACCATTTGCTTATGGTAATGAAACAGATGAAAAAGCTTATGAAGTATCAGTAAAATGGGATTATACAGATCCAGATTTTTCTACATATCAAAAAGATGCAAAATTAATATTCATACACGATGATATAAAATTAAGTTTAGTAGAACTACAATAGTAGTTCTTTTTTATATATGACAAAATGTAAAAATATGTAATTTAATTAATAATTATATAGTATTTGGTATTTCTACTATGATAAAATAATAATATGGTAGGTGATCATATGAGAAAAAAGAAAAGTTCACTAATAATAGTTATAATACTTTTGGTATTATTTTTAGGCTTAGGATATGCTTACTTAACAACAACTTTAAATATAAATGGTACTACTGATGTAGATTCTAATACATGGAATATTTATTGGGATAATGTTCAAGTAACAAGTGGATCAGTTACAGGAACACAAGTTACTCAGATGCCAACAATAGATACAAATAAAACTACAGTATCATTTCAAATAAGGCTAAAAGAGCCTGGAGAATATTATGAGTTTACTGTTGATGCAACAAATGATGGTACTATTGATGCAATGATTGATACAATAACAAAGACAAACAATATACCGGATTATTTATATTATATTGTTACATATGAAGATGGAATTGAAATTGAGCAAAATCAATTATTAAAGGCTAATACTACTGAAACATATAAAGTAAGAGTAGAATATAGAACAAATATTAATCCTAATCAGTTACCATCTACAGCTCAATCACTTAATCTTTCATTTTCAGTAACTTATATTCAAGCAGATGCTAATTCATCACCTCCAAGAATAACATTATTTACATATAATAATTCATTACCAATAGGTCAAAGCATAACTTCACAGGAACCAACATATAATACGTATCAAGAAGTAATGGCAGCAAAAGGTTTTCCAATGTTTTTAAAACATGTTGTTTCAAACAACGTCCCTTTAAAAGTATATTTAGGTTTTGAGCATAATGGCAGAGACTATTACATTCAACCTGATCCTGAAGGAATGTATTATGAATCAAACAAACAGATTCTAAAAGAAGCTTTTGGAGAAGAATATTGCTCAGAATGGTCTGATTCATATTATCCATTATCATATACTTGCGTATATCCACCAGGAGATTATACAATTGCAGTACACGCAAGAATAAATGGAACTGTAGAAGCATATTCCGGAGGGCAATGCTGCTATATCTATGGAGAACATTATGGGTCAACGTATTTAGGTGGCTGTGGTATGTCAAGCTAAAAAAAGAATGCTAATTAGCATTCTTTTATTTTATTCATTATTCTCATCAGGCTCAGGTTCAGTAGTTGGTTCAGGTGAAGGGCTTGGTGTAGGATCTACTTCTTCACAATCTTCTCCATCTTCACATTTTTCATCTTTATTGTCTTTATCATCATCTTTATCTTTGTCTTTATCTTTTTTATCTCCTGATAATGTTAATGTAAGGCTACCTTTCATTAAATCAATACGTTTTTTAGCAGGTTCACTTTGTTCAACTACTGTACCACTTGTACCTTTAAATACACAAGTGATTCCATATTGACTACAAGTCTTTCTAGCAATTTCTTCAGTATCTCCAGTAAAGTCTGGTAGTAATTTATAACTATTAGTATTTCTATAAGGACCTTCTCCAATAACAGTCTTTTCATAAGGATTATTAATAGAGAAATGGAATTCTTTAATATCTTTATGATTAATCTTTTCTAGATTAATATTCATTGCTTCAATAATATCATCACGACTACTTGTATTAGGAATATAATCCCATAATACCATTCTAGCTCTTTCATCATAAATCATTTGTCCAGTACCATCTAAGTATAATTGTTGTATTGTTACTAAATCAGCATCATCACTACTTAAACTTCTTTTAACAATATCTTTTCCAACATTATAGAAAGATAATATTTGTTTAGTGGTTAAGTTAGTATCAACACTATTAGATACAGTATCAAATATAGTCATAAATGTCTTAACATCTTTAATTTCCTTCATCTTATTAACAAGAGCCATAATAATTTCTTGTTGATGTTTAGCGCGCCCAAAGTCTCCATTTTGTAAAGATTTACGGTCTCTTGCAAAAACTAAAGCTTGTTCACCAGTAAGTACTTGTCTTCCTGGATTAATACATAATTTATTAGTTCTAGAAGAATCATCAGTACATAATTGTTGTGGAACATCAACTTCAACTCCACCAACAGAATCTACTAATTTAACAAGACCTTTAAAGTTAATCTTTGCATAATAATCAATATTAATATTAAAGTAATCTTCAATAGTATTAATCATACAGTCATTTCCATATCCAGCAGCATGAGTAATCTTATTTTCAGGATGACCACTCCAACAAGAAATAGGAACATAACTATCTCTAGGAATAGATAACATTGTAGCATTTAATGTTTTAGGATTAAAAGTTACTAGAATTAATGTATCACCATTAGCAACAGCATTCTTTTCAAGTACTTCATCAGTAGAATCAATTCCCATTAATAATATAGTAAATGGTTCAGTAACACTCTTGCCAGAAGAAGCAGTTTCAACAGTAGAAACATGAGCTTTTTTCATAGTTTTACTTGCTTCACCAATTACTTTAGTATCAGTTTCTATATTTTCATAACCAGTAATATTAGAAAACATTGCTACATAACCGCTAGGAACAAACATACCACTAATTTCTTTAGCATATAAATCAGCAAGCATAGAAGTATAATCTTCATATTCAACTATCTCATTATAATCCTGTAATTTATATTTTTTAATCATTTCATTAGGAATAATATATCCATCAGGGTTCTTCTCATCATTTAACATACCAATAGTTAAATCGCTAGCAGTCTTAATATCATCATTTTGATTAGAACTAAGTACTACTAAATAAGAAGTATAAGTAACTTCACTCTTATTAACGTTACTAATCTTACCATAAACATAATTAAGTGAATATGCTATTCCAAAACATATTAAAGCATAAATAATTAACCAAAATATAAATAATACTTTATGAGGTTTCTTCTTAGTCTTACCTAATAGTATTCTTCTAGTCTTTAATATCAGTCTAAGATCATATAAACCAATAAGCCCCATAACAATATAACGTATAACCGTTTCAATTCCATCAAATAATAATATCTCATAAATGGCTAAGCCACTAGTAACTAATGCAATGATTAAAAATAAAATCATAAGTTTATGAGAAATTTTGTGTTCTTTTCTAGCCATAATCATCCTCCATATAATATATTACATCACTTATAAAATTATACCCGAAAAACACTTATTTTTCAAGCAATCACCCAATATAAAAAAAATCAAGAAAAATGCTTTGTAAAATACTGTAAAACCTTTATTTTTCATACGATTTTATTCCTTTTCAAACCCTTAACTGATATAATATATGTATAGAATAGGAGGTATGTGCAGTGAAAAAGAAATTATTGTTGTTAACAGTACTTTTTACATGCTTATTTACATGCAAAAATGTATATGCCTTTGACATTAACAATTATAGATATAAATCATTATGTGGAAACTATGAAGTAGCAGGTTTTCATTCAGATGGAGTAATAGATCCAGTAAAATGTTTTGGGACTTTTGAAGAAGCCAGAACTTTTATGAGAAATAATGGAGCTTATGATTTAGCAATCTTAACAAAAGTAAATGGTCAAAATAAAATAATAGATGCTAATATGGCTCTTGTAGATTTAACAGTAAATAATAATCAATTGACATATTATTATGAAAATAGTGAATTAACTTCACGTCAATACACATATATGGATAATCGTTCTTCATATGGAGGTGTAGATGCAGGATTACTTGATACAGGATGGTCTAATGCTAAAGGAAAATGGGTAGCTCAAGTAAGAATTGGTAATTTTACTGGATGGATTCCAAGTGAAGCATATGAGATAGTTCCATTAACATGGTTAAAATCATATAGTTATTATAATGTAACAAATGATTATATTAGACATGTATATGTATCAAAGATTCAAAATGATTTTAATATAACTGGAGGAAACACTATTGGACCAAAACCAGAAATGCTAAGTCCAGGAACATATTTCAGTTATGATGGACATTATTTCTATGATCAATTAGAAAAACTAATGATAGATTATAAGAATAATACTCATATGAATGCTGTTAATAAGAACAATCCATATTATAACTATTATATGTATTTATCAAATCATACAAAAACAGCATATTCTAGTGTTAATATAGATGAATATATTAGAAATAATATGGGATATAACAGAGATGTCTATGGACATAAAGCTTCAGAAAAAACATCAAGATTATATGGTTCAGGAACTTTCTTCTATTATGCTCAACAAAAATATGGAGTAAATGCTATTCTATCATTAAGTTTAAGCAGAAATGAAACAGGTAATGGTAGAAGTTACTTAGCAATAAATAAAAATAATGGATTTGGCCTAAATGCAGTAGATTCTAATCCAATTAATGGGGCTAACTGGTATGCAACGTTTGGAAGTAGTATTGTAGGATATGCAAATAAATGGATTACTTATGGTTTTGCTCATCCAAGAGACTGGAGATATTTTGGTCCTCAATTTGGAGATAAAATGATAGGTATGAATGTTAAATATGCATCAGATACTTATTGGTCAGAAAAAATGGCAGCTAATTATTATAGTTTAGATAAAGCATTTGGATTACAAGATTATAATCTATATCAATTAGGAGTAATAACTAGTAAAGCACAAGCTTATAGTGGACCATCTACTTCATCAAAATGGGTATATGAATATCCAGAAGCAGAAGATGCAGTAGTTATCTTAGGTGAAGAAAAAAGTGGTAATGAAACATGGTATAAAGTACAAAGTGATTTAAATATAGATGCTAACCATAATGAAATAACATCAGGTAACTACAACTGGAATGGTGTAGTCTATGTAAATGCAAAATATATTAAAAAGATTAATACAGCCAAATATGGTATTGTTAATCCAAAAGATATAACAGATTATCAAAATAGTAATTATGAATATAACTTATATATTGAAAATACTGAATTCAAACCTAAAGTAGGTATTTCTACTAAGAGTACTGCTTACTATTATGATTCATCTTTAACATCACCAAAAGGACAAACATTATTAAAAGATAGATATGTAATGGTATATGCAGTAGCAACAGAAAATAATCAACCAGTATCATATTTAGTAACAAGTGATTATTTCTATGATCAAAAACATTGGGTAGATGCAAGTTCTATTAAATTAACAAATACATCCTATGGAAAAGTAACTGTAGACACTGATGACAATCAATATACATGGGTTAACTATAATACAGAAGATAAAGCATACTCTAAAATAAGTGGATTATACACATATGCTTATGTACCAGTATTAGAAAAAGTAACAGTAGGTAATGATGTATGGTATAAAGTACCAGTAAGCTTATCATCAAATGATAATGTTTATGGTTATACATTATCTAAATATAGTACCTATATAAGAATAGATTTATCTACTCCAGTATCAGAATTACATCCACCAGTTATTACTGCAAAAGATAAAGAAATAACTGTAGGAGAAATATATGATCCTATGCTAGATGTAACTGCCTGGGATAATGAAGATGGAGATATTACAAGTAAAATAATTATTACAAATAATACAACAAGTAATATTAAAGCAGGTAAATATATTATTACTTATCAAGTAACTGATAGTGATAATCAAACAACCGTTAGAACAATAAATATGGTTGTTAAAGAAAATGCTGCTCCAGTAATTAATGCAAGTAATAAAACAATAAAAGTAAATACTGAATTTAATGAATTACAAGATGTAACAGCAACTGATAAAGAAGATGGAGACTTAACAAGTAAAATAATAATTAAAGAAAATACTGTTAATACTAGTACTCCAGGAACATACAAAGTAATATATGAAGTAACAGATTCTAAAAATAAAACGACTACTAAAGAAATAACAGTAGTAGTAGAAAAAGAAGAACAAGAAGAACCTGATACTCCAGATACACCATCTACTCCAGTAGGAGATATGTCTGAAGGAGAATTTAACTTAGAAGATTTATCATTTAATTCAGCAACAAAAGAATTTACTATTAGTGGTTATTTAATTATTAAGAATATTAATAATACTAATAAAACATATGAATTATTATTAAAAGATAAGAATAATAATAAGGAGTATAAAATACCAATATCTTCATGGACTAAAGATACTCCATATGATATAGGAGTAGTAAATAATTATAATTATAATGATTCATGGTTTAAAGGAAAAATAGACTTTAGTAATATTCCTAATGGAGATTATGAATTATATATGACTGCATACAGTAATGGTAAATATACAACTCAAGTAATAGATAATTTCTTTGGATTAGATATTGCTAAAAGAAATCAAGGAACTAATCATGGATATAACTTTAAAACAGTAACAGAATTATTAATTCAACCAGTAGAATTAGAGATAAGAGATGAATTAATAACAACATCATCTTCTCCTACATATAGAACTATGGTTAATGAATTCGATACAATTAATTTCAAAAATAATAAGTTATATATGTTAGGTTTCTCATATAATTATAAAGGTATTTATAGTACTCAATTGAGTATTACAAGAAAACTAATATTAGAAAATACTGAGACTTATAAAACATATTCATATGATTTAGGTAGTGTAGCAGGACCATTCAAAATAACTACACAAGATAATATGGATAAGACTTATGCCTGGTATGAAAAAGAAATAGATATTTCTAATTTAGAAAAAGGTAATTATAAAGTATTAGTATATACAAAAACAACTAATGCAGAAGACTATGGAGAATTAACTGATATGTTTGAATCATTAAATGAATCAGCAACTATAAGCAATAAAAAATATAATATAACTTATAATAAAGATAGATTAGATAGATTAGAAATATCAGTAAAATAAAAAGAAGGTTTAAACCTTCTTTTTTTATCCTGCTAAATAAATACGTACTGTACTACAACTAGTAGTAGAACCACCATTCCATGATTTATTACCACTATTATCTTCAGGTAAGAATGTACCAGCTTTTTTACCAGTTCCAGTAACCTTACGTACTTGTACATCTATTCCTGGACATTCTCCTTCAATATAAGCAATTACTGCATTAGCAGTACCAGTATATCCTGCATCATTATTAACACTATTAATAATAGTTTGTTTAATTCCAGATCCCATTACACTACAACTATTACATTGTGGCGAAGGACTAGGACTTGGACTTGGACTAGGAGATGGTGAAGGACTAGGTTTTGTACTAGGAGTAGATCCACCACTATCTTCAGCCTTACCATTACTTAATGTAACAGTAACAGTAGTACCTTGAGATACTTCTGATCCTGCACTAATAGATTGACTAATAACAGTATCTTTTTTATTTGTACTATTTTTATAAACAAAGTTATATTTTAATCCAACATTATTAAGTTTCTTAATAGCTTCACTCTTAGTAAGTCCTTTTAAATTAGGAACTTCCATCTTTTTACCATCACTAATAGTAACAGTAATAACATCATCATTCTTTAATGTTTGACCAGCTTTATGAGAGAATTTAATTATTTCCCCAGCAGCAACATCATTACTAAATTCATGACTAGTTTCATATTTAATACCATATTTATCAGCCCATTGATAGAATTGATCAGCACTCTTAAATTTAGGCATCTTTAAACTACCTAAAGATAATGTTACTTTAATAAGAGTACCTTGCTCTACAACATCACCTTTTTCTTTATCAATAGATATAACTTTACCTTTCTTAACAGTATCATCATATTTATCAATAAATTCTAGTTTTAAATGATTCTTAATAGCCCATTCAGTAAGATTTTCAACATCTTTATCACTTAAATCAGGAATAGTAATTTTAGGACCTTTACTAATAGTAACTTGAATTTTATCTCCATTAACACCTACAGTAGTTCCCGCTTCAATACTTTGAGTAACTCCATATCCTTTTTTAATAGTATCAGAGAAGTCTTCTACAAAGTCATAATTAAGTTTATTTTGTTTCATATAGAATTCAATTTCAAATTTAGTTTTATTTGTAAAATCAATTAATTTAACTTCATCACTATTACCTTCATCACCATAAGAAAATACTAATTTTAGTTCTTCATTTCTCATCAAATTACCACTTTTACTTTGTTCAATAACAGTGTCTTTAACTTGATCAGACTCAGTAAATTCAACAATAACATTACTTAGATGATTAGTAAGAACGTAATTAATAACTCTTTCATCATTCCATGTAAGCATGCTAGGAACAATTACTTCTTTATAAGGATTAGGTCCTTCACTAATAGCAACAACTATCTCATCAATATCACGAATATCAGTACCAACTTTAACACTTTGACTAATTATTTCATATTCAGGTACCATATCACTATATTCATATTCTTGTACTAATTTAACATCATTTTTATTAGCCCACTTAACAACATCAGTAAGTTCTTTACCACTAAAATTCTGTACTTTAGTAGTACTTACAGTATTTGTCTCAGTAGGATTATAAATGTTTAAAATCATAAAAGCAATTAGTAAGAAAGCACTTATATATATTGGTAATTCTTTCTTTCTTTTAGAAGTAATACATACAATTAAATAAAGAATAGTAAATAAACTAAGTATAGCAGCACCAATTATCTTATAAATACTACTTGTATTATCCATAATAATAGCCGTAAAAGAATATACAGCAAAGAAAATACTGATACATACAACAAATATTAAGAAAAAACTATTCTTATCAGCATTATCATCATATTTCTTTTCTTTAGTAGGTTTATCATTCTTAAAAGATTTTAAATCTTCTTCAAATTCTTCTTCTATTTTACCCATTATTTCAGTATCAATTATTTCTGTATCTTCTTTAGCCTTCTCTTTCTCTTCTACTTTAGGATCTTCCTTAACAATTATTTCATCTTCATCATTATCTTCAGGAATAGATTCTTCTATTTCTTCAATTTCTTCTTTTACTTTTTTCTTTCCTTCAATCTCATCTCTAAAAGAAACATCCATTCCCTCATTAGTATCTTCAAACTTATCTTTTTTATTATCAATCTTATCAAAAGCTTCATCTATTTGATCCATAAGATCATTAGTATCTTCAAAGCTCTTATGTTTCTTTTTTGCACTACTGGTAACATCTTTTCGACTATAAGCCATATTTATTACCTCCAATCTTACCTTAATTCTACTAAAAATTAAGTAAAAAGTCTATTTGTATAAGGAATATTTACAGTATTATAAAAACAACTTTACAAATAAAAAAAATAGAACTAATTACTAGTTCATGTTATAATTTTTGTAAAGAGAGTGATTATATGGAAAATTGGATGAATAAAAATATAAATAAAATAATAGCAATCTTCTTACTACTACAACCAGTACTAGATTTATTAACTGGAGTATGTATTAATACACTTCATATTAATATTACGATAGGAATAGTAGTAAGATTATTATTTCTAGCATTTATATGCTTCATAGTATTATTTATTTTTAAAAAGAAGAAATTATTAATTCCATATTTAATAATAGGACTCTATTTTATTTTATATACTGTAGGAATGATTATTTATAAAGATTCAAGTCTACTTACAGAACTTCAAAATCTAGTAAGAGCCTTCTATTTTCCAATACTATTAGTATCATTATTCTCTATTAGAGATAAAATACGCATAAGTAATATGACTTTCTTAACAATGATTCTTCTATATATATTATTTATTTTTGTACCAACAATAATAGGAATAGGTTATAAAACATATCAAATAACTAAAGTAGGTACTTTAGGATTCTTTAATTCTGCAAATGAAATAAGTGGAATAATATCTATTCTTACTCCAATATTATTTGTAGTATTCTATAAATCAAGAAAACTAATACCAATAGTATTATTCTCAATTATGTACTTAATAGTAATACTAATGGTAGGTACAAAAACACCATTATTATCATTAATTATAACAGTAGGTATAAGTATATTATATTTATGGTATTACTTATTTAAACAAAGAAATTATACTTATATAGTATCATCAATAATTGTATTATTATTTGCTTCTATAGCAATGCTTTTAATAATACCCCAAACAAACTTTTATAAGAATATAAAAACTCATCTTAATTATTTAGGTCTAAATAATATAACAGAAGTGTTTAAAGATGAAAAACTTGTAGATCATTTTATCTTTAGTTCTAGATTAAAATTCTTAAATCATAAAGCCTATATTTATAAAACATCTAATACTTATGAAAAAGTATTTGGAATAGGGTATATTAATGATGATAGAGAAACTAAACAAATAGAAATGGATTATTTTGATATTTATTATAGTCATGGAATAGTAGGATTTACTATCTATTTTGTAACTATATTATATGTACTATATAAATTATTAGAATATAGAAAAGATAGAAAATATGAGAATGGAATGATTGTGTTATCACTATTCTTAATAATATTCTTAGCGTTCTTTACGGGTCATATCCTAACCGCCCCATCAGTAAGTATAGTAGTAGTATTACTATTCTTAAGTGTAGAGCAAAGAAAGAAAAAAGATTTATTATTTACAGGATACAATCTAGGAATAGGTGGTATAGAAAAAGCTCTAATAAACTTATTAAAGAATGTTGATTATAATAAGTATAATGTAACACTAGTATTAGAGAAAGAAGAAGGAGAATTACTAGATAGAATAAATAAGGAAGTAGTAGTTAGAGAAGTAAAAGTAAGTGAGAATAAAGATTTTATCATAAGAAAAGCAATAAACTTTATTCGTAAATTAATATTTAAAGTATTTGAGTATGATAACTATGATTTTAGTTGTTGTTATGCAACATATAGTTATAGTGGTAATAAACTAGCACGAATAGCTTCTCTAAATAATTCTCTATATGTACATAGTGATTATAAGTATGTATTTGAAACAGAAGATGAGTATAAAGAGTTCTTTAATACAAGAAATATTTATGATTTTAATAAGATAGTATTTGTCTCAAAAGAATCACAATCTTCATTTACAAATATCTATAAAGAATTAAAAGATAAAACACTAGTAATAAATAACTTTATAGATATCAAAGAAATACAAGATAAAAGTAAAGAAGAAATAGAAGTAAAAAAGCAAAAGAATAAAAAACTATTTGTCTTTGTAGGAAGATTAGATGATTCATCAAAGAAAGTATCACGTGCAATCAATTTAGTAAAAGAAATAAAAGATATAGAATTATGGATAGTAGGAGATGGACCTGATCGTAATAGATATGAAAATGAAGTAGAAAAACTAAAACTACAAAAAGAAATTAAATTCATAGGTAGTAAGATTAATCCATATCCATATATGAATGAAGCGGATTATATCATTTTAACTTCAGATTATGAGGGATTCCCAGTAACATACTTAGAAGCTATAGCTTTAAAGAAAGATATAATTACAACAATTCCTACAAGTGATGAATATATTGATATCAAAGAATATGCTTATATCATTTCTAAAGATAAAAAAGAAATGGTAAAAGAAGTAAAAGAAATATTAAAGAATAAAAAAGATACTAAAAAAATAGATCTTATAGAAATACAAGAGGATAGAAAAGAAGAATTATATTTATTATTTAATAATTAAGAAAATAACTAGAAATAGTTATTTTTTTAATAATATGTTAGAATAGTTTTATGAGGTGATATAATGCCAAAATTCAGTATTATTATTCCTGTATATAATGTAGAGGAATATATAAAGGAATGTTTAGATAGTGTAGTAAATCAAACTTATAAAGATTATGAAGTAATCGTAGTTAATGATGGTACTAAAGATAAGAGTATGGATATTGTTAAAAAGTATGATGTTAAAGTAATAAATCAAGAAAATCAAGGCTTATCAGCAGCAAGAAACAATGGAGTAAAACATTCTAAAGGAGATTATTTATTGTTTTTAGATAGTGATGACTCTTATGAAAAAGATTTATTAGACAGATTAGAAAAAGCAATTACAAAATTTAAACCAGATATAATTAGATTTCAAATTCAAGAGATGTATGAAGATAAATCAAAAAAAGAATTCAATGAAGTAGGATTTGAACCAGTTAAAGGAGATAAAGCCTTCTCAAAGATTTGTAAATATCATTTCGTAGAAAACGCATGGTGTTATTGTATAAAAAGAAGTTATTATGAAAAAGAAAAATATGAATTTGCTAAAGGTATGATCCATGAAGACTTTGGTCTTATGCCATTAGTTATTATGAAAGCTAAAAGAGTAATGTCTATTGAAGATATAGGATATAATTATAGACAAAGAAATAATAGTATTATGAGTGATAAGAACTATGAAAAAACTAAGAAAAAAGTATCTGACTTCTTACATCACTATATATTCTTAAATAATGAAATTAATAAGACTAATTTAGACTCTAAAGTATTTAAAAGTTTTATCTCTAATTCACTAATCTTAAAGATAACAGAATTAAAAGGAAAAGATTATAAAGAATATAAAAAGATATTAAAAGAAGAAAAAGTATATAACAATTTATTAACTGATACATTAAGTAGAAAGATTAAAAAGGTATTATTAAGAATAAGTCCAAAATTATATTATAGACACAAATAAGGAGAATACTATGTTAAAGAAAGAAAAAATATCATTAATAATTCCCTGCTTTAACGAAGAAGAATCAATCCCATTATTTTATGAAGAAACAAATAAAATAACAAAAAAAATGAAAAACATAGATTTTGAATTAATCTTCGTAAATGATGGCTCTAAAGATAATACTCTTCCAGTCTTAAAAGACTTATCAAAGAAAGATAAGAGAGTAAGATATATTTCTTTTTCAAGAAACTTTGGTAAAGAAGCAGGAATGTATGCGGGTCTTGAAGCCGTAACAGGAGACTATGCTGCTATTATGGATGCCGACATGCAAGACCCACCAGAAAAATTAATTGAGATGTATGATATTATTAAGAATGAAGATTATGATTGTGTTGCTTTATATACTGAATCTCATAAAGGATATAATTTTATTAGAAAAGGATTAACAAAAATTTGGTATAAATTAATTGATAAGATATCAGATTCTAAACAAGTTGCTGGAGCTAGGGATTTTAGATTAATGACTAGACAAATGGTGGATGCTATTTTAGATATGAAAGAATATAATCGTTATACCAAAGGTATGTTTGGTTTTGTAGGATTTAATACTAAATGGTTAGCCTATGATGCTCCTGAAAGAGTAGCAGGAACAACTAAATTTAATTTAAGAAAACTAATAAAATATGCAATGGAAGGAGTAATGGCTTTTTCTACAACACCACTTTTATTATCAGCTTATGTTGGAATGATATTCTGTTTAATTGCTTTTATTGCTATTATCTTCATAATTGTAAAAACATTAGTATGGGGAGATCCAACATCGGGTTGGCCTTCAATGGCCTGTATAATTATATTTGTTAGTGGGGTACAATTATTCTTCTTAGGAATAATAGGAATGTATCTATCTAAAATATATTTAGAGGTAAAGAAAAGACCTGTTTATATAGTAAAAGAAACAGAAAAGACTAAATAGGAGTAATTATGATTAATGCATATGATTTTGATGAAACAATTTATAATGGAGATTCATCCGTAGACTTTTATTTCTACTCTCTAAAAAGAAATAAAAAAGTATTATTACAACTACCAGTACAATTATGGGGAGTAATACTATATGTATTAAAGATAGTAGATAAAACAAAGTTTAAAGAAAAAGTATTTTCATATTTAAAAAGAATAGATAATGTAGATGATTATATTACAGACTTTTGGAAGATCCATAAGAAGAATATAAAGAAATGGTATTTAGATCAAAAAGAAAAAACTGATGTAATAATATCAGCATCACCAGAGTTTTTATTAAAACCATTAGAAAAAGAAATGAACTTCACTGTTATTGCAACAAAAGTAAATAAAAAGAATGGTATATTTGAATCAAAGAATTGTCATGATTATGAAAAAATAAAAAGATATGAAGAATTATTTAATAAAAAAATAAAAAAATTTTATACTGATTCCATTAAAGCAGATAAAGCTATGCTTGAATATGCTAAAGAAGGATATGTAGTTAAAGGAGATGTTATAACAAAATATGAATAAAAGGAATAATCCTTTTATTTTTTATGCTTTTTTTCTATAATATATATAAGGAATGTGAGATTATGAAAAAACTGTTAAAAAATAAAAAACCAGAAGTATTATTATTTATCTTTTCATTAGTTTTTCTATTAATTATTGGAATAATATTAAGCTATAATTTTAAAATGGGAGATAATTATAATTTATTATTTGATTCTGATACGGGTAGAGTAGTAGATGATGCTATTAGTTTGAATGCTAATCACTATAGATCAAGTGTTCATCCTTTATTTGTATTGTTTGTTCAACCAGTAGTATTTTTTATTTCAAGTATCATTTTAAGTAAGAATTTATCATTAATAATACTCTCTGCTTTAGTATCATCAACATCAATATATTTCTTATATAAAATATTAGATATTATTAAACCAAATAAAAAACAAAATATAATTATTTGTTTAATATATTTATTCTCACTTTCAAATATTATTTTTACTGCTGGAATAGAGACCTATAATTTCGCAACTTTATTTCTTATACTCATGTGGTATTTTTATTTAAAACAAGATAATAAACAGAAAAGTTTATATTTCTATATATTATTAATATTATTTGGAGTATTATCAATTTCATTTATTATTACTAATGTATTTATCTATTTAATAATGATTTTATTGCTATTAATATCAAAGAAAATAAATATAAAACAAATAATAATAATAGGATTAATAACACTATGTTTATCTTTTGGTCTAAGTATTGGTCAAAGACTAGTATTTCATACAACCCCATTATTATTTAAAATAGATACTCACGAAGAAATAAAATTTATTAATAAAGAATTAAATATAAAAAATAAAATAAAAGAAGTAGTAGTAAATGATTATTATAATTCATTTATTGGAAATAATGTTCACTTAAATATAAACTATGGTAATTCTTATAATGGTCAAAATTATGTTATAGCTTTTAACAATATGAGTATATTTAATTTTATTATTATGACAGCATTCTATATTATTTTAATATTCTTAGTAGCAAGAAATATTAAAAAGAAAAAGCTATTTAATATAGGTTTATTACTAGCATTACTATTTAATACAATATTACATATATTTTATGGAAACGAAACAGCATTCTTATATTCACTACACTTTGTATATTTAATAATTATTCTATTTGGAATAAATCTATTACTTGAAGATAATAAAAAAATAAAGAAATATTCCTTTATTTTCTTATTGGTATTCTTAATAATAGAAGTATTAAATAATACATTAATATTTAATAATGTAATGAGTTATGTAAAAAAAATAATAGAAGGAAATACTTTAGTAAATAGTATAGGATTACCACTTACAATACTTTTAGAATTACTAGTAATTATTCTTGTTATAGGAATAATAATTATAGGTATAAAACTAATAAAGAAAATTACAAATACAAAGAAAAAAGAAACAAAAATAATATTATCTTTAGCAATAATTCTATTATTCTTTTTAACAGAATGGATTTTTATTGGAATAGAAAATGTAGAAGATTATCATAAATTATTATGGATAAAATTAGAAGATAAAAATAAAAATTTTTCACCAATAGAAAAAATGGATTATGTAAGTAATGATTTTAAAAAATATTTTGAATCAGAATTAAAAGAGTTAGAAGAATACAAAAAAGAATTAATTGATTTTAAAAATGAATATCAAACAATTGATTCTACAGCTCCTAGTTATTCAGAATACTATTATTTTGGTATGGCTAATAGAAGAAAACTAGTATATAGACCAAATAAAATAATAGATGTTGAAACAAAAGAAGTAGTGTATTCATTTGAAGAAAAAGATCATTTTATTATTCCTAATACTTATACAGTTTTAATAGAAACAAAAGATAAAGATTTTATAATGATTAAAGAAGATAAATATGGAGTACATTACGTAGTAAATGGAAAAGATAGTATTATTAAAGGTACTGATAAATATCTTGAATTATTTAATTTTTCAAATGAAAAATATCAAAACATGAAGAAAGTATTATATGGAGAAATACTATTTAATATTAAAGATAGTATTATTTATCCCAATATTATTGTTTATAATAAACCATGGTATAGAGATGCAGCTCTAACAACAATGGTATTACAAAAAACTCATAATACAGATTTAATTAAAGATTGGGTATCACAAATAGAAGATATTTATGACTATCAAAATGGTGGGGAAAAAGAACCAGATAATTTAGGAGAATTACTATATATTATTTCTACTCAAGAAGAAAAGAATTATGATCTTATTGATAGAATTGAAAGAGAAGCAGAAAATATCGCTAAGTCTAATAATAATGGATATTATATTTATGGTAAAACAGATACTGGAGATGAATTCTTGTATCAAAATTTATGGTATAAATTAGGAATAGAAAGTATAGGAAGAAAGTATCACTTTAATTTAGATATTATTCCAGAAGATGCATATTCTAAAATGGCATGGTGGAGTAATTATGAATTAATTGATACTAATAATCAATTTGATGGAGATTGTTATCCATATCTTAATATTGCTGAAAGACATAAATTAAAAAAAGGTAGTATTCCAATTAATAATAATTTATATCCATTATCATGGGAAGTAGGTGCAACAGCAGCTAATTATGATGCTTATAGAGGAATAGATGATCATATGAGTGATGTTAAGGTTTCACCTCTTCATTCATGGTCTGCATCAGAGTTTCTATTATTACTTTTAGAGGACTATCCTAGTTTGCAATAAAAGGCTTATCTGATATAATAACAAATAGAAAGTGGTGGTTATATGTTCTTTCATAAAGAACCAATTTTATACGTTGTAGTACCTTGCTATAACGAAGAAGAAGTACTAGAAGAAACAACAAGACAATTAAAAAATAAAATGGAGAAATTAATAAAAGAAAAAACAATCTCTAATAAAAGTAGAGTTATGTATGTTAATGATGGTTCTAAAGATAGTACATGGGATCTTATTAAAGAAGTAAATAAACAAGAAAAATTATTTACAGGAATAACTTTATCAAGAAATAGAGGTCATCAAAACGCCTTATTAGGTGGATTAATGACTGCTAAAGAATATGCTGACGTCGTGATTTCTATGGATGCTGATCTACAAGATGATATTAATGCTATAGATGAGATGCTAATAAAGTATAAAGAAGGTTGCGATATAGTTTATGGAGTTAGAAGTGCTCGTAAGAAAGATACCTTCTTTAAAAGAGTTACTGCAGAAGGCTTTTATAAATTTATGAAAGCATTAGGAGTAGACTGTGTATATAATCATGCAGATTATCGACTAACATCAAAAAGAGTATTAGAGGAATTTTCTAATTATAAAGAAGTTAATTTATTTTTAAGAGGAATGTTTCCTCTAGTAGGATTTAAATCAGATATAGTTTATTATGAAAGAAAAGAAAGATTTGCTGGAGAATCAAAATATCCATTAAAGAAAATGTTAAATTTTGCCTGGGATGGTATAACATCATTCTCCGTAAAACCACTTAGATTTATCTGTATTTTAGGTTTTATTATATTATTTATTAGTATTGCTATTATGATTTATTCACTAGTTAGATATTTAACAGGAAATACTGTCTCTGGTTGGACATTCTTATCTATATCTATTTGGTTTATAGGTGGATTACAAATGATAAGTATTGGTATCATAGGAGAATACATTGGAAAAATGTATAATGAGACTAAACAAAGACCTAGATTTATTATAGAAGAGAACTTAGAGGAAAAGAAAAAATGAAAGATTATTTAAAATTAATTAGAGTAAAACATTGGTTAAAGAATGGTTTGGTATTTTTACCAATATTCTTTAGTATTAACGTCTTAAATAAAGACTTATTATTTACTAGTATTCTAGCATTCTTTATATTTTCAGTAACTGCTAGTATAGTTTATATATTAAATGATTTAGAAGATGTTGAAAAAGATAAAAAACATCCAATAAAAAAAGATAGACCACTTGCTAGTGGAAGAGTATCTATTAGAGAAGCAAAAATAATAAAAGCAATATTATTAATTATTTTAGGTGGATTACTATATATTATTGCTACTAGAGTAGATTCAATCTGGGTATTATTAATACCAATAATTTATTTATTATTAAATATTATTTATAGTAAATCATTAAAAAATATTCCAATCATAGATGTAGTAATAATTGTTATAGGATTCTTATTAAGAGTAATATATGGTGGAATAGTTATTAATGTAGAAGTATCTAAATATTTATATTTAATGATTATTTTTGGATCATTCTTCTTAGGATTTGGTAAAAGAAGAAATGAAATAATTAAGAATGGTGAAAAGAGTAGAGAATCTCTTTCTATGTATAATAAAGCATTCTTAGATAAGAACATGTATGTAGCTTTTGCTTTAGCAATTGTTTCATATACATTATGGTGTGTTGATCCAACTACTATAGCTCATATTGGTAATGATTATATTTTTTGGACAATTCCATTATTAATTATTATCCTTCAATTATATAGTTTAAATATTGAAGGAGATTCTCATGGAGATCCAGTAGAAGTAATTCTATCAGATAAAAAACTATTATGTGCTATAAGTATATATTTAATAGTATTAATAATAATATTATATTTATTATAGAAAAGAGAATAATATGAAAGAAATAAATATTTCAAAACAATTAGAAATACTAATAAAAGTATTAATAGTACTATCATTTGCTGTTTTAAGTTTAATATTAATGCATGATTTTAAATTAAAAATAGCAGTAATAAATGGTATATTGTGTTTAATAGTAGGAGTACTTGTATTCAAAAAGATTAGTATTAAAAAAATAACTATAAAGAAACTAATTATATCTTTATTAATAGCAGCCTATGTAGATACATTATTCATTACTATTTCACAAACTAGAATGATAGATATTATTACTACTATTAATTTATATATTAATAGAGGATTTATTAATCAAATAATTCCTTATTTAATAGGAGTATTATCATATCCTGCTATAGTATTTTGTATTTATTATTGGATTGAAAAACATCATCCTAAAGTAATACAAGAAGTTAAATCATTAGAAAAGAAAGAAATAAATTATTTAATAATAGTAGGTATACTATCACTATTATTAGTAACATTTACTTTTACTTTTTCAACAGCTTTTTTAAATACAACATATGAAGATAGAGCAATTACTGATGTTATATATACAAGTGATAATGGAACTATCTATGGAACAGATGCCTGGTTTAATATTCCACATCCAGAAAATGATATTAGACAACCACTATTTGGAATATTCTCTCTACCATTTTCTATTCCAGCTCATATTACTTCTGAATTAATATTCTTTGTACCAAAAGATGCTTGCTATGGAGTAGTATTATCAGTAATACAATTTTTATTGCTAGCTCTAACAACAATTATGTTAGCAAGAATATTAAAATTAAAAGATTATCAAAAAAAGTATTTTTATGCTTTCTTTAGTTTAAGTTTTCCTTATATTATTTTTGGCTTATTAATAGAACAATATGTAGTAGCATTATTCTATTTAATATTAACTATCTATGAATATGATAAATTAAAAGGAATAAATTATTCATATTTAGGATCTGTTTCAACACTTATTACTTCAGGAATAATATTTCCTTTAATAACTAAGTTTAAAGATTTAAAAACTACAATTAAGAATTATAAAGATTGTTTTATATATTTCATAGTTGTATTAGTATTAGGAGGACAATTTAGTCAAATACTAACTATTAATGAAAAAATGACTTACTTTATGTCAGATTTTGCAGGTAAACAATCATTACCTGAAAAGTTTTGTAAGTATACTACCTTTGTAGAATCAATATTTAAGATTACTCCAGGACATATAGAAAAGTTTTTAAATTATGATGCTTATAGATTACCTATTCCAGAAACAATAAGTATTATAGGAATAGTTATTTTAGCGCTTGTAGTATTAAGCTTTATTCTAAATAGAAAAGAGAAAATGGCCTGGATATCAATTCTATGGATAATTTTTTCTATAATAATACTATGTATTGTAGGTTGGGGAACAGTAGAAAATGGTTTAATATTATATAGTCTTTATTTCGCCTGGGCTTTTTACTTATTAATATATTTATTAATAAAGAAATTAATTCCAAATAAAAAATTATTCTCTAGTATAATGATTATACTAATAGTAGTAATGTTTATTTATAATAGTAAAGAAATATTAAATATATTAGATTTTGCATTAACATATTATCGTAGATAGAAAGAAGGGATCATATGACAGATATTAGTATTATAGTACCAGCATATAATGCTGAAAAATATATTAGTAAATGTCTAGAATCATTAATAAATCAAACAAAAAAAGAATTAGAATTTATCATCGTAAATGACGGTTCAAATGATAATACTGAGAGTATAATTAAAAACTATAAAGATAAAAGAATCAAATATTTTAAGAATAAAAATCAAGGTATTGGTAAAACTAGAAATTTTGGAATTGAAAAGTCTAATTCAAAGTACATTATGTTTTTAGATAGTGATGATTATCTTGATAAAACTACTTGTGAAAAGATGTTTAATAAGATTGAGAATAATGATTTAGATATTGCTATCTGTGATTTTTATAGAGAATACGATAATGGCAATATAGAAGAAGTACATACTGCTTCTTTTGAGAATTCTTCTTTGAGAGGTAATCCTGATATTATAAATGAGAATTTATGTCCATGGGCTAAAATATATAAGAGTAGTTTAATAAAAGATGGAAATATTCGTTTTGTTGAGAATTTAAAGTACGAGGATGCTCCTTTTGTTATAGAAGCATATGTTAAAGCAAAGAAAATAGGTAAAATAGATGAATGCCTTAATTACTATTTAGTTCATAGTAATAGTGAAACTACTGTTAGAGATAGAAGATGTTTTGATATTTTAAAAATTATTGATAAAATAAGAACTATTACAAAAGACACAGAAGAATTAACTGAAAAGATTAATAAATTAACTGTACGTATGATTACAAATTATACTATTCAACAAAGAGTACAAGTTAATAATGATGTCGCAATGGAATTTATTGATAAAGCTTTTGCTTATCTTAAAAAAGAAGTTCCAGATTATAAAAAGAATAAATATTATGAAGGAAGAGGGGTACTTAGAAGAACCATTGAAAAGAGTAGGTTCTTAACTAAACTTTATTGTAAATTATATAAATAAAATACTATGAAAGGAGTTTTAACATGAATAAGAGAATTAAATATCTAGATGAATTAAGAGTATTTGCTATGATATTAATTATTGCCTTACATATAATCGCAATATTTAATTATAAGTATATTGATATTAGTACTTTTAAATTCGCTCTTACTGTATTTTTAAGCTCCTTTACTAGAGTAGGAGTACCTATCTTCTTTATGTTAACGGGAGTACTATTACTACCTAAAAAAGAAGAAAAGTACTCTGTTTTTTTTAAGAAAAGAGTAATGAGACTAATTATAGCTTATGTATTTTTTTCTTGCATTTATTATATATATCAATTAATAATGGGTATTAAAGTTTTTAATTTGTTTGAACTTATAAGAGAAATTACTTCATCACAAGTAGAATATCACTTATGGTTTATGCCTGTAATAATAACTATATATTTACTTATACCTTTTATTAAGAAACTAGTAGATAACTTAAAAAGAGAAGATTTAAAAAGATTAATAATTATATTATTTATTACCGTAAATTGTTTTTATGGAATAAATGCTATAACTAATGTTTTTGGTTATGGAGTACTTAGTAGTTTTCTGTTACCCAAGCTATTAGGTTATATTAATTATTTACTTATTGGTTATTATATATTTAATAATGATTATAAAATAAATAAAAGATTAATAATTACTAGTATTATATCTATCTTATTAATTCCACTATGTACATTATTTATTAGTAGAGGAAGTTTTCAAGAATTATTCCTAGATTCTATTTCTCCTTTAGTAGTTGCTCCTTCTATATTAGTATTCTTATTATTTAAGAATAAAAAGAAAAAAACACCTAATATTATTTCTAAATTTGTAAGCATTAATACTAATAATGTTTTCTATGTTTATCTAAGTCATGTATTATTCTTAAATGTATTATTTCATCAAATAGAAACAAAAGTCTTAACAACAACATTTAAACAAGACTTAGGAATAATGTTATTACTATGGATTAGTGTATTAGTACTATCTTTCTTATTCTCTTATATTTATGTAAAAGTAAAAGATTTTATTAAGAATAATAGAGATAAAATTACTAAAATATTAATAAAATGTTTTTATCTTGTACTTATACTATTATTTATACTTATAATTATAAATTTATTAATAAATAAGTATCATTTTATTAATCTTAATTATTTATTATTTATTATAGGTTTATTTGTATTTATGTTTGTTTTTTATATGATTAATAAATATAAAGATACAATATTTAAAAATAAAATTATAAATATAGTACTAATACTTATATATATATCTTTTCAAATACTTATAGCATATTTGTTTATGGTTTATCCATCATGGGATTTTGGTCAAATTTATGATATAGCAGTAAATTTTGCAACAAGTAATCATCCTACTTTTGGTAGTTCTTATTTATATGTATGTAGTAATAATATTATGTTTACTGTTATCTTAGAATTAATATTTAAACTATTATATTTAATAGGTATTAAAAACTTCTTAGAAACAGGAATAATAATCAATATTATTATGATTGATATTAGTATTATTTATACATATCTATTAATTAATAAGATAAATACTAATTATAGTAAACCATATCTTATATTTATCTTATTGTTTTCACCATTAATTTTTTATATTCCTATATTTTATACAGATACAATATCTATGCCATTTATCATTGTACCTATATATTATTTATACTTATATTTTTATAAGAAACAAAAAATTAGTTATTTAATAATATCAAGTATTATTTTAGGAATAGGATCTATGATTAAACCAACTATCTTAATATTATTAGTTGCTTTACTTATATATTTTGTATTAATAAATAATAAGAAGAATAATTACTATATTATTTTACCTATCTTAATAGGTTTAATAGTATTACCACTAATATTACAAAAAGTATTTATTAATCATTTCTTTGATCAAGAATCTCTATCTAATTATAAAATACCTACAGTTCATTATATATTAATAGGATTAGAAAATAATGGAGAATATAGTGAAAAGAGATATAAAGAGATTAATTCTTATGTAGGAGAAGATATAAAAGTAAAAGAAACTAAAATTAAGATTGATAAAAGAATAAATGAAATGATTAAAAATAAAGAAATATTAGGTTTTTATAATAGAAAAATAGCTTATACTTGGACAGATGGAACATTTTTTTCATATGTTAAACTAAGTAGAAAACCAGTACATGAAAAATATTTACAATTTGTGTATTCCGAAAATAATAAAAATAGTATATACTGGTTATTGAGTAATGTAGAGTGGTTTATTGTTCTTGCTCTTATGCTTATAGGTATTATTAAGAGAAAATATCTACCTAAAGAAATAAAAGAATTACAATTACTTATATTTATTAGTATATTTGGATTATTTTTATTTTTACTTATATGGGAAACAAGATCTAGATATTTAGTAAATTATGTTCCTTTATTCTTAGTTAATGCCTATATAGGTTTGTGTGCAATAAACTCAGAGAAAAAGTTAAAAGATGGGAGAATAAAAAAGTGAAGAAAACATCAGTATTTATAACTATTCTATTATTGGTTTCTATAGTAATTGGTATTAATAAAATCAATGCATCAAGTTTAGGAGATATACCTACTAAAACAGAGAATATTACTAAAAATGAAAATATTGTATTTGTTGGAGATTCTATTTTTGATTGGTTTCCTACTGACAAAATATTTAGTGATTTACCAATAGTAAATAGTGGAATAAGTGGTAATAAGACAACAGATATTCTTAATAATATGGAAAAGAGGATATATCAATATAATCCTACTAAAGTATTTATTCAAATTGGTACAAACGATTTAGAATGGGAAGATAGTGAAGAATTAAATGAACAGGTATATGAGAATATTGTTAAAATAGCAGAAGGTGTAAAAGCAAATCGTAAGAATAGTGATATATATATTATCTCAATCTATCCTGTTAATAATAATTTATATGGAGCACATGATAGACATATTCCTGAAATAAAATCAGTAAATTCTAAATTAAAAAAGTATTGTGCTAATACAGAAGGAATAGAATATATTGATGCATTCAAGGATTTGATTAATAGTGAAGAAATGTTTGATGAGGATTATACTGACGATGGATTACATCCTAATGGTTTAGGTTATGCTAAAATAACTGAAATTCTTATGAAATATATTTATCAATAAAAGAAGTCAAAAGACTTCTTTTTGTTTTACTTTATTAGCAAAAGATGCTATAATACCAATGTACATTTTATTGAGAAAGCGAAAAGAGGTATATTAGTGTGGAAAAAGATATAGCAATAAAAGTAACACATGTATCAAAAGACTTTAAATTATATTATGATAAAGCACATACACTAAAAGAAAAATTATTATTCTTTTCGAGAAAAAATAAAGAAAAGGATCATATCTTACATGTATTAAAAGATATTAATCTAGATATACATAAAGGTGAAAGTGTAGCTTTAATTGGTACAAATGGTAGTGGTAAGTCAACATTATTAAAATTGATGACTAAAATTATATATCCTAATAAAGGTAGAATTACAACTAATGGTAAATTAACATCATTACTAGAATTAGGAGCAGGATTCCATGATGATTTTACAGGAAGAGAAAATATATATTTCAATGCATCAATTTTTGGATTGACTAGAAAAGAAATAGATAAAAAGATTGATGAAATAATTGAATTCTCTGAATTAGGAGATTTTATAGATAATCCAGTAAGAACTTATTCTTCAGGAATGTATATGAGATTAGCATTCTCTGTTGCAATTAATGTTCAAGCTGAAATATTATTGATTGATGAAATCTTAGCAGTAGGAGATAATCATTTCCAAGAAAAATGTTTTAATAAATTAATAGAATTAAAAGAATCTGGAAAGACAATAGTAATAGTTACTCATAGTATGCAACAAGTTAAGAGATTTTGTGATAGAGCAGTATGGTTATATCAAGGTGAAGTTAAAATGGATGGAAACGTTAATGAGGTTCTTGAAGAGTATAAAAGGGTTTGTGGGTGATTAAGATGAACGTATTTAGAGATTTATATAATTATAGAGAACTTCTAAAAACAAATGTTAAGAAAGAAATAAGAGGTAAATACAAAGGATCATGGCTGGGAGTAATATGGACATTCCTAAATCCATTATTAATGTTAGCAGTATATGCATTTGTATTTCCTTATATTTTAAGAGTAGAAGTCGAAAACTATACCATATTTATGATAGTAGCCCTAATTCCATGGAATTTCTTTACTACAGCAGTAGTATCTGGAACAAGTTGTATTAATATTAATGGAATGATTCTTAAGAAAGTATATTTTCCTAGAGAAATAATTCCAATCTCAGTAACTTTATCACAATGTATTAATTTCTTAATAACTAGTATTATTATGTTTATATTTATTCTAGTAAGTGGAGTTGGATTTTCAATTCATTTAGCATTTTTCCCAGTATTAGTATTAATTCAGTTTATATTAATTTTAGGAATTAATTTCATACTTTCTAGTATTACAGTATTTGTAAATGATGTTGCTCATTTTGTTCAAGTTGGTATGACATTAGGTTTTTATGCAACACCAATTGTATATTTATCATCAATGTTACCAGATCAATTTCAATGGGCAATGAGAGCTAATCCTATGGCAGTATTAGTAGAAGCTTATAGATCAGTACTTTATTATCATGAAATGCCAAATATGAAATGGTTAATAATCTGGACAATTATAAGTTTTGCATTACTAATATTAGGGTATATGTTATTTAAGAGATTAGAAAAAACATTCGTTGAAGAATTATAAAAAGTTAACAATAATTTGTTAACTTTTTTTATTAGAAAATACTTATAAAAAAAAGAAAAAATAGCTTTCATATGTTTTACAAAAAATATAGTGTATGCTATAATGAAATGGAATATTAGCAATACGATTTTAGGCTGATAGAAGAAAGAAATGAGGTAATAAAGTGGAAAAACAAGATATGTTTAAAGACAAAGTATTATTAATTACAGGAGGAACAGGATCATTCGGAAACAAAGTCTTAGAAATGTTCCTAGATTCTAGTTTAAAAGAAATTCGTATTTTCTCAAGAGACGAGAAAAAACAAGATGACATGAGAAAAAAATATAATAATCCAAAACTAAAATTCTATATTGGAGATGTTCGCGATGTTAACACATTAGAAAATGTTATGCCTGGTGTAGACTATATCTTCCATGCTGCAGCATTAAAACAAGTTCCATCATGTGAATTCTTCCCAATTGAAGCAGCAAAGACAAATGTATTTGGATCATATAATATGTTAGAGTGTGCTACTCGTCATGGAGTTAAAAAAATTGTTTGCTTATCAACAGATAAAGCAGCTTATCCAATTAATGCAATGGGAATGAGTAAAGCATTAATGGAAAAAATTATTATTGCCAAAGCAAGAATGCTAGGAGATAATGCTAAAACAACTATCTGTTTAACAAGATATGGAAATGTTATGGGTTCTCGTGGATCAGTTATTCCACTTTTCTATAAATTGATAAGAGAAGGAAAACCAATTACAGTAACAGATCCAGAAATGACTCGTTACATGATGACTCTAGAGCAAGCAGTAAAATTAGTTATGTTTGCATTTGAACATGGAGAACAAGGAGACTTATTCGTACAAAAAGCTCCAGGAGCAACAATTGATACATTAGCAAAAGCAGTTAAGAAATTAAAAAATAGTGAAGATACAGAAGTTAAGATTATTGGAACACGTCATGGAGAAAAAGATCATGAAGTATTAGTAACAAGAGAAGAAATGACAAAAGCAGAAGACATGGGAGATTACTTCAGAATCCCAATGGATAATAGAGACCTTAACTATGATAAGTTCTATCCAGAAGGAGATGGAACAGTAAGAAAAGTTGAATCTTACACATCTAACAATACTCGTCAATTAGATGTTGATGGAATGGTAGAGTTATTAAAAGAAATGGGAGAAATTGAAGAATGAGAGTTTTAGTTCTAGGAAAAACTGGAATGCTTGGACATGTAGTATGTACTTATCTAGAAGAACAGGGATATGATGTAATAGGTACAGCAAGAAAAGATGAAAAGTATTCTTATGATGCTAATAGTAATCTAGAAGGAATAAAAACTATCATTGAAGATACTAAACCAGAAGTAGTAGTTAATTGTATTGGGGTATTAAATCAAGTATGTGAAGATAATAAACCAATGGCAGTAAGATTAAACAGTTTATTACCTCATTACTTAGATTCTATATCAGAAGAGTATAATTTTCATTTTATTCATGTAAGTACAGACTGTGTTTATGAAGGGACTAAGGGTAAATATGATGAAACATCTTTTCCAGATGCAAGAAGTTTCTATGGTAGAAGTAAAGCATTAGGAGAGGTTAAAAATGATAGAAGTGTTACTCTTAGAACTTCAATAGTAGGACCTGATAGTAATCCTAAAGGTATAGGATTATTCCAATGGTTTATGAAACAAGAAAATGAAGTTGGAGGATACTCTAAAGTTATTTGGACAGGAGTTACTACTATAGAATTAGCAAAACAAATAGATGTTGCTATTAAAAATCATTTAACAGGACTACAACATGTAGTAAATAATGATTTTATTCCTAAGAAAGATTTACTTGAATTATTTAAAAAGTATTTTGATAAAGATATAGAAATAAAAGAAAATGATCAAATTGTAAGTGAAAAGACATTAATAAGAACAGATTTATCTTATGACTTTGATATACCATCATATGATGAAATGGTAAAAGAAATGAGACAGTGGGTTGATAATCATCAAGAATTATATCCAAACATAGAATGTGGGAGGAAAGTAAAATGAAAGTAATGACTATAGTTGGTACTAGACCTGAAATTATAAAATTATCAAGTACTCTAAAGGAACTTGATAAATATACTGAACATATTTTAGTTCATACTGGACAAAATTATGATTATGAACTAAATGAAGTGTTCTTTAAAGATTTAGGATTACGTGCACCAGATGTATATATGGATGCTGCAGGAGAAAATGCTGCAGAAACAATTGGTAATGTAATAATTAAATCAGATGAATTAATTAAAAAATATAAACCAGATGCAATTCTTCTATATGGAGATACTAATTCATGTTTATCAGTAATATCTGCTAAAAGAAATAAAGTACCAGTATTCCATATGGAAGCAGGTAATAGATGTTTTGATGAAAGAGTTCCAGAAGAAATTAATAGAAAGATTGTAGACCACTTAAGTGATATTAATATGACTTTAACAGAACATGCTAGAAGATACTTAATAGCAGAAGGAATTAGACCAGAAACTGTTATTAAAACAGGTTCTAGTATGAAAGAAGTATTAAATGAAAAAGCTGAAGATATTAAAAATAGTGATGTTTTAGAAAGATTAGGAGTCGAAAAAGGTAAATACTTTGTACTAAGTATGCATAGAGAAGAAAATGTTGATAATCCAAAGAACTTTGAATCTCTAATTAATGCCATAAACAAAGTAGCAGAAACATATAAAATGCCTATTATCTTTAGTGCTCATCCTAGAACAAGAAAAAAAATAGAATCTGGTAATTACAAATTTAATGATCTAGTTAATTATATGAAACCATTAGGTTTTAATGATTATAATTGTCTACAACAAAATGCTTTCTGCGTAATATCAGACAGTGGAACTATTACTGAAGAATCATCAATTATGGGATTCCCTGCTATTACAGTAAGACAAGCCCATGAAAGACCAGAAGGAATGGATGAAGGAACACTTATTATGAGTGGTGTAGATGCTGATGATATAATTGATTCAATAAAAGTAGTTACTTCTCAAGAAACAAAGCCAAAAATAGTAAGTGATTATGATGTTGAACATGTCGGTGCAAAAGTAGTAAAAATTATTATGAGTTACACTGGTTATGTTAATAGAACAGTATGGAGAAAATATTAATAAAATATTATTAAATAGCAATATTGAAAAATATTGCTATTTTCTTTGTATGACAACATTATTGTGTTATAATAATTTTAGAGTTAAAGGGTAAAATGGGGTGTAGGAATTATTATATTCAGGTGGTGAATGAAATGCCTCAAAGCAATATTCTATTATTAACAGATGTCTTCCCTTGTAAAAAATATTCAGGAAGTATTTTAAGTGAGCAATTATCACAATTCTTATTAGATGATAATTATTCTTTATACTGTGTTTGTATAAAGAATAAAGTACTTAAATTTGATTATGTAGATGATGAATTAACTACAAAGGTAACAACACTATTTTTAGACAAACCATATGAAAGTAAAGATAATGATAAGACATTTGATAAAGAAATAGAAATTATTATTAAGAAAACAATAAAATTTATTGATGATAATAATATAGATATCGTATGGTGCCCAGTACAGGGAGAAACACTATTACGAGTTTTAAGCGCGGTTCAAAAAGAAAGATCATATTTAAGAGTTGTTCCACAGGTATGGGATCCAATTAAATGGGTATTTCATGATTTAAGTTATACAAAAGAAAAAACAAGTGAACTTGTTAAAATATTCGATAATGTATTAAAAAAGAGTGATGCTATTTTGACAGCATCAGATGCTATGAGTGAAGCATATGAAAAAAAATATAAAGTTAAATGTAGACCAGCATATTTAGCATTTGATATTGATGAAGAATATAATATTGAAAAAACATCAGACTTTGTAATATTAATGGCTGGTCAACCATATGCATCTCTAGGAATAGATGCTCTATTAGATGCAATGGATTCAATTAATTGGAAGTATAAAAATAAAAAAATCATATTTAGAGTTTTTGGTAATCCAATGTATTGTCCATTTAAAGACGATCCGAGAGTAGATTTTAGAGGTTTTGTTTCACAAGATATTTTAATTGAAGAACAAAAGAAAGCTGATTTATTATATTGTTCATACTTCTTTGACAAACATCCAGTATTTAAAGAAGTATCTCAATTATCATATCCTAGTAAAGTAACATCATATATACCATCAGGAGTACCAATAATAATACATTCTTTTGATGATACATCTATTTATAAACATGTAGAAAAATATAATGCAGGTTATTTATTAAATAGTGTAGATAAAAAGGATATTATAAAAACAATAAAAGAAGCAATAGATAATCAAGGTACAGTAAAAGAAAAGAAATTAGTAAAAAATGCTTATAAATTATTTAAAGAAACATTTGGAATAGAAAAGAATAAAAAAGATTTTTTTGAAGTGTTGGATTTACCATATAAGAAAACTAATAAAAAAAGACTATTAGAAATTAATTATATTGATTTACCTGGAAAAAGATTTAATGGTTATGACATCATGGAAGAATTAAATAAGAAAAAAGATTTCTTAGTAAATCAATTAGTAACACATAAACAAAGTGATAATAAAAATGTTATTAAACTATATAATGATCGAGAGCAACAATTAGAATATGCATTACTAGAATTTGAAGATAAATATTTATCGGTTCATAATTGTTTATCTAATTCATCTCCTCATATCTTATCAAGTGAAACATTTAAGAAAAGTGATATAGTACATATTCATATGATTCATAATTTAAAAATGTCTCTTATTAGTTTGATTGATATATGTAATAGAAAACCTACAGTTATTTCTATTCATGATCCATGGACTTTTACAGGCAGATGTGTTCATTATGGTGAATGTGATAAGTATTTAAGTGGCTGTGATAAATGTCGTAATTTAGATACATTATTCCCACTAAGAAAAGATAATTGTAGTGAATTATGGAAAATAAAGAAATATGTATACAAACATTTAGATGTAGATTATGTAGTATCATCAAAATATATGTATGATTTATTTAATAAAAGTCCACTTACTAAAGGTAATAGAGTACATCTAATACCATTTGGAATTGATATAGATTATTTTTCTAGTGGTATAACTCAAGAAATAGCTAGAAAAAGATATAATATACCAAAAGATAATATAGTAATATTTCATAGAGCTCAAAAAGAATTTAAAGGTACTAATTACTTAGTAGAAGCATTAAAAATGCTTAAAACAGATAAAAATATAACAATAATTACTTGTAGTGAAAAAGGATTATTATTTGAAATAGAATATGATTATCAAGTAATAGAATTAGGTAATATAGATAGTGAAGAATTAAGGTATGCATATAATGCTTGTGATATCTTTTTAATGCCATCTATTGGAGAAAGTTTTGGTCTGATGGCAATAGAAGCTATGTCATGTTCTAAACCTATTATTGTATTTAATAATACTGCTCTTCCTTCAGTAACCTTTGCTCCAGATTGTGGTATAGCAGTAGAAAATAAGAATTCTACAAAACTAATGGAAGCTATAAAATTATTAGTAGAAGATGATGAAGAAAGGTTAAGAAGAGGAAAACTATCACGAAAAGTAGTTAAAGAGAACTATGATGTAAATATCTATAATAAAAAGATGGAAGAATTATATAAAGAAGTATTAAGTAGAAAACATGATTATTCAAAGATATCTGTTTTAAATAGTAAAATAGAAAATAATAATAATGTTAAATATATGAAATATATGCTTAATAGTTTAACTAAACAATTATTTGATAAAGAGTCATTAGAATATAATAATTTAATTTATTCAAAAGAAGAAATAAAGAATCCTCGATGGAGAAAAATAGAATATAGTGATATATCAGTTCAATTATTATTAAACAATTATAATAATAAGATTGCTGAGTACGGTCATGATTTTGCTCCAAAAGAGAGTAATTATAGTTATCTAGATAAATTTAAATTATATAGAATGACAAAAAGATTTATATATTTAATACTCCATGATAGACACTTACTAGTATTAACAATAAAAAGAAAATTTAATACATTAACAAGAATTATTTTAAGAAAAAATAAATAATATTCTTTTAATCAGGAGGGTTTATGAAAAAAATAACTGAAAAATGTACAAGTTGTGGCGCATGCCTTAAGAGATGTCCTAAAGGAGCAATATCTTTTCAAAAGATAGGCGCACAAGAAGTAGCTGTAATAGATGAAGATAAATGTATTAATTGTGGAAGATGTTTTAAATTATGTCCAAGCAATAATTATAAAGAAGATAATAAAGTTGATATTAAAGTTGCTAGATTAAACAATGAAATTAACATTAAAAAAAGTGCTTCTGGTGGTATTTTTGGAGAACTAGCAAGATTCTTTTTAAGTAATAATGGCATTATCTATGGAGCAGTCTATACTTCTGACTTTAAAGGCGTTAAACATATTAGATGTGAAGATGAAGAAACTCTTGATAAGATATTAAAATCTAAATATGTTAGAAGTGATTTAAAAAATACTTATGTAGAAGCAGAAAAAGATTTAAAAGATCATAAACTAGTGCTTTTTTCAGGTACTCCATGTCAGATAGCAGGCTTAAAAAGATATCTTCAAAAAGATTATAATAATTTATTTACTACAGATATTGTTTGTCATGGAACACCATCTCCAATTATTTGGAAGAAATATGCAGACCTTCTTGAAGAAGTAGAAGAATCAGAGATAACATCAGTAGATTTTAGACATTTTGAAGAAAATGATACATCTAAAAACTTTAAAGTTACTTTTAAAAATGGAAATATTTTTAAAGAAAGTTTATATGATACTTCATATGGTAGGGCTTTCCTAATAGGATTAATTAATGGAGAAGGTTGTGGAGATTGTAAATTTAATAATTTTAGAAATTATAGTGACCTAACTTTAGGAGATGCATGGGGATATATTAATAAAGAATATCCACATAAGAATTCTATTATTTTCATTAATACTAAAAAAGGAAAGCAAATGTATTCATGGATTGAAGATAAGTTAATAGAATTTGATGATTTTGATTTGAGTGCTATACTAAAGGAATGTTATCCTATAGTACATCCTACTCTAAATCATGATAACTATAATAAAGTAAATCCTAGAGTTGAAAATATTGATAAAGAATTATGGCATTGGTTAGAACCTGAAAGTGGGTTACAAAAAGATAGTAAAGGTGTAGGAATTCTAAACTTTCATTATGAAAATTATAATTATGGAGCAAATTTAGTAGCATACAGTTTAAGTAAAGTAATTAAAAAAATAGGTTATTATCCATATATTATTAATTTTGATCCATATGAAATTACTGATCCAATTAAAAGATATCAAACTTTAGGTCTTTATAATTTCAGAAAAAAACATTTAAATATGACTCCTAGATTTAAAAATAGAGATGAATTAAATATATTAAATAATTATTTGGATATGTATGTAGTTGGTAGTGATCAAGTATGGAGACAAGCTATTACTGCAACTGATATATATACATATTTCTTAGATTTTGCAAAAGATAAAAATAAGATTAGTTATGCAGCAAGTTTTGGAAAAGATTATTTTGAAGGTACTGATATAGAAAAAATACATTGTGCTAGATTATTATCATCATTCTATAATATCTCTGTAAGAGAAAATGATGGATTAGATATATTAAAAAATGACTTTAATACTACAGGAGAAGTAACAATAGATCCAACTTTATTATTAACTGCAGAAGACTATGAAGAAATAATAGATGAAGAATATGATAATAAAGTAGATGTTGCTGTATACTTTGTAATGGATTTTGATAATAAGATTACTAATGATAAAAATTTCAAAAGACTATTTCCTCATAAAAAGATAGTTAATATTAAAGGAGAATATGAAGAAAAACCATATGGCAAAGTATTTAAATATAATAGTATGTCTAAATGGTTAGATGGTTTTAGAAAAGCTAAATATGTAGTAACAGATTCATATCATGGCTTAATATTTAGTATAATCTTTAAAAAGAAAGTAATATGTATTGGTAAAAATAGTGCATCTTTAAGTAGATTTAAAACACTAATAGATAATTTAAGTGGAAGTATTGAAGATGTAATGTATAGCACTTTATCAGAAGTAAAAAATACTAAAAAAACATTAGATTATGATGAAATAGATAAAAATTTAAAAGTATTAAGAGAAAAATCTATAAAATTCTTAGAAGATAATTTGGGAAAAGATAAAATAAAAGAAGAGAATAAATTCTATAAAGATGTAGATGAAATAGTATCAAAATATAATAATATGGAACATAAATTAAATGCTGCAAACGATGAAGTTAATAAAATGATAAATTCCAGATCATGGAAAATAACTAAACCAGTAAGATACTTAAGAAGGGTGGCTAAGAGAAGCGATGAGTAAAAAAGTAAGTATAATTATACCAGTTTATAATGGAGCAAATTATTTAAAAGAAGCAATAGAAAGTGCCTTAGCGCAGACATATAAAAATATTGAAATAGTAGTAGTAAATGATGGATCTACAGATAATGGAGCAACAGATAAAATAGCTAAATCATATGGAGATAAGATTAAATACTATTTAAAAGAAAATGGAGGAGCAGCTTCTGCCCTTAATTATGGTATTTCAAAGATGACAGGAGACTATATGTCATGGCTAAGTCATGATGATTTGTATTATCCGGAAAAAATAGAGAAAGAAATTAAAGAGATAGAAAAATATGATGAGAATACTATACTTTTCTCTAATTTTGATTTAATAGATCCTAAAGGGAATAAATTTGATACTGTAATATATGATCATAAAATGCTAAAGAAAAAACCAGATTATGCAGTATTAAGAGGATGTATTGGAGGAATAACTTTACTAATACCTAAACATATACTAGATGAATGTGGAGAATTTCGTAAAGATTTAAGATGTGTTCAAGACTATGAAATGTGGTTTAGAATGTTATCTACAGGTAAATATAAATTTGTACATATGGAAGATGTTTTAACTGCCACAAGAATTCATCCAGGGCAAGATACTCAAACATCACCTAAGATGGTTACTGAAGGAAATTGGTTATGGATTTATATGACCGAAAACTATCCAAAAGAAAAGAAGATAGAGTATGAATCTTGTGAATATTTATTTTATAAAGAGATGGAAAATTATTTAGAGAACACTCCATATAAAGATGCTATTAATAGAATGAATGAATTAGCACAAGAATGTCTTAATAAAGAAAAAAATAATAAAGTAGTTAATGAAGCTACAGTAATTATAATTGATGATAAAGATAAAGATGAATTGAATAAAACAAAAAATAGTGTTAAGAATCAACAAATAAAAAGTTGTGTAATTATAGAATGCAAAAAAGATAAATTAGCAGATGCAATAAGTAAAGTAAAAACAGAATATTATTCTATTCTTTATGCTGGAGTAGAAGCTAAAGATAATTGGTTAGAAGAAGAATTAGTATTAGCTTCAGCAACGAATAAAGGTGTAATAATATCAGACTATAATAGGCCAATAAAATCAGGAGTAGTAGATAATTACTGTTCTTTCTTAACACCAATTGATGGAGTAATATTAAAGAAAACTAAAGTTAATTATAAAAATGATATTAGTTTAATGCTAGACACTGCATTAGTTGAAGGATCTTTTGTAACAGGAAATCATTATTTAACTAATGTAGTAGAAAAATATCAAATGGATGAAGTATTTGATTATGTTAAAACAGTAATTGGATTAGGGAAGAGTAATTCACTACAAATAGCGTCTTTAAACTATGATGTAGCATGTATATACAATAGATTTGCTAAAGAAGGAAGAAAAGTAAGTATGTATGAAGATTGTGATGAATATAGAACACTTAAATTTTCACGTAGTTTTCGTATGTTTAAGAAATATTATGATTATAAACAAAAGAAGAGGAAGAAACTATAATTTCTTCTCTTTTTTTTATTTTTCTGATATAATCTAATTAATAGAAAGGTAGTGATAAAATGAAGAAAAAATATTTATTACTTATCTTAACAATTATACTTGCAATACCAGTAATAGTATTTGCTGGACCCAATATGCCAGAAAATGCAGCTGATCTAGATATAGATGCTCCAGTTATTGGTGGACATCCTGATTATTTAGGTGAAAATAGTTATGTAACGGTATTAGAGCAAACATGGACGAATGTAACAGATGATACTGAAATGACAAGAAATGATGTGTTTCAGGCAAAGAAACAATATCACTATTCATTAAGATATAAACCTTTAACTAGCCAACAAATCTGGACTAGTAAATTTGAAGATAGTCCATATTCTTTAGGTGGAGGCGGATCATCAGGCCCATCAGAAGGTGGATGGGGATGGACTTTTTATACTGGAAGTAAAGATGATTTAGTAATCCATACTGGAGATGTAGTTATAAAAAATACAATTGTACCAAAAGCAAATGAAACAACAAAAGAATTAGATATAACTGCTGATAATATAAATGCTCATGGTTCATGGATAAGAAAAGAAGGAGAATCTGAGTATTATGGTGATGAAAGCTTTTTAGAGGGTGCTGTATATATATATCGCCTTTATTTATCAGCAACTCCCGGATATTCTTTTGATAATGATTTTCAAGTAGTTAATAATGCCGCTCCTGAAAAAATCATTACATCAAGCCTATCAGGTAGCTATGAAAGTGGTTATTTAACATATGATGTTCAATATCAAATAGAAAGACCAGTTCAAAGTATTACTTTAAAAAGAGAAAATAATAATTCTATTTTCGTTGGTTCAACAGCAAAAATTAATGCAACAATTAATCCTACAGAAGCAGCAAATGAGCCATTAACATGGAGTAGTTTAAATACAGATATAGCAACAGTTTCACAAGCTGGAATAATTACAGCAAGAAGCGTTGGTACAGCTACTATTAAAGTAGAAAGTGAAAATGGAGTTTCAGCAACAATAGATATAGTAGTATCACCTAAAGCAGAACAAATATCATTTAATAATACAGAACTTATTTTAAAAGTAGGTGAAGCATTTACTTTAACCAATATTTTAAAAATAAATACAGTACCATCTAATGCTGGAATTGACCCTGTAACATGGGCATCATCTGATTCATCAATAGCAAGTGTTGATGGAACTATGATCTATGCAAATAGTCCAGGAAAAGTAACAATTACAGCAACAGAAGTAAATGGAAAACAGACATTTTGTGAAGTAACAGTTAGAAGTGGTGCAGAAACAATAAGAATAGAACCATCATATATAGAAATATATATTGGAGAAACAGTTAATTTAGAAGCAATTGTTTATCCAGAAAGTGTTGTTACTAATAGAGTTACATGGTCTACTAACAATGATTCAGTATCAGTAACAAATGAAGGAGAAGTAACAGGACTAAGAGAAGGTAGAGCAACAATTACTGCAGAAACTACTGATGGTAAAGTTGCAACAGCAACAGTAGTAGTTAATAAACAACCAGTAGTAGAATCACTTTCATTTGATCAAAGTGAAATTACTATTAATGTTGGAGAATCACAACAATTAAATTTAACAATTTATCCTGATGATGCTGTAGATAAAACAATTACATGGTCTAGTAGTAATTCTAATGTTGTTAGAGTATCAAATAGAGGTGTAGTAACAGGAATTAATTCTGGAAGAGTAGAAGTAACTGCTAGAAGTAGTAATGGTATAGGTGCCAAAATAGTAGTTAAAGTTGTTAAGAATGGATTCCTAAAAGAAATGTGGAATGGTAAAGAAGAGACATTCTTCTATATCAATAATATTAAACAAAAAGGATTTATAACTTATCAAGGAAAAATCTATTATTTAGATGAAAGAGACGGAAAACTATTATATGGATGGCAGTCAAAAGATAATAATAGATGGTATCAACAAGATGATGGATCATTATTAATAGGATTAAATACTATAGATGGAAAATTATATTACTTCAATTCTATGGGATTCCTTCAAACAGGATTTATAACAATTAATGGAAGATATTATTATTTTTCAGAAGAAGATGGTTATGCTGTAACAGGATGGATTAATACAGAAGAAGGAACATACTATCAACAAGATGATGGTACATTACTTACAGGATATCAAACAATAGAAGGTAAACATTACTATTTTAATAATAGAGGTCTTTTAACAACAGGATTTATAGAATTAAATGGTAAGAAATATTTCTTTAGTAGAACTTACGGTTATGCCTTACAAGGTTGGGTAAGTAATAGTGAAGGAAAGTGGTATCAAAATGAAGATGGCTCATTATTAATAGGTGTTAATAAAATTGGAGACAAGTATTATTACTTTGATAATAATGGAATGCTACAAACGGGCTTCATTACCTATGCCGGTAAAAAGTATTTCTTTAGTAGAACTTATGAGTATGCTCTACAAGGTTGGGTAAGTAACTTTGAAGGGAAATGGTATCAACAAGCAGATGGCTCATTACTAACAGGATATCAAACAATAGGTGGAAAACATTATTACTTTGATGAAGAAGGAATGCTACGAACAGGTTTTATAACAATAAATAATAAAATATATTTCTTCAGTAGAACATATGAATATGCCTTAGAAGGCTGGGTAAGTAATAGTGAAGGAAAATGGTATCAACAAGCAGATGGTTCATTACTTACTGGAATTCAAATAATAGATGGTGAAAAATATTATTTTGGAGCAGACGGAAAACTAATAACAGGATTTGTCAAATTAGATGGAAAGAATTATTTCTTTAGTAGAACTTATGGACATACATTATATGGTTGGGTAAGTAATAGTGAAGGAAAATGGTATCAACAAGCAGATGGCTCATTACTAACAGGATACCAAACAATTGATGGCAAACATTATTACTTTAATGAAGATGGAATGCTAACAACAGGCTTTATTAAAATAGATGGAAAGAACTATTTTTTCTCAAGAACTTATGATTATGCTTTAGAAGGCTGGGTAAGTAATAGTGAAGGAAAATGGTATCAAAATGAAGATGGTTCATTATTAACAGGATACCAAACAATAGGTGGAAAACATTATTACTTTAATGAAGATGGAATGTTAACAACAGGTTTTGTAACAATAGATGGTAAAGTATATTTCTTCTCAAGAACATATGATTATGCCTTAGAAGGCTGGGTAAGCAATAGTGAAGGAAAATGGTATCAGTTAGAAGATGGAAGTTTAATTACAGGTCTTCAAACAATTGATGGAAAACATTATTACTTTGGAGAAGATGGAAAAATAGCAACAGGATTCTTCAAAATAGATGGTAAAATATACTTCTTTAGTAGGGTATCACTATATGCTTTAAAAGGTTGGGTAGTAAGTGATACAGAAGGAGTATGGTATCAAGATGAAGATGGATCATTAATTACTGGATATCATACAATAGATGGAAGAGATTATTACTTTAATGAAGAAACAGGAAAACTTGATGGTTTTAGAGTAGTAGATGGAAAAACATATTACTTTAATCCTGATGGAACAAAAGCAAAAGGTGTTCAATATATTGCTAATACTTTCTTCCAATTCAATTCAATTACTGGAGAATATGAAAAAAGAGTAAGACAAATAAGAGTTATAGATATATCATCTCATAATGGAGATATAAACTGGACAACAGTAAAGAATTCAGGAATGGTAGATGCTGTAATCTTAAGATTAGGATATGGTCAAGGATATTTAGATACAAAATTTATTTATAATAAAAATGAACTAGAAAGATTAGGAATTCCATATTCAGTATATCTATTTAGTTATGCTGAAAATGGATATGAAGCCTTACAAGAATCAAACTTTTTAGTAGATACTATTAGAAATAATAATGTACATATAGCAACAAATATCTTTGGAATCTATTATGACTTAGAAAGCTGGGATATAGCATCTACAGGAGAAAGTAGTTCTACTATAAGTCTAGATGCATATGGCAGTATTATATCTTCATTTATAGATAATACTGAACAAAAACTGTGTATAAAAACCAGAGTATATGCATCAACTTCATATATTACAGATAGATTCCCTGAAGTATTTCAACCATATGCTACATGGGTAGCAGATTGGAGAGGTTATTTAGGATATACTGGTCCATATGAAGGATGGCAATATACAAGTACTGGATATATACCTGGAATTAATACAAATGTTGATTTAAGTTATTTCTATATGTAAAAAAGAGTCTAATCTCTTTTTTTTTACCCAAAATTAAATAATCCTTATGCTACAATAAAATAGAAGGTAGGATAAGTATGAAGAAATTATTGTTTATTACACTATTATTAACAATTATTTTTATTCCTAAAAATATTTATGCACAAGAAGAGTGGATAAATACTGAAGAAGGAACATATTATCTTATTGATGGAAATCCTGTAACTGGAATATATGAAATAGATGGAGAAAAATACTATTTTGATGAGAATGGAAAACAAGTAACAGGGTTTATCAAAATAGATGGAAAGAATTATTTCTTCAGTAGAACTTATGGTTATGCTTTAAAAGGCTGGGTATATAATTTCGAAGGTAAATGGTATGAGCAAGAGGATGGTTCTCTATTAACTGGATATCAAACAATAGATGGAAAAAACTATTATTTTGATGAAAATGGTATGCTACAAACAGGATTTATTAATATAAATGGTAAACCATATTTCTTTAGTAGGACATATGAATATGCCTTAGAAGGCTGGGTAAGCAACTTTGAAGGTAAATGGTATGAGCAAGAAGATGGTTCTCTATTAACTGGATATCAAACAATAGATGGAAAAAACTATTATTTTG
>CAMYVT010000007.1 GCA_947302515.1 uncultured Caryophanales bacterium
GAAATATTCCAAACTTTCAGCATCTTGTCTAATTCTTTCTTTAGTAGTTTGATCTTTTTCATCTTGATATCTTTGTTTTAATTCAGCTACCTGTTTATTTAACATTTTTTGCATATCAGTAAAAGGTACTGGTATATGTTTAATAACAACTTTAATACCAGACATATTTGTAAGTGATGACAAGTATCCAGGAGAAATATACTTAGGATAAGAAACTACTGTAAGTAAAGTAGCATATTTATCACTAATAAAGAAATCACTAGAATTAAATTGTAAACCCTTAGGGGCTAATTGACTTCTTAAACCTGTACTCATACTGGCATCACCGTTCCAAACTCCGTAGTATTTCCCCCATTTAAGAAGTTCTCCATAATTAATCTTAAATCAGAATTACTAACCATTGAAGCATTCAATCCAGCAGTAGCAAGTCCATTAATCATTTGACGAACTCTCTTTTGTGCCATATCAGCATCTTTTGTTTTAAATAAGAAGTAATATTCAGTATCAACAACATTATTTCTTATAAACATTTCTCCTTTATCAATATCTTGTAATATTAATTTACGAATTGCAGGAGAATGAGTCTCATTAAGTAGTAATTGCATTTGAGACATGTAAACAGAAATATCTACAGGTCTATCAGCAACAACTAACCAAAATTCATAATCGATTGTGTTATAAAAATTACGTAACGCAATCAAAATATTATTTTGTAAATCAGGATCTAATATAAAGATATTTTTAGGAGTAATTTTAACTCCTGTAACTTTATGATTATCACGAGTAATAATCATATTACTTTGAATGGCTCTTACAGGAAGCCAATCTTCAGTAAAACCACTAGTGCTTTTTGCGCCTTTTGATGATGACATTTTTATAACACCAACCTTTCCATCTATATCTTTGACGATTTGTAAAGAAATCGTACGCCTCCATAATAACAACTAACATATTATGATAATAAGGTACCGGCATTACAAGAAAACCTGTAATAAAAGCCGGACTTAAACACAATATAGTTACCAAAGTACTTGTTAAAGGAAGGAATGCGATTAATATAAAAGTAACAAGTACTCCTCCACCAAACAAATACAAATCAAAAGGTCTAAAAAATCCAAAGATTAATTGTCCCCTTTTTGTATTTGCAGGGATTAAATAATTATCATACACAAATATCACACTCCTTTATTCTATTTCTTTTGTCCACTAAACTGATCATTAGCTTTATTGATAGCATTTTGTCTTGTAAGTTGTGTATTGTAATCTTCAAATCCGTCAATAGCATCATTAACAGAAGAACGGTTAGTAATATGTTTGTTACTACCTCTAGTAATAGTACCATCAGCATTACGAACAAAGTCTGAAGATCCACCCAATACCTCTGCATTGTGGATTAAAGTCATTAAACGGTTATCAACATCACTGGCAGCAACGGTTCCAGCAACATGTTGAACAATGTAGTTATCCTCGTTGTTCTTAAGTAAGAATCCTCTTTGTCTTTCAGCATCATCAATACTAATAGTATGAGAAGCACCAGAAACATCTTTGAAGTGAACCAAACCATCTCCACGAGAACGACCAGCAGCCAAGTTAGCTTCAAATGCCTTAAAGTTAACTTCACCGATTGCATTACCAGCATTATCCGTTGCAATTCCTAAGTTTCCATGAGTCCAATCTTTCTTAACCATCTCGCCAGTAACACGTGACTTAACAGCTTTCAAAGCCTCAATTCTACCCTTATTAGTATTAATCTCACGTTCAGTAGCATTTGCTCTACCCTCACCAACAAATACATTACTAGCTGTAGAACCAATTCTTCCTAATAAAGTTGAACCATCATTACCTCTATTAAGAACATCTGCATTTCTCTTACGCATAGCCTCAACCGAAGCATTAAATCCATGATCTTTTGCAGTTACAGCTGCTCTTCCACCAGCTACTCCACCAGAAATTCCTCCAAATATTCCAGCAGCTAAATGTTTTCCTCTATTAAAGAAACTGTCAGGTCTAACCTTTCTTCCAAATATATCAGTTTCTCCAAAACTTTCTCGAGTTTCGTCTGCTAGTCTACTAGCCCTTGCACTAGCGATACCAGACCCAATAGCACCTGGAACTGCTGCAGCTAAACCCATAGCAGCACCAAACTCTCCAAAGCCACTAAATAGACTAAATTGAGAATCTTTTAATCCTAATATTTGTCTAATAAATTTAGGTGCTTGTTTCGCAAACATAAATAAACCAATCCAAATAATGATAAATGTCATAACTCTAACAAAACCATTACCTGCACTATTCATTGAAATACCTTTAGTAATCATTGTTTGAATCATAAAGATTACAAAGTAAACAACTATTAATCTTACAAATAAATCTAAATATGTAGAAATTAAAGTTTTAGACCATGCTTTAAAAGCTTCATCTCCACTACCCTTAGGATCCATATACTTTATTAATGGTATTGGAGCAAGTAAACGTAAGAAAGCTAACTTAAAGGCACGGATTGCTACATCGAATGTAAAGCTTAATAAAATAACAGTAAATACAATACCAACAACAGTTGATACTACAGGTAAATATGTAAATACATATTTTTTGTTTCCATGAAATAAGAAATGATAACTAATTAATTCAGTTGAACAAGTCTCATTAACCATACTAATTATCTCTGTAGGTTCAGCATCAAGTCTTACATATGCTTCTCTTACTTCTTCGTCCATATCTTGACACATACGGTTAGTATTTAATGTAGCAGGATCTTTATCACCTGTATCAGTACGTTGATCTTCTGGTACAAGATTTATACGATAAAAACCTTTTAAAACAGATGAAGTAAATATTCTGGCAGATTGTGCTAACTGTTCATCAGCATCATCAGTCATATAAGTAGTTTCTCCTTCACCAGTGCCCAAAACTAACCTACCAATTGTATTATTAGATAAAATTCTGTGTTGTAATGAATACAAAGTACCAAATAATAAACCATTATTATTTAATTGTTTTTGATATTCATTACCACCACCAGTATTAATAGGCATTAGTAATGTTATTAAAATCAAAGAAGTAGCTACCCTTTTTAATAAGGAGCCACCACCTTTATCTTTAGAAAAACTATCAGGTTCTATTACACCTCTCAGTAAAGTCATAGCTAATTGGAACATCATAAAAACTCCAATTATTACTTGGACTCTTCCATAAAATCTCATTATTGTTCCACCACTAAAAATATCAGCTGATGCAACATTAAAAAATAACTGATATGTAAACCCTAAAATTATATAAACCGGGTAATCAAATATAGATAATACTTTTCTAATAGTATCTAATGCAACGGTTGATGATTCAGCATAAGAATCTGTCATTAATCAATCACCCCTTTTAACCTTGTTGAATTAAACTACAATCAGATGTCAAACCAAAGACATCTAATAAAACTTTTGTCAACACTGGTACAAAGAATAATAATCCCGCAAAAACAAGACGTAAAAATAACTTTTTAGTCGCCTTAGCCATTGCTTCATCATCACTCTTGGCAATTACTTTTAAGAAATCAATACTACTTAAAACAACTACTAATATAGCACCAACTATAGTAACATAAGAAAGTAATTTATTAAGTAACCATGCTACAGAATTTTCATCATTAGGATCACCCAATAATGAATCACAAGTTTGAGATTGCTCATAATCTTTATTCCAATCACTTATTTGACTTGTACTTGTAACTGCAGGTGTTTTAGCAGCAATTAAAACACCATCAGAAACAGTTAATGCTGAAGCATTAACTGGAACAAACATAAATATAGATGTAAATATAAATAAACATGTAAGAATAATCTTCTTCATCTAAATCACTCCGTATATATTATATCATATTAAGTATATCAGAAGAAAAAAAAAATAGCAATAAATTGCTATCTTTTCTACTATTTTTAACCAGCTGCTTTCCAACAGTTTGACCAACTATTTGTATTTCCTTCTCCACCAGTAGCAACCATATCCATTAATACAGTAACAAAGGTTACAACGAAGAATACAAGTGCAGCATAGATAAATCTCTTAATTAATCTACTTTGTGCAGCTTTTACTTCTTTTTCATCACTAGAAATAACAGCTTTTCCTAAATCGATAGTACCTAATAAAATCAATAGAATTGGAATTCCTAATTGAAAAATAGGTAATAAACCTTTCTTAATAACTCTTACTAAAGGTGTTAAACCATTACAGCTATCAATAGCACCGATTTGAAATAAATTTGCCATTACAACCACTCCTTCATCATTAATTATAATATTACCGACAAATATTGTCAATTGTTAACGCCGAAATAAACCAAAAATTTTACCCGACGAAGAACCACCTTGATTCATATTAATCAAGCCAATTCTAGTTAATAAATCTGCAATAACAGAATTCCTTTTTCTATCATCCAAAGGAGGCATATTATAAAATATTTTAACCCCAGCTTCAGACTCAAAATCAAAGACATCATTATTCTGCAAGATACTTTGATTTAATATAACTTTTTTACCAGATAAATTCTGGAATATAATTTTATTTCGTTGCATTAATCGATTTAATTTTAACGTACTGGGTTCAATTAAATAAATAATATCATCACAGAACGAATCTTGTCGATAACTATTTAAATCAACTAATATAATCTTAACATTAGCATATTTTTCTAAAGCACCATGTAAATCAACCTGTTTAATTGAAATCATTCTCTTATCATAAAAATATGCAAAATCATCTTTATCAATTTCTATAGCCAAAACATTCTCTTGACCATATACAATAGCCAACTCTTTTAACATCATATAAATTAAAGTTGTAGCCCCAGCAGAATCAGTAACATTCCTAACACCTAAAATCATATTGTTTTTTTGTTTAATAGGTTTTTCTGGTTCAACTGTTTTTTCTGATTCAACAGGAGAAACAATCTTTTCAGATGTATTAACTATTTGACTTTGGGTTGTCTGAGCTGCTGCCATTTTAGCAATATGTTCAACCTCTTTATAAGAATTTGGCTTACCCAATAAATATGTAACTCCTTTTGTATTGGTCGTAAAATTATAAATACCATAAGATATTAAATGACCTAAAAAACTAGGAGTACAAAGATTGCTTCCTTCCGGAAGCAAAAAAACAATTTTCTCGGGATCTAGATATTTAACTAAACGCTGATATGTATTGTAATCATCATAGGATTTAAGTGCCGTAACATCAATAACCATATGATCAAAGAAAAAATTCTTGAACATTTCACCAATATCAGCAACACCATATTCTCCAGAAATGCTTTTGATAACGTCAATATCTAAGCCTTCCAAATCGCTTTTATGTTCATTGGCAATGATTACATCCATATTATCAACACCCTTTTATTTATCAGCTTTAAACGTTTTCGTATCACCCGTAACATCTAAGAATCTTAAATTCAAAACATTTTGTATTATTGGAATTCGAATATCAATACGTGTTACTATACGATAATAATGTCCTGGAACACAATTGTTATCTGTATAAACAACTTTAGTATCTTCATCACCACATCCATTTTTGTCTTCAACAACGTAGTACTCACAATACCCTGGATCAGTAAAAAGCTGACCAGAAGACGATGATGAACCTCGTGAAGGATTAAAACCACTTGCTCCACAATCAATTGAAGAGCTCGAATAACCGATTTGTTTTGAATATTCCTTAATTTCCTGATGACAATTTGAATCACATTCTCCATTATACTCTTCATATACAGCAATAATTTTATTTTTCATACGAAAAGCCTTCGTATAATTAACATTGTATGCCATATATGCAGAAACAAATGAAATAAATACTATAATAATAACTATAATTGTTGTACTACCAACACCTTCATTCAACTGCCATCACCTTTTCTTTGTAAATGAATTTCTCTTGTATCACCTGATACCTGGAAAAATCTCATACCCATTATTCTCTCAATAATAGGAAAGGATATATCTACTTGTGTAACAACAGTAAAAACAGCATATTCTTCACCATTAACTACTTTTGTAGTGGACATCTTATAGCAATAGATGTCCGCACCATTACACATTCCTCCATCCATGGAACAAGCTTCATCACAATTTAAATGTACAGGACTATAATTAATACTCTTTGCTTCTTCAATAATTCTTCTACGACAAGCAGAATCCTTAGTACCATTAGTAATCTCTGGATAACATCCAGATCCTTCATATCTCTCAATAATAGAAATTACAGCACTTTTCATTTTAAAAGCTTTAGTATAGGAAAAAACCAAACCAAGAACGCCAATTACTACAACAAGAAAAATAACAACAAATATTATATTAAATATTCCTCCAAAAGCTTCTTTCATGTATTAATTACCTCCAATAAACTAGTCTGCCTCTTGACCATGATAAGTTGAAAGATTTGTCCATTGAGAATTAATAGTACCTTGAATTGTTGGCCACATTAACCAGAAGAATGCAATAACTGCAGCAATAGCCAATAAAGTAATAACTGTTAAGTTTAATTCACCAGTAGCAGCTTTCATCTAATAAATCACCTATCCTTTCATATCATAAAATCATTATATCAAAATATTACATTAAAAACAATTTAATAAATAATAATTGACATTAGAACATCATCATCATAGATATTAATATTACAAGCATTACACCAATACCTGTACATACCAACATAACCATAGTTTGACTTTCCATATGATTTAAACGTTCTTTGTATTTTGTCTCACGAGCTTTGTTTTGTAAAGAAGAAACTGTCTTAGAAAACATCATCAATCTTTCTTGTTTTCTTTCTTGTGAACCAATTCCTAAACGATACAAAAGTCTCATCATTCTCATAGAATCACGAACTGGATAATTATTAGCAAACTCCATATATGGATCTACACTAGCATCACCAGAGTTTATTCTATCAATCATTCTTCTAAGTCCCGGCTTAAAAATCTCAGGAGCATCTCCAATAGATTTACCTATTGCTACCGGAACAGTATAGTGCTGAATCAAAATCTCCAAACTCTTTAAATAATAAGGCAACATAATGTCAATTTCTTGTAAGTGTTGCTTATAGTAGTTCTTTAATTGCCAATAATTTATTTTAAATAATAAGAAGGCAACTACAGTAGCAACTACTAAATTTAAAAAGAATGAAGCATTAATAATTTCAGCAGAATTATTACCAGATATAGATAAAACTAATACAAACAAGAAGCCTATGAATCCCATAGTAATTCTCTTTGAATATAATTGATCTACATCAACATCTTCACCATATCTTGCATAAACCAAAAATTGATAATCCTCTTCTTTTAGCATTTCCAAATATTTTTGGTTATCTGCAAAAAACTTATCCTTATCAATCGTATTATTATATATTAAAACGAACATAATAATAGCACCAACAATAATTATCTCCATTACTCAGCACCTACATTCTCGTAATAATATTTTTCTCCTTTAACTAAGAAGAAAGTGTTTATGATTAATACACCATGCATCAAAAATTGTACATACCATCGCTCTAGCAACTCAATATATGTTTCTCTACCCAATAAGTATTGAACAAGCATTACTAATAAGTACAACATAATACCGAATTGTAAAAATGATTTGTGGAAAGTTGCTCTTTCAATTCTATCTCTATATACACTTTCAACAAGCATATCGATATCCAACTGCATATTTTCAAGAGAATCTGCAGAGTTTTGAGCACCTTCTTTAGTAATTTGTAAAAATAATTGATGCATATTTTTAACAATATAATAAGGATATAATTTACTCATATACTCCAATGCTTCATCAATTGTACCATTATCATAACTCATGTTAATCATCTGTTTAACATCTGATAAAACAGGATCTTCTAATACTCCAGAATTTACAACCCCCTCTAATGCTTTAACAAAAGACTGAGTAGTACCAAATTCCATAATAGTATTAGAAGTATATACTTGAATTTGTTCAAATATAAATTCTGAATATACTTTCTTACATCTTAAGAAAGCTAAATAAGGTACAAAAGAAACAGCAACAGCAGCATAAATAACACTAATAATCAAATTATAGAAGTATAAGTAAGATACAATTCCTGCAAAACTTGCAAAAAGTGCAACTTGCATAGTATATTGTTTTACCGTATATTCTTGACCCAATTGCTTAGTCTTTTCATGAACTACTTGAAAAGAATAAGGAGCAAACTTTTCATACATTCCTTGTACTTGACCAAGAACATATTTTCCAACATTTTCTCCTTTATAGTTACGATACAAATAAATTGCAACAACTATAACAATAATTATAAATAATTCTTCTAAATACATAGCATCACTCCAATCGTGCCACATTAGGAACAGCTTGATTTACAGCAGTTTGAACTGGAATAACAGGCGTTCCTCTTGCAACTGGAGCTGCAGGTATAACTGGCGTTGTTTGAGTCGCTGCTACAACTTGAGGTTGAGCAACTGCTTGATTTGGAATTACTTGCTGAGGAATAACAGGTTGAGGAATCACTTGATTAGGTGTAGCCTGAGCTACAGGTGCTGCTTGTGGCTGTACAGGTATAACCGGATTACTTATTACCTGCTGTTGAACAGGCTGAGTAGTCGAAATTATACTTGCCGGATCTTGATTAGCAGCAAGAACATTTGGATCGGCAGCCTCAAGTGCAGGAACATCAGTTGAGACTACTGAATCTCCTAATTTAACATCTCCTTCAGAAGATATAACAGGTTGTGATTCTGCATGTCCTAAATCAGCTCCAACTTCTTCTTTATTTTCCTCATCAGGTTTTGCTCCAGGAATTATTACTGCATCTTCAGTAGAAGGAACTAATACTGGTCCTCCTTCTGTTGTAGGAGCAGTAGATGGAGTTTGCTCTGCTGTAGTTTCTGGACTAGTAGTCTCAGTATTTACAGTTTCAACTGAAGAATCTTCAACAACAGCATCTTCACTAAACTCATCTTTTAATTCCATTAATGGCAATTCATCAGGTAAATCTTTAATTATACTTCTAATATCTAAATTTTGATTTTCAATATACTCTATCAAATGGTTAGATGGTTTACACATCATCATCTTACCCATTTGTTTTTGATAAATTAATCTCGACTTTGGTTCATTATTTTCATCAACATAAAATTCACAAACCTCATCTAATTCACGATGGAACTTTCCATATTGTTTACTATAGAAAGCCTTAATATGAACACCCAATTGAATATAACGATAAATCGTTGATAAGAATTGATGTACATCCAAATCAGTCTCCATTAAAGAATATAGACGATAAGGAATAGCCGAAGCTTTATCAGCATGAATTGTTGATAAAATATTGTGTCCTGATGAAATAGAGTTACGTACAGCAGAAACAGCTTCTGCAGAACGAACTTCTGATAGTAGAATCCATTTTGGATTCTGACGCATACAAGTAACTAACACATCAGAATATGAAGCAACATTATTTGTCTTCATAGCAACAATATCTCTTTGAGGATAAATCTTATCTAAGTGAAGTTCCAAAGTATCCTCAATAGTAATAATCTTTTCATTAGTATTAGTATGACTTGCAAGATATTTTACAAACTCTGTTTTACCAGAACCAGTTTCTCCTGCAACCATTATATTACAGTGTCCTTGAACACATTTAATTAAGAAATCATGTATAGACTCTGTAAAATAATCTTCATTAATCAACTTATCTTTTTCAAGACGAATCTTAGCAGGAGTTTTACGTATAACTAATGCAATACCATTTGTAGCTATAGACTGATGTACGAAGTTCATACGTAACTCAGCAGATTCAGCATCCAAAAATGGTTTAGCATTATTAAATGTAGTTCCCATAACGTTAGAACATTGAAAGGCCAACTTCTCAACAAATTCAGGAGTGGCCCCTTCAATTTCTACTCTCATAGAACCTTGAGTTAATGAACGAATCCATATCTGCCCATTATTATCATATGAAATGTCGGTGATATCATCATTATCAAGTAATGAACGAAATGGTCCAAAGTCTAATTTATCAAATATGTTTTCATTCATTTAACTCACTTCCCTTTTTTTCTTTTTGTTTTTTATCCTTCTGTCCAAACAGTATGTTCATTAATCCATTGTTTTAATTCATCACTACTAATTTCAAGATCTCCAGGCTCATCCTTTAAACTCTCATTAGTAGGAACAAGAATTAATGAAGTATCATATGTTCTCATGAACTCAGCTTTCTTTAGTAATATATAGTACTCTTCAGGAAGAGCAAATACTACCATAGCTGGACTACGATTTTCATCAATATTTTGGAATACAGCTTTACCAGAACTATCCTTTACAGCTAATACTTCAATATTAGCTAATAGTTTACCCAACATAATTTTATCAGCATCTTTTGCAAAAACTTGTTGATCACTTTCATCAATTTTATTAACAGCTTTCAAATAGATATCAATATAATTACCTGGATAAACCGAATTACCATAAGTAGTAGCAGTATTAACCGATAAATTATATAAAACATATCCTTTTGGGTATTGAAGAATAATATTGGCTGGCAATTGTTCTTTTTCAACAACAGCTCTCTTGTAAAATAAACTTCCTTTTGGAATAACTACGTCCGCAGCAGAATATTTATCTACAATCTCACCCATATTCGTAATAACATCTCCTTCAAGCATTGAAGGTGGTACCTGTCTAGTACGAATCATTTTTTCAGTGATTTGAACTCCTGCTGGTATTTGTTCAGCAGCATAAGGAACTGTAATTGGGTTAATAGAACTTTTAATTCGCATAGTATAAGCAAAATATAATACAAATATTGCTAAAATTACACCTACAACCGTAACAGTATTTTTATTTTGTAAAAATTTACGAATTCCTGTAGTTAAATTTCCCATTTTTATCCTCCTTTATATTAAATTATTCAGTTGATGTTGAAGTACCATCATATAATGCTTGAAGTTTTTGACAAGCTTCAGATTTTTGTGATCTTAAACCAATTTCTGTACCAACATCCGTAATATAATTTGTCTCCAACACAGCATCATAACTTGTTGAAATGTTAGCAGCTTGTCTATCAGAACCACCAGTATTAAAACTTAGTGATGTTAAAGAATCTATCTTAACACTAACTCTAGGTGGCACCTCATTAATATCATAGAAACCTACTCTATAACCCCTTGATGCATCAACATTAGTTGCGAATCGATAAAGGAAGTTTTCAACAAACTTCTCTTTATCGATACGATATAGTCCACAATTTGATTTATAGAATGGATCTAATGCATCAATCATAGCAGCATCAGTAGTTTCTTTTAATAAATAATAATCTAATTCACTTCCTGTTGAATAATTATTTAATACATTTAATAGATTTAAAGCTATTAATGCAAGTAAAATAATTCCAACAGCTAAAATACCTTTATTCATATAAAATCCATAACCTCCTTAATCTAATTACGAACCATTGTGAACTGGATCACATTCGTTTCTATTAACATTAATCATATTATTACAACGTATAGCTTCATCACTAGGAATCTTGTTATTTGAACCAAGACCTCTAATCATATCACTTCTATAACGAGATACACCAGTTGGTTTATCTACTGCAAACGAACCATTAAATGCAGTATAATTATTATTTTCTTGATTATGATCTTTTCTAATTGCTCGAAGATCTTTTGGAGATAATGTAAATTCATAATCAAGTTTATCATCTGTATAGAATTCTCCACCGCTAGTCTTAGCACTTTGTGCTGCAGCTTGTACTTGAGCCATATATGCAACAGGATCACTCTTATAAGTAGTGTTCTTATTATTAAACGCATATGTAGACCAGTTAAATCCAGTCGTTCTTCCTGCTTTTTCTGGAGTAGCTAATTCCTCACCATCTGGTGATGGGAATAAGTTTTCTGGATCTGTAGAACGAATTCTATATCCACTATTAGATGTACACCACTCACCATATTCTTCAACAAGATCTTCATCAGTTGAAGAGCCGCAAGTATTATTTACACAGCAACCTCTTACACAAATCGGATCATCATTTATAGCATAGAAGCAGTCCATTTGAATATTCCATCCAAAATATCCAAAATTCTTAGCAATAGCATGAATATTATAATCTATTTTAGCATTTAAACTAGGAACTATATAAGCAGATGGATCATTATAATTTATTTCTGTTACAGAATAAATTGAACTTGAATAATGGCATTCATCTTCAACAACATCTGAAGAAATCGCAGAAATAGAAGTTGTTGTCGCATTTCCTCCGCCAATCAATCCTTCTTCAACCATTTGTTTATGTTTATAAGCATTCCACCATAATGCATTTACTGATTGAGCATCACCAGGAACACAGAATTGTTTATCATGTAAATACCAAGTACTATGATCAGCTTCTTTTAAATTATAAGAGATTTCACCAGTTTTCTTATTTTTCCAAGTTCCAGGGAATCCCCATGTTGTACGATATAAATTCTGTTCAGGTGCACCACTCTTGTAGCATCCTAATAATCCAACATCTTGAACAGGATAATTTGGTAATAATGTTGAATTTGGATTATCAGAAGTATTAAAAGCATTATCACCAGTATGTTTTACTGTATCCTTTTTAGTATCATAAGGGAAAGTAATATGAGAAGGTTCTGTTTTTCCCTTCTTAGTATAATCAACATTAATTGTAAATTCAGCTTCACTAGTTCTACAACTAGCTTGTTTTTTACAAGAAAGTATTGTTCTATTATAGTTTTCTATATTTGTTTTATAATCCTCTTCAGCTTGACCTGGATTTATATAATAATTCAAAGGCCATTGTACAATCCAACGACAATCATCTTGACAAATAACTCCGTTGCCAAAGTTATGTCTCCAGAATCCTCTGTAATCCATTACATATTCACCCCAGTGATATTTACCATAAGGGTTTTCTGTATACCATCTACCTTCACCAGTTGTATTTAAGCCATTATAAGAATGAGGTGTTGAAGTTGGATACCATTCAATAGCACCACCAGCAGTTACATAATAACAACCATATGGATTATATTTACTGCCATCTTCTTTTGTTAGATTAAGGCAAGCATTTATTTCGTCTTGTGATGCTAATTTATTAGCACCAACATTGTTTAATGTACTATTATTAACTTTTGAGTTTCCTTTAGTATTTCCATATACCTTTTTATAACATTTATTTGAACATTTCTTAGTATATTTGCCTCCATCACATGATTTAACACATGAATCGAACTCCTCATTTGGTCCACCTTGTAACCACACTTGACCAGTAGCTAAAGTTACACATCTAGGAGTCGGAGTATAATAATTACACTCAGCAGGAGGTGGCGTAGATGCTTCTTTCATTCCACACGAAACCCTACTTGTTACACGAACTTTATAACTGAAGCAGGCACCAGCAGTTGATGCAACTGGAGGACCATATTCAACCTCTACAGCTTCTTCACAAATTATTTTACATGAAGGATACTCTCCATAAACTGTGGCTCCAGGTGCATAATTGTAAACATATGGAGTTTCACTTTTCACAGTTTCAATATGTTCACCATAAATATATTTCTTATTAGCAAAATAATTTTCTCCTTGATAATCATCTGGATTTGTAGAAATATTTCTAAGATCATAATCACATTTGAAAGTAAGATCATCTCCAGAATAATCACCATTAGAATTTATTCCAGAACCATCTTTATATGTATTATGAGAATTTTCCGCTCCACGTTTTGCAGTACAGAACTTCTGCTCAAAACTACCAGCAGGATATGTTTTTGTACAATCTATATAATTTATGCTGGTCGAAGTACCTGCAACCTCTACAGCAGGACAATTCCCTCTTTTTATTGTAGGAAGTTGTTCAACAGATACCTCAAGAGTTAAAGTTCCTTCCTTAAAATAACAAGAATTACTTTGATTTTCTTTATCAACAATATGATAAGTTTTTAAAGTAAATTTTACTCCAGGTAAACCAGACATAGTATCATCAGTAGTATTAGTTTCTGTGATTGTAATTGGGCTATCACAAGTTAATGCTATATTTTTATTAGTATCATTAACTTTTACTAAAGTAAATGATGTCTTACATCTTTGTTTCTTATTATCTGGAGGATTCATTGCAATAGTATAACTATTGTTACCATTATCGTTTATACTTATTCCATAACGTGTAGATAAAGTGTCTTCGTCAACAGTTCTACTTTCACATCTTTTTATATATTGGGCACAAACTTTTTCAAATGTTGCTTGATCCACTTCATTTCCATCTTTGTTATAAAATTTATTTCTATAAACTTCACAGCTATAAGTTGCAGCATCTACTGGTTGCATATATGCAAGCACTGATAAAACCACAACTACGAATAATACCCCTATTATTCCTTTATGCATTATCGACAGATTTTTCATCAGCCTCAGCTCCCTTCAAAATTGAATCTATTTTCTCGTAGTTTTTATTTCTACGTACAGAAGATTTTGAAACATCCTCACCGGATTTAACAAGACGACCTGTTACAATAAAGTCATAATTAGTATCATCTGTAAAGAATCTAGAACATGTAACAACAGATACTACTTTATCATTTTCATCGTACTTAACATCATAATCATAAATTGATTCTTCTAATATCTTATTCATATATTTTTGAGTATCTTCCTTAGACCAATCTCCCTCAGGATACTCATTAAGTTGACTAACAGTCATAAAATTAACTGCCATTATTTTATATAGATAATCATTTCCATCAATTGACAATTGGAAATATTGATTTTCTTTAGCAAAATCATAATATACAAAATTCATCAATTCTTCCATTCTCGTAAAATTATCATCATGAGCAATTGGATTAGGACCCAAATTCATAACATTGTGTCCATAAACAATCATCAAATCATGGAATTTTGTATCCATATTTAATGACCAAAGATAAGAATCAGTAACTGGATATTCATAGCCATCTTCTATTACACCATATAATGGATAATCAATGTTGGTACCTTGAACTCTAACCCAGCCAATAGTCTTATAATCTTTGCCATCTTGTGCCATTGATTTATTAATGTTATCCTTTCTCGATTCAACCTTATAATAATTATTATTGCCAAACATTTTAACGAACAGTAAAACACCCAACAATAACATGAATACAACTAATGCGATTATAAGCACTATATTGTATCTTTTAAGCTTCAAGCTCAATTTCTTTTTTCTACCACTCATACTACCTTTCCTTTCCTTATTTAATTATATATGGTGAATAAAATGTACCATTACCACTACTTATAACAATACTCTTTTTAGCGTAAGCAACCGCTTTAACACCAAATCTGCTATAATTAGAAATAGGTTCATTTAATACAACTCCAATATCTGTAACAGCTCCACCATATCTTTCAGTACTCTTTGAAGAATTTATCAACCAATAAGAATGTGGTGCAAGACCATATTCAGTCGTTTGAGCACTAAACATATCATACATATTAGGTGGAGATATTTTTACTTTATAAGTTTTCTTATCTATTTCACCTTTGTATACAATCATTTTCTTATAAATAGGTGCCTCAACTTTTTTAGCAACAAAGAATGATGTGTCAATATATTTACTAGCACTATTATTTATATAATATCCATAACTCTTTTTATTTTTTGGATTATAAGATAAAATAGCTTCTTCTGAATTTGAATAAGTTATAGGCCTATCATCTAGATTTCCTAAAGTATCAATAGAAACAAGTTTTGTTGTGCCATCACTTTCAGTATCAATTATTCTCCATAATACACCACTAATAATAACATATTCACCAGAATATCTCTCGTTAAGCATAGATCCACCTTTTGCTTTTTTTGTTTCTCCAAAAACATAAGGATCTTCTTGTGTACCTTTTCCTCCAGTTATTAATGTATTACCCTTAATAACAACTTTAGGACGAACACCATAATTATAAGAAGACTTAACTGGAAGATAACTTTTTCCAAACTCACTGCCTACAAACATGTTACGAGTAACATATGCTTCTTTATCACTTTTACTATTAGCAGTCCAAGATATTGTACTAGGTTTAAGATAATTAATATTATTTTCATCTGCCCTATTTATATCAACAACAGAAGGAACATAAACTAATCTCTTTTTAGTATATGAAGTACATTCGGTTGTATTTAAATCAGTCTCTGTTACTTTCATATTACAGAACTTACTTTCAACAAGTAGTTTTTTTGCTTCATTTGTCATATGAGGAATATATACTTCATCCAACCATTCTTCAAGTTTATTATAGCCAACATTTGCAACATCTTCCTCAGCTACTAAAACAACATTATTATCATCATTTAATCCAAAAATTCTAAAAATCATATTAGATAATCTTACATAATTATTAGTAGGATAACCAGTATAATTATTAGCATCCTTAAGGTCTTTCTTAACTTGAGAACTCAATACTTTAACTACTTTAACAGTTCTAGTAACAATAGTTTTATTACTTAAACTATCAAAAGCTATATAAGTCAATTCATAAGTACCAGTTTTTTTCGTATCAACTTCTCCCTTAATAGTTACATTAGCAATATCTAGTTTTCCATCAGAATCATCTACAACGCTTTTTACACCAGGATCCTTAAACTCATCACCTATGTTAACAGCAATTTCATTTTTACCATTAAGTTTTATTTCCGGTCCTTTATGATCGATAGATGAAGTTAAACGGCCACAATCCAAATATACATAATATCTATAATCACCATTGTCACGTTTAACCTTAACCCAACTGTTTTCAAGAGAACATAGTTGTTTTGAATATGGAGCATAGAAATCTTCTTTCAAAAATGCTTTCTTATATAACGTGTTTAAAGAAAGAGTCTTTACTCTTTCTCCTGTTGGTAATTGGTCTTGATTTAACTCAAAATATCTTTTAGCAGCATCCTCAAGTACTTTTTCATTATTATGGAAAGTTATCATTGGAGAGATAACTAAAAACCATACAAAAGCACCTACAATTGCTAGAACGATAATTATTTTAATTCCTTTTAAATATCCTTTTTGCATAATTCCTCCTATGTCAATTGATAGCTGTAACTTTTATTACGAATTATAAAGTCAAGATGAACGTCTTCATACTTGTCAAAATCATCAGGAACTTTCAAGTAAATTGTCTTTCCTAAATAGGATTTTTTTAACGCTATTTTAATATCCTGAGTCTTTGCTTTCCCTTTACTATCCTTATAATTAATTCTACCATACTTATTAAAAAAGTCAATCATGTTTTTAGCTTCATAAAAGTCTGAAGAAAAGCCAACAGCCATTATTTTATAGCCATCTTCAACACTATATGTCTTTGTATCTAAATCACAACCTCTATATGAACATTTATTATATTTATAATCAATAGATTTTGTATATTCAACACTCTCAATACTAATAGAATCTTCTTTACCAACAATAGGTATATCAAAGTATTCACCAAATTCTAATTTCTTAGTTTTTTCAATCTTACTTAAATCTTTTATTTTTAAACTTATTTTTCTAAGTTTAAAAATACCAGAACGCTCTTGATAATATAAATCAAATCTATTTTTAGGTATTGTTTTATTAACCTTGTAAACAATTATAAAAGTAATTGATTCATCCCTTTTTAATTCTTTTACCTTTTTATAACAAGTACCTAAATCTTCAAATTCCTTTTCATAAGTAGTTTCAGTAGTAACAAAATCATTAGAGCCAGCTTTTAAATGGAAATTAGAAGTATTAAGATTTCTCGGAGCACTATTATTTTTAACAGTAATTTCAACAACTACAAAGTTACTATCTTTAGTAATAACATCCCCTTTATAATCCCTATTACTATAATATGAATTATTAACAGTTATTGAATAACCATTAGTATTATAAGTTTGTCCCTGTCTATATGTCTTATGAGTAACAAATATAAAGACATATGAATTATAAATAAATAAAACTATTATTATTGCGACAACAGCTTTACATATAAATTTATGTTCCTGATAAAAATATCCAAAATTACGTTTAAATCTTTTCCAAACTCTTTTTATTGTATTAATATCAAAATCTAAACTAACTTCTATTTCTTCGCGGTCCTCTTCACTCAAATCCAAAAATTCAAGATCAGCATTAAAATCAAATTTCTTGACGTCAAGACCAAAAATTCTCATTACAAATATTCCCAAAGCAGGAATCTGAGCAATCATCAGAATCATTAATAAATCTCTTGATAGACGTAAATTAGTAATTTCAACAGATTCAGTATATGTATTAAAGAAACCCTTAATCATAGCTAAAATTAAAAATAAGGAAACATATACCACTACTGGTATAATATATGTTTTCCAAGGTTTCTTTTTATGCATAAGTAAAAATAACAATGAAACACTTCCAACTAGCATCAAGAAAATACCAAGATTCATAAAGAAAGAAATATGTTTAGTAATAGGATTAGCATATAAATCATATGTAACATATTTCATAAAATCATTTACAAAGTTAGCAGTGTCTATTGTTTTATAAAGTACAAATAAACCAATCACTAGCAAAGCAATATGAATCTTTCTGAAATTCTTAATTAAGAAAGCATACGGCTTACGTATAATCATAACGTACACACTCCCCTATTATCACTATTATAAGTATAACTCATTTATATGATTTTTCAAAGAAAAAGATAAAAAAAAAGATAACTTTCGTTATCTTATTTTATATCTATTATTTCTACTTCATAGCTACCATTAGGACTATCTACAGTAACTACATCTCCAACTTTATGATCAAATAATGCTTGAGCGATTGGACTTTCATTTGAAATTTTGCTTTCAAAAGGATCAGCCTCTTGACTACCAACGATTTTATATTCGTCTTCTTCATTATCATCTACATATTTGATAGATACTGTATTACCTATACTAACTTTATCTGTAGCAACTTCTGCAATGATAGAAACATTTTCTAACATTTTTTCAAGTTGTTTAATTCTTCCTTCTATTTGAGCTTGTTCATTTCTAGCAGCATCATACTCAGCGTTTTCAGACAAATCTCCTAGAGCTCTAGCTTCTTTAATAGCTTGAATATTTTCAGGACGACGTACATTTATTAAATCGTCAAGTTCTTTCTTTAAATCATCTAACCCTTCTTGTGTTAAATATACTGTTTCTTTATTTCCCATTTAAATCACCTCTTAATAAAATTTAAACAGCGAATCACTAGACTCAACATGCAAGAGTATATCATATTTCAAAATCAAATACAATATCTAAAATTATGAATGTCTAGTATTAGCCTTTCTATATGTAAAATTATATTCTTTTTCAACATTTATATTAGTTATCATTTTCTCTAAATCTTCAATATTATACTCATCAATATTTAAAATACTGAATGGATCTTCAGCACTTATCATAAAACGAGCAGTTCTAGGATTTACCCCTGATAAAGCATTAGGATAATCACGGAAATTTTTTAATTCGCTCAAATGCATTTTACGATAGCGTAGTTTATCTAATTCTTTTAAAATACTTTTATCTATACAATATTTAGTATATGCAGGAAGAGTACCTAAAATAGTAATAACTCCTACTCCAGCAGCTACTACAATTGGACTTTGCCCAATCAATGCCTCATTAATTTGAGGAATATATGTTGCACCTATAGCTGCACCCATAACTCCTATTCCAGAAATAAAAGTTAAAGCTTTTGAAAAGATTTTTTTACCTTCAAAAGTTCTATAATTATTAATTCCCATATCTGCTTGTGCTTCCTCAGTAGCAATAATCTTTTCAAGATTATCTTCAGAATAAGAAATATTCTTAAAAACTCTACCATCTGCAAAGACAATTGTCATAGTGCCATTAGGATTTTTAATAACATTCCTTATATATTTTTCTTCACCTTTACCATCAATAATATAATTCTTCATAACATCATCCTCTCCCCACAAATGGGGTCTCATAAAGTGTCATAATTATATCATAAAATAAGAAAAAAAGCAACCTTATTGCTCTATTTCTCTTAAAAACATTTCATCAGTCATACCAGCTATAAAATCAATAACCATTCTCTTAGAAGAAGTATTATCAATATACTCTTCATCTTGAGTATTTAGGAAATGATAAATAATACTGTTTTCATTTTTATTTTCTATATCTTTTAGATATCTATCAAATAGTTTGTTCATACCAACTTTATACTTGTCACGTTCTTCTTTAGTTAAACTTAATTTATAAATATGTTCATAATTAAACCTCTTTAAATCAAATAATGCTTTATATACATCATCACTCATTTTAATATAAGGTTTATTCATACTATTATTTATTATATCTAATATTATAGTATTAATAATATCTTTATTATTACATCCCAATACATTAACTATATTATCAGGAATATCTTCTCTTTTTATTTTGTTAAGCATAATAGCATCTTCTATATCTCTACCAATATATCCAATAACATCACTAATACGTACAACACATCCTTCTAATGTCATAGGTCTATTTTTACCAGACTTTTTCAAATCTTTATAAGATTCTTCATATTCACGTATTACTTCTTTAATATCCTTTTTTTGAGGTTCATATTTAGAACTAAGAATTTCTCCATTATGACACATAATACCATCAAGTACTTGTATAGATAGATTAAGACCTTTACCATCTTTTTCTACTTTCATTAAATGTCTAACGCTCTGAATATTATGAGCAAAATACTCACCTAATTCTCTTAACGATATTTCATTAAGTATAGATTCTCCTTCATGCCCTAAAGGAGTATGTCCTATATCATGGCCTAAAGCAATTGCTTCAATTAAATCCTCATTTAAATTTAAAGCTCTACCTATAGTTCTAGCTACTTTACTAACCATTTGTACATGAGTAATTCTTTTACTAACATGATCATTCATACTTCTAGTAAACACTTGAGTCTTATCCATATAACGAGTATAAGAAAGACTATGTATAATACGATCTATATCTCTAAAAAAAGGAGTTCTAATATCATTAGAATCATCATCATTGATAATTCTAATAGCATCACTACTTTTAGTAGCATACTCACTTAAATGTTTTTCTTTATTAAAAAAGTTTTCACGAGCAATCATTTCATTCTTAGTCATATTATTCACCTCTTTTAACAATCTTAATCATAGAGTATTCAGGAACAGTAATATCACAATTACAAGCAATATAATATATATCATCAGGATGTCTAGCAACATCTATACTACTCATATCTTCATCATACAACTCAGATATAACAAATTCTATATGTTCTCCTAAAGGAGTAAATAATTCTACTGTATCCCCTACTTCAAAATAATTACGTTCATATATTTTTAATAAATTATTTTCATAATTAATAACTTGTCCCAAATAATCTTGATTGGAAACTTCACTTCTACCGCCATAATACTGATCCATATAATTTTCATCTCTTAAGAAGAAATGAGTAGAAGTCTCTCTATTAGCAACTCTATCCAATCTTGATTGATATATACCCATCTTTTCATCTGTCATAGTACCAGCATATAAATCATCAATAATAGCTCTATAAGTACCTATAACAACAGCCAAATAATATAAAGATCTCATTCTACCTTCAACCTTCAAACTACGAACACCAATATCTATTAAATCTTTAATATAACTAGCCATATTAATATCTTTAGTTGCAAAAGTAAAATCTTTTTTATCACCATTTTCAAAAGCAAATCTACATACTTGTGCACATCCACCACGATTTGCATCTCTATTAGTAACATAATTAGAAAGAGCACATCTTCCACTAAAGCAAGTACACATTGCTCCATGAATAAAAACTTCTATATCACAGTTTACATTCTTAATAACATCACTTATTTGTTCTTTACTTAACTCTCTAGCAAGTACTACTCTATCTACTCCTTCTTCTTCAAAGAACTTAATAGCTTCATAATTACTAGTAGAATTCTGAGTACTTAAGTGTACTTGTACATTAGGATACTTTTTCTTAATAAAAGATATAATAAATGGATCACTAACAATAAAGGCATCTATTCCAGCATCTACTACTTGATCAATATATTCTTCTACTCCATCCATATCTTCATTATGAAAAACAATATTTAAAGTAAGATGTACTTTCTTACCAAGATTATGAGCAAAAGTACAAGCTTCACGTATCTCTTCAATACTAAAATTATTCGCATTAGCTCTTAATCCATACTTTTGTCCACCAAAGTATACAGCATCTGCTCCATATAATAATGTTACTTTTAATCTTTCCAAGTCTCCAGCAGGAGATAATAATTCTATTCTATCCATCTACTTCACCTTATAAATAGTCTTCTTAAAAAAGAAGTTTGTACTATCCCCTAACTCTTTATATTTTAAAACATAATTATCATCACTACATTTATTATTAATATACTTTTCAGTATCAGATACTAATTCATTAAAATTATCAATACCAAATTCTCTAAATATTATATATTTACATTTATTATCAAATAATTCTTTAATAATACCTGTACCATTAGTAACCTTATCTAAATAAAAACAAGTACCATAAGAATCTTCTATTACTCTATAAAAGTCTCCAGTAACTTTCTCTTTAACAAATAATTCTTTATCTCCATCTTCTCCTAAATCACTATAGTAATTAGATACAAGTTTTCTTTTACTAAAACCAACACTCGGTCTAGAAACAACTTCTACCATACAAGTAATTTTACTTTTATTAATTGTTTCTACAATCTCTTCTAAAGTAATTTCTTTTCCAAGTAAAGCATATTTAACACCCTTACTATTGTAATAATCACAAGTACGATAATTATTAACCATATGAGTCTGATTCCATATAAGATCAATATTTAAATTTAATTCTTTCTTTATTTGTAAAACAGCTAAATCATAAAAGAATACTCCATTAATACCAATATTATTAAGTTCAGTTAATACTTCTTTTAATCCATCTATATCTTCATTAAAAAAATTACGATTTACTTTAACAAATATTTCCCCAGAATAATTATTCTTAATATCTTTAATCTCATCAATAGTATAATAACAAACAGATTCAACAGAATAATCTTTTAATGCAAGTATTAATCCATCAACATCATAATTAATATTATTAGTACTATATTCAACAAGTAATTTCACAAGAATCACCTCGCCAATATTATATAGTAAATAGAGAAAAAAAGAAAGAATCATTCTTTCTTTTTACTAACAGCAAGTCCATCTCCTATATTTAAAAAATCTGTATTATATCTATTATTATTTTCTAAATATAATTTATAATTATTTACTTTACGAACTAGTTGTCTTAAATCTCTACTTTTAATATCCTCACTATTTACATTAACTAATCCATGAAAATTCATATTATCAGTAATAATAGTACCATTATCATTTAAATTAATCTCATATTTTTCAAAAAACTTAATATTTTGTGCCTTAGCAGCATCAATAAATATTAAATCATATTTACCATCAACATCTACTTCTAAAGCATCTCCAAATATTATATTAATTCTATCATTAAGATTAGCCTTAGTAACATTATTAATTGCTTCTTTATATCTATTTTCATCTCTTTCAATGGTTGTAATATTAATATCATTACTAACATTACACATACATATAGCAGAGTAACCAATCGCAGTACCTATTTCTAAAATATTTTTAATATTATGTTCTTTTATATATTTAATTAAATAATTAAGTCCATCATCAGTAATAATAGGAACATTATTAAGATGTGCATAATTCTTCATTTCTTTAATAACATTATCTATCATATTAAAATATCCAATCACCTTTAGCTTTAATTTCAGCTACTTTTTGATCATGTTCTGCATTAGTTTTAGTATAGAAAATATTACCATGTTTATCAGCTACAAAGAATAAATAATCATTCTTAGTAGGATTAACACTAGCCTCAATACTAGACATATTAGGATTACAAATTGGTCCAATAGGCATTTTACCAATCATATTACCGCCTCTAGTATTATAAGGATTAAGAGTTGCGAACTCATCAGAACTTAAATCTTCTTTCATACTTTTTTGTAAAGCATAATAAGTAGTAACATCACTACCCATATTCATACCAGAAGATAGTCTATTTTGAAATATTCCAACTATCATACTTCTATTCTCAGTATTATTACCCTCTAATTGTACTACAGATGCCATAGTCATATAGTAATGAGGATCTTTTTCCATTATAGATTTATATTTACTTAAATTATCATTAGTCTGATCAAGTAGTCTCTTAATAATATCCTCTACAGTAGCATCTTTTTCAAAATAATAAGTTTCAGGTGCTAAATAACCTTCTAACGGATAATATATTCCATCCTGTAATATTTTATCAGTTAAAAACCAATAATTTTTAATTAATTCATTTAAATAATCTCTATTATTAATAGTACTAATTACAGTATCATAATCAATATTAGTAGCTTTAGAAATATCTTTAGCATAAGTAGTAATTCTATCTCCTTCTCTAAAGGTAATCTTAATAGCTCCCTCATTACTAATAACACCTTTTTCTAAAGAACTAATTATTTCACTTAAACTCATACTCTTATTTAATTTATAAGTAGAAGCTTTTAATGAACTAACATTATCAATCTTTAGATGTATTTTAAATAATAAAGTACTTTTAATTAAACCCTTTTCTTTAAGTATTTCACTAATTTGTGTAGAATTAGTACCACTCTCAATAACAACTTCTATATCTTCTTTATCACTTCTATCAACAGGACTTTCTAAGTAAGCCCATGTACACCCTATTCCAATAAGAATAATTGCACAGAAGAAAAAAAGAAGTAAGAATGGCTTTGGCCTTACTTTTTTCTTCATATTTCCTCCAAAAAATAAGAGCTACTGCTCATTATTTTCCATTTCACTCTTCTTTTTGCGAACTTCTTCTTGTAAAGTATCAAGTATTGTTTCAATTACTTTCCACTCTTTCTCAGTCTTAATAGCTTCTAATTTACTATGAGGATCATCAGGATAATAAATTGAAGCATATACTTCTATATTACCAGTTTCATCCTTTTTATTATCTGTATAAACAATATAGTTTTTACCAGTTTCTTCACTTTCAAAAGTAAATAAAACGTCGTAAACAACTTCTTTTCCATTTTCATCTAACATACTAAATGTATTCTTTTTCATATTAATCATCTCTCCTATCTAAATAAGTTTGTAATATTATAGTAGCTGCAACAGAATCTACAACACCTTTTCTCTTCTTTCTTGAAACATTTCCAGCAATTAACATATCAGTAGCACTTTTAGTTGTAAGTCTCTCATCTTGTAAATAAATTGGTATTTTTAAAACTTCTTCTAGTTTTCCTTTAAAATCAATACTTAATTCTCCCTTAGGACCTATAGTATCATTCATATTTTTAGGGAAGCCCAAAACAATAGCATCAACTTCATATTCACGAATTAAGTCGCAAACATCCTGTACCAACTCATCATAATCTTCATTATGATGAATAGTTTTTACATTAGACGCAATAGTTCCAGTTTTATCACTAATAGCAACACCTAATGTTCTACTACCTAAATCTAGTCCTAGATATCTCATTTATTATTTTTACGAAATTCTAATAATAAAATTTCTACTATCTTAGCACGATCAATATCTTGAATCTTACTTCTAGCATCTTTATAACTAGAAATATATCCAGGATCACCACTAATCAAGTAACCAACAATTTGATTAGTTGGATTATATCCTCTTTCTTCCAAAGAAGCATATACTTCCTTTAGAGTTTCACTAATGTTTTTTGCACTTATTTCTTGAAGATCAAATAGACTAGTCTGTTCCTTTTCCATAATATCACCTCATATAATATTATACACTAATTTTACCATTTAAAAAAGCCAAATACAATAGTTAAAAAAATCACTAAATAATTAGTGATTTATCTTCCAGCTAAAACTAAACCCATATATCCTAAAAATACTAAGAATACAGCAGCAATAACCCATCCATTAACTTTTTCAAAAGTAGAAGACTTATCTTTAACACCTAAAGCCATAGTAATAATAATTCCTCCAACTAAACCACCAATATGAGCAAAATTATCAATTCCAGGAGTTAAGAAACCAAATAGTAAGTTAAGTCCAATTAAAGGTAGAATCTGACTCTTAACAACATTACCTAAATACACTCTATAGAAATATCCAAAATATAGTAATGCTCCCATAAGTCCAAATATAGCCCCACTCGCACCTACTGATGATTGCGCACCTTGCATTGTTATAGAAAGTAATGATCCAGTAATTGCAGAGAATAAATATATAACTATATATTTAGGTTTACCTAAAAAACTCTCTATCTGTGAACCAATTATATATAATGAATAACAGTTAAAGAACAAATGGAAAAATCCCCCATGAATAAAAGTACCAGTAAGTAATCTATAGTATTCACCAGCTCTAACACTAGGACCATGAACACAAAAAGCATTAACTATATATTGATATTGCCCTAAAATCCATGGAACAAAAAAGAAAATACAATTAACAGCAATCAAGAAATATGTAACATAAGGAAATTTACTCTTAAAAACTTTCTCAAGTCTAGTAGCATCTTCTCTATTATGTTTATTTATATCTCCCGTTATTTTCATATATAATTCGACACCCTTTTCACTATATTTCATTTTACTAGATAAATCAGGAAAAACATCTTTTATTAAACTATTCTTAGAAATATCTTTTTCATCCCTAATATTTACACACATCAAATGAGGATCTTCATTAATATCCTCAGTAATATTATCTCCCATATCTAAGAAAATACTCATAACATTTATATGTAAAGAAAAAGTCTTTTTCTTAATCTTTTTTAAAATTCTTTTTGTCTTAAAAACATCAAAATCAAATTGCTCATCATTATGAATATAATTAGAAACAATTCTAACTACTTTACAATCTTCATCTAAATTCTCAAGCCATATTTCATTTTCTACCCCTTGAAGGATTATAGGATTATAATTTTTCTCAGTAATAAAATAATGAAGTAATTTCATAGTCATTAAATTCTTATCATCAAGTACTAATTCATTTTCCATACAATCTCCTCCTAAAAACCTAATATTATTATATTATAAATTATAAAAGAAAGAAAGCAAATAAAAAAAAAGTCTGTAAACAGACTTTTTATTCATTTGCTGGATTATGCTCAGCATATTTTTTAGCAATATCTATTGTCTTATTATATTCTTCTTCTAATCTAGAAAAATTATTCTTAACAAATTCTATATCTTTTTCTTTACTCTTAAGTTCATGTTCATAAGCAATATCTGCTAAAGACATAAATCCTAAGTATTTACAATCACTTTTCAAAGAATGAACATCTATTGCATAATCTTCCATATTGCCATTTTTTAAGTAATCATTAAGTCTTTGCCATTTATCTTCTACTTCAGATACAAAATCATTAATAGTAGCATTATACATATCCATATCACCGAGCATTTCTAATGCTTTATTAACATCGACACCATTTTTCTCTAAATAATTTCTGTCATATACTTCATCACTAAATCCTTCTTTTTTAGGAAAATCTATATCTGCTACCGGTATCAAAGTAGGAACATCAAATGAAGGAGTAGCCCAATCATCTAATATTTCAATATCATCATCAACATCAGGTTGAGTAACACTACTTTTAAAATTACCATCCATCTGAGCAGCATCACCAATTATTTCTTCAATATTTTCTTCAACAGGAATAATTTCAGTTTTCTCTTCTTCTTTAACTTCTTCTTCAGAAACAATTTCTGGAATAGAAGTGTCAACTGCATCTTTTGTTCTTCCAAGAATAGTATTACATGCTCTAATTAATTCATTTTGTTCCATAGGTTTAGCAAGATAATCATTAAAACCGATAGCTAAATATTTTTCTCTCATTCCCGTAAGTGCATTTGCAGTCAAAGCAATAGTTGGAACATTAAAGTTAGGATCTTCTTTTAATTCATTGAATGTTTCAACACCACTCTTCTTAGGCATCATGTCATCCATAAATATTAAATCATACTTATTTCCTGCTTTAATTTTATTAATACACTCAATTCCACTAGAACAAGAATCAATCATATTAGCATTATATTTTTGAAGTAATTTAGTTGCAACTTTAATATTAAGTGGAGCATCATCTACAATTAATATTCTGACATTAGATAAATCTAAACTAGTATGTACATTATTATCTTCAACAACATCCATAGATTCAATTTTCTGATTAATAACCGCAGTAAATTTAGAACCCTGTCCATATATAGTATGAACAATTACTTTACCACCCATTAATTCAGTAAGTTGTTTAGTAATTGCAAGTCCAAGACCAGTACCTTCTATAGTAGTATTTCTATCTTCATCAAGTCTTTGGAATCTAGTAAACATTTTATCTACACTAGTTTTTTTAATACCTCGACCAGAATCTTCAACAGAAATAATTAATCTACAATAATCACCCAATTTAACAGAATGAACTTCATATCTAACAAATCCACGATCAGTATATTTACAAGCATTACTTAAAAAGTTCGTAACAATCTTTTTAAGATTTGCTTTATCTCCAAGAAGTGTTGCAGGTAAATTAGGATCAATTGAATAAGTGAAATCAAGACCCTTTTCTTTCATTCTCGGAGTAATTAATTTAGCCATCTCAGTAAATAATTCACGTGAATTATATTTAGTATTAACAATTTCCATCTTACCGGCTTCTATTTTAGAAATATCTAAGATACCATTAACAATTTCTAGTAATGTTTGACTAGCATTAACAATATCTTTAGCATTTTCTTGAGCTTCATCTAATGATTTAGCATCCATAATACAATCACTAAAACCAACAATAGCATTCAATGGAGTACGTATTTCATGAGACATACTACTTAAAAATTCAGTTTTAGAATTATTGGCTTTATCAGCACTTTCTTTAGCAATCTCCAAATCTTGAATCAATTTAATATCTGGATTTTCAATCGTGTTATACATCAAGAAAATAACAAATGTTTCCATAGATGTAGCAATAGTAAATTCTGGGAATTTTTGTTGAATAAAAGCCATTATACCTGCTCCAAACACATATACAATCAGTGGAATACTTTTTCTTTTCTTTAATATTTTCCAATTAAGAGCAAATTTTAATACACAATATAAACTAGCAAGACCAGATATCGTATAAACAAATAATGTTGCTAAACCAGTTGAATACATTGCTCCATTAGAACTATTTAATTTTATAGGTAATACTAAAGTAATAATTGATGAAAAAATAATAACTGCTATAAATATATTTCTAATATCTTTTTGTTTTTCATTTAATTCAATAACAGTTTCTTCTGATCCGCACACAACATAAACATATAATATTAAAAGTAATCCAAAAAATAATAAATAAACTAAAAACAGCCTAGCTAACAAAACAGAAACAAAACTATCAATTCCAAAAAAAGAAATTGATAATGAGCATGATAGTTCTAATAATAAGCCAATAAGATTTGATGGTAAAAAAATACTAAAAAGTCTTGTTTCATAATTTCTAACGTGTTTTTTTGAAAAATACAAGAAATTAAGTCCTACAGAAAATAGTAAACTTATAAAGATAAAAGCCATACCAATTGTAAATCTCACACTGACCATCTCCTAGTATAAATTATAGCAAAAAAAAAATATAAAAAAAAGTAATTTATTTCTAAATTACTTTTTTAAATAAGTTACTGCTTTTTCCAATGAAGAAACAGAAATTGTTTTTTCAGAAATACCTTCATTTTGACAATAAGTAGCATCTCTTTTTCCACTTCCAGTTAAAACAAATGATTCATAGAAATCATGTTCTCTAAATAACACTTTAGACGCAACATCAGCACCTAATGCTCTTTGAATTCTAGAAAGAGCTTCTCTCATTAATTGTTCAGATTCTTTCAAAGACTCAGGCATTTTTTCATAGTGAACAACAAAATACTCATTTTCACCATCTGTTACATGAACAGTTAGAGCAGAAAGAATATTATTTTGATCTTTTAAAACTTCATCAGTTATTAAGAATGTAGGAAGTTTTTCCCCTTCTTTTGGAATTCTTCCTTTTATATGTACTTTATTCTTTTTGTCAACATAACCATATATTGAACAATCTCCCCATGTTTTACCATAAGCATCCTTAATGAAGAATTTTTCAGTAGCTTCAGGATCATCTTTATAACCATCCATAGAACATCCAGAATTTGCAACTATTCTACCATACTCTCCCTTTTCACAATAATGTCCAGTTGGATCAAGAACAGCTAATTCTGCAAAATCCATTACTTTTAAACCTGCTTCTTCAATGTTGCCATCGGAATTTTTACGTTCAAATAAACGTCTAAAAATAGAATAGAAAATACTACCATGTTCACAATCTCCTCCACCAGCACTCATCACAGTTGATTTTAAAAATGGAGGAAGAAATTTTGACCCAGCACGTACTTTTCTTAAACCTCTATTTAAGAATTTTTCTTCATTAGCAGACATACCTTCACCAGCCGCAAATATTATTAATAGATATGGCATTAATAAATCTTTATTTTCTGGTTTATACATTGCATCCTTCATTGCTTGAATCCAAAAACTGGTTGTAGCAATAACACAGTTTGGTTCATTGATTCGTAAAGATGTAAGGAAAAAATTACGATCATAAATTGGTTCAAGGGCAAGTTTAGATCCTTGCATCAATGAATCCGAAATACTAGAAATAATATCAGTATTAGAATAAGGCGGTATATGAGATAAAAGTGTTAATTTACTCATATCTACACCACCAGACATATCTTTATCATGATGTCTTGCAATCATAATAAAGCTTCTAACGTTATGAATAATTTGTTTTGGATGTTTAGCATTAGTAGATCCACTTGTATAAGTAATACAAAATTGATCATTCAAGTTAACATCTTCCTTAATAGTTCCTTGATAGTTTTTACCTAATGCTCTAAAATCAGCAATACTTAAAATGCTATCTGATCTATATTTATCAACTTTGCTTTCAAATCTTTCTTTATATTTTTCTTCTTCTAAAGGATGAATACCATTCTTTAAAGAATCAGCTAAAGAAGGCATTACTACTTTTTGAATATTAGATTGATCAATACTATTTTTCAATTGTGCATAATGATTATCTTCAATAAACGCAATAGAACTATTTGTTCCATTTAAAATTTTAGTAACATACTCAGGATCATATTTAGGTCCAAAAATATTAATCTTAGCGCCAATCATACTAATAGCACCAAGCAAATAAACAAGTTCTGGAGTGTTACTCATACATACAGGTATTTCATCACCTTTTTTGATTCCATATGCCTTTAATGACTTAGCCATTTCCTGCATCTTTTCAAACATTTCTCTATAAGTGATTTCATTTCCTCTATATATTAAAGCAATTGAATCAAGATTATTCTTATTTCTTTCATAAATTTCCTCATACCATGAATGATTACGATTAGTTTCAATTTCCTCTACAGCAAGACGTGTTTTTTTATTATCCTTTTTTGGAATATAAGCTAAATCGTTTCTCTTAATCTTACCTTCTTTAGTACTTAAATGAAATCCATTTTGAAAAATCTCTCTAATTTTATCAAAATCAAACATAATAATCCCCCCAACTATATGCTATAGTCTCTCTATATATATTTTACTCAATTATTGAAACATTAGCAAATTATTATTCATTTTTCCGTTTGATTTGCATAAATCTTCTAACGGTTCTATATTATACCACAAAATAATAGATTTGACTATTATTTTTTTTATGATAAAATAATAAAGCACAAAAAGGAGGTAATAGTATGCCAAAAGAAATAATAGAATTAGTACAATATAGAAACTTTCTATATAGATGTATGAAAAGAGAATTAAGAAATTGTAAGATTGCTGAAAGAAGAGAATTAAAATCAGTAGGACGAGAAATAAGACTAAATAGTTTAAGAGAAATTCAAGATAGAATATATGATTTAGAAGATACTTTTAGAAAAAATGGTACTTTCAAATCAGAAGAATTTGCAGACTTTTTAACACAATTTCTAACATTAACTGAAACAGATACAGTAAAAACCTCTTTTAGACCAACATTAAGTACTGGAGAAACAAAAGATATTACTCATTATGTAATATGTAGTCCAGAAATAAGAGATATATTAAAAGAAAATGTTAAAACTGATATAGATCTTGCTCGTTTTTGGAAGACAAAAACAAATGAAGATATAATAAAAATATCTGGAGATACAGTATATCCATTTAATAATAATCTCAAAATGAGCTCACAATTCAGAAGACACAAGAGATTAAAAATAGCAATTTATGAACTTATGCAATTAAAAATAGATAATCCTGAAATAACAGATAAAGAAAGATATGAAATAGTTTTAAATAATACAATAAAGAGAAACTTAAGAAGATGTAATAATTCAAGTAAATAAAAAGAATCTAAAAATTAGATTCTTTTTTAGTTTACTCTATAGAATAACCTAATAATTTTAAACCTTCTATTGTAAAAGGAGTTAATTCAGAAACTTTCAAATCAGATATATTGTAATAATTACATCCATTAGAATCTAATCCATCAGCCTCCACTTTTACCTCCCCTTCTATAACATCAACTTTATAGAGAATACCAATATGATGTAAATCTTCTTCTAGATTATCATCAACTTTCCATGTAAATGTACGAGATGTAGCTGTCAACAATTTGTAATCATTTACAGTAACACCGGCTTCTTCCATTAACTCTCTTTTTAATGTTTCTTCAGGAGTCTCATCATGTTCTATTCCTCCTCCTGGAAGATCTAGTAATCCAGTATAACCTCCTCTAGCTTTTTTTATTAGAGCTATTTTATTATTTTTAATAATTAAACCATAAGCTCCTACATGAGTACTTTTAACAGTTTCCATTATTACCTCCTATAATGTATAATTAGATTCTTTTTTACTACTAGTATAATTACCATATACTTCTTTTCTCATATCAGAAAGAATATCACTAGTTAATGTATCTCCTTTAACTTCACTTAATGTATATCTCATAAATTCTTTACAATAATCAATATATTCTTTTAATATAGCAGCAACTACAGGATCTTTCTTAGAATATTGTTCATATATTTGATCTAACATATGATTTTTTTCTATAAATTCATATGAATGTTTATTTCTCATATTAACCATAATGAATTGATTTAGTTGCCATAATAACCCACTAATTGTACTATTAAGAATATGATCAGTATCATGACTTTCTGTATCAATTATCCAACCACATTGAATTCTATTCTTATCTTCAAGCATAAACCTTTCTCTCATACCTTCACTAACAAGTAAATTTCTATAGGCATCAATTCTTTCTCTATCTGTACAATTACCTAAATTATCATCAAAATCTTCTCTTGAAATACTAATAGCAAGTAATCTACGATTATTTTCTTTAAAATCCTTAAAATTACTTCTATCTAAATTCATATTAGTAGATACATAAGAAATCCATTCATCTTGAAACATATTATATAGTTCATTGCCAGGATACTCTACTCCATTAACAATAATTTTATCTTTATTAACTTTTATAATAGAACCTTCAGGAAACTTTTTAAAATCAAATACATCTATATTTCCTAACTTATTATGAATCATCTCTAATACTTTAGGATTCATATTTTGAATTACATTCATTACTTTAGAATCAATAACAAATTCATCTGAATCTAAATTAAAATGAAAATATTGATTTAATAATTCTCTAAGACTATTACCTTCAGTAGGAAATATATCAAAAGAATCAATAACATAACTAGTATTATAAATACCTAATGCTCTTTGATTTAAAATATCTATTTTATCAGCATCCATAGTCATAGACATAGAAGAAGATATTAGGAAACGTACAGCATTTGGTATATCTCCATTATTTTTAAATATTTCTTCTACTGAAGAAGCAATATCATAATCAAGCATCCCCGCTAAACTATCTTCTATTTGTTTTTTATAGTCTTCTTTTTCTTTTTCATTTAATCCTTCATGAGATAATTCAATTACTTTACGATTAACAGCATCAACTATTTCATCACTAACATCACTGACACTTTTACCATGAGTATGTTCTATTATATTACGAATATCTCTATTTAACTCCTCATATAAAGAATCAATTAAAGCTTGATTATAATCGAAACCACTAGCCATACTATAATCAAGTTCTTTATCATATAAAACAGCTTTAATTTTATCTATAAATGCATCAATAAATTCTTTGTGTTTAGGATCAATTTTACTATCAACTCTATAATCCATTAATTTAGAACTATCATAAGAATAATCAATAAACTGAGTCAAATCAGTTACTAATGAAGTACTATCTAATACACTAGATGATCCATTATAATCAAAATAGTCTATTGAGTTATTAGACTTTTGATGACATTTTACTACAACAGACGCAATAGCTTCAGTAACATATCTTAATAATTCTTCTTCACTATTACAATCAGTTAATTTATGTAATTCTAAAGCACTTGCTAAAGAATAATAATAACCAGCTATAGCATGATCAACAGCTAAACCACCAATATTATCTTCAGAACTCTTCATACGAGCATCTGATAAATCATTATAATTTGCAGCTTGATAGAATCTACCAACATCATGTAATAAAGCAGAAAGCAATACTGTTCTCCTTAATAACTCTGAATTGTTACTTTCTGGAATATTTTCTAACTCTTGTTCTGCAACAAAAGTAATTCTTGCACTATGTCCTAACTTTAAATGCATATTATAAAGCCTAGCAATCTTTGCAATAATCCATTGATGTTCAGTAGAACTATCTTTTTCATGTAAAATATCTTCAACATCTTTCTTATTAATTTCTAAGAAATCATTGACTTCCCCCATAAACATTTCATTATCAATTACTTGAGAAACAAAAGAATACACTGAATCTTTTTCTCTTTTATCTTGAAAAGGAGAAAAATCAGTATCATTATTATTTAAAGATTTTTTACACTCTTCATAATAACCTTTTAATACTATCCAAGCATTATTTAAAGCAGGTAATTCCTTACTTTTATCTTCTAACCATAAAATTGCTTCATAATCATCGGCACTCATTGGATTATGCTTCATCTTTTAACAACCCCTTTGCAAGTAAGATGGTCATTAATATCATTTAATTTTCTTTTAAAATCATTATAGAAAGCAATTTTTCTAAGTAAAGCCCCATTATAATAGTTTTCTTTAATACCAAACTCTACAGGTAATTTATATCCACACTCTTTAGTAAGTTTTTGATATTCTTTATCATTTTCAAAACTATCATATATAAGTAAAGCCCTACGTACTTTATCATCTTTATCTTCTTCAGTATTAGATATCATTTCAACTAAATCAAATAAATAACTGTTACGTATTATTTGATCCATTTTCTTAAAACTATTATATTTAAGATTAAAATCTCTTACTGTTTTAAGTGGATTAATCCAAGCAAATAAAACAGAATTTAATACTGCTTCCTTATTATCCTTTTCACTACCAGATAAAGAATGCTTTGCAAAAGATAATACAATATCTTTTTTTATTTTATTAAACTCCTCAAATAAGTCATGATCCATATAAACTACCTCCTATTAAAAGTATAACATAAAATAAAAAAGCAAATCCAATTAGATTTGCTTTTCTCTTAATTCTTGTAATTTATCAGTAAACTCAATAGGAGCTTCAACTTCAAATGATAATTCTTTACCAGTTTTTGGATGATTAAATTTTATGTAATATGAATGTAGCATCTGACCAAACTCAGTACATATACCTTTTCCATATAAAGGATCATTATTAATAGGATATCCAATATAAGACATATGTACACGTATTTGATGAGTTCTTCCAGTCTCTAATCTACATTCTATTAAAGTATTATTAGAAAATCTTTCTAAAACCTTAAAATGAGTAATGGCTTCTTTACCATTAACATCAGTAACAGCCATTTTCTGTCTATTATTTCTATCTCTTCCAATAGGTGCATCTACTGTTCCAGTCTCATGAGGAATAACTCCATCTACTATTGCAAGATATCTTCTTTCTACTTCTTTTTCCCCAATCATTGTGGAAAGTTTTTCTAACACTTCTTCAGTCTTAGCAACAATCATCAATCCACTAGTATCTTTATCTAATCTATGTACTATTCCAGGTCTAAAATCTTCTCCTCCAAGCTTACCATATTTATATAGTAGAGCATTAACTAAAGTACCAGAATAATGTCCAGGAGCAGGATGAACAACCATTCCACTCTTTTTATTAAGTACTATTAAAAAATCATCTTCATAAATAATATCTAAAGGGATATCTTCAGGTTCAATAGAAATAGTATAATCAAGTTTATCATTAATTTCTATTACATCTTCCATCTTTACAGAATAAGAATTAGATACAACTTTATCATTAACAAGTACTTTTTCATCTTTAATAAGTTTCTGTACTTTACTTCTAGATATATCTAATTTTTCAGATAAAAATTTATCTATTCTAGTTTCTTCATTATCTTCAACAGAAATAATAACCATAATAATACCTCCTTAAATCAATAGTATTTTAACACAAAAAAAGAGAATAGTAAAAACTATTCTCCAATTTCAACATATTTCTTTTCAGGTAACTTTTTCTCAGGATCTATTTTAGGTACTTCTAGAGTTAAAATACCATTAGTAAAACTAGCTTTAATATCTTCAGCTTCTATTCCTTCACCAATATAGAAACTACGAGAACATTCTCCACTATATCTCTCACGTCTAATGAATTTCCCTTTTTCTTCTTCATCATTAGATTCATTCATAGAAGCGTTGATATTCAAATAACCATCCTCTACATCTATCTTAATATTTTCTTTTGAAAATCCAGGTAGATCAACATCAATAATATAGTTATTCTCCCCTTCACGAATATCAGTCTTCATCATTGGCATTGGATGTCTTTCTTCTTTGTGAAAAAATGGATCATCAAAAAAGTCATCAAATAAATCATAATTTCTTCTAGGTACTATCATCATATACATCAACTTCCTTTCTTTATATGTGTAGTTCTATGCACATTGTATAAATAATGTACCAGCAAGGATAACTTTTTCCTTACAATTATGTTATACCACTATAAATTAGCACTGTCAATAGTTAAGTGCTAATTTATAAATTTTTATTGTAAAAAAGAAGTAAATTATTCTTTTACTTCTTTCTTTTTCTTATTATTTAAATCATCAAACATATCTTTCATAGTTGGATTATTATGAGTAAGCTTTTGTATAGTTAAATCTTCAGCCTTATTATTAGCAAGTCTTAAATTGTCATCAGTTTTTTGTAAATGTTCTTTTATCTTTTGTAAATGATCAATACTCTTATCAATTTCTTCTATTGCCTTAGAAAATCTCTCACTAGCAAGCCTATAATTACGATTAAATCCCTCTTTAAATGCATTAATATTTTCTTCAAAATGAGTAATATCTATATTTTGACTTCTAACTAATTCTAATTCATGTCTATATTCCAATGACTTTCTTGCAAGATTCCTAATTAATGTAATTAATGGTATAAAGAATTGTGGTCTAATAACATACATCTTATCATATACATGACTAACATCAACAATACCATCATTATATAGATCATTATCCATCTCTAGTAATGATACAAGTACAGCATATTCGCATTTCTTTTCTCTTCTATCTTTATCTAGTTCTTTAAAGAAATCTTCATTCTTATGTTTAGTAGCAGTTTCATCAGCTTCATTTTTCATTTCAAACATAATAGATACTATTTCCGTACCATTATCATCATAATCTTTAAATATAAAGTCTCCCTTAGATCCAGTTTTAGCATCATTATCCTTTTCAAAAGTAGCATTACCAAATAAAGGTCTAAGTTTATTAAATTCTGTATTACAATGTACTTCTAAAGATTCCCCTATCATCTTAGTAGATTGTTTAGCTTTAAAATCTTTATAGTAAGCAATTTGCTCATCTTTATTCTTTAATTTAGATTCATAATCATCCTTAATACTTTTCTCTTTTAATTCAAGCTCACTAATCTTCTTATCTTTATCTGCTAAAGCTTTTTGTTTATCTAATTCAGATTTAGACTCCTGTACTTCTATTTTTTTCTTTAATTCAGATATTTCCAATTCTTTTTTAGACATCTCTACTTGAAAAGACTCTTTCATTGTAGCCTCTTTTAATTTAATAGAACTTTCTTTATCCTTTTCAGCTTGTTCTTCTCGTAACCTTATTTCCCTTTCAAATTCATGATCTCTTATTTGTTTAACAATAGATTGATAATCCATTTCATCTATCTTAAATACAGTACCACAATTAGGGCATTTTATTTCATTCATATTATCCCTCCAAATATATTATATCAAAAAAAGAGCAATCTTACGATTACTCTCCTGTATAAACTGGATTATCTAGTGTTGTAGTCTTACCAGCAACAGTTAATTTTAATACCTTTTTATCTTTAGGAACTGTATATCCTATATAACCCTGAAGCTTTTCTCCAGGAGATATCTTATTATTAAGAAGAGAAGGATATTCTGCTTTTCCTTGTACTGCCTTTTCAAACATTCCAGTTTTTAAATCAGCCATTTTAACAGCATAATCATCAGCTGTAAGTTTAACATCAAATCCAGTAATACTATCTTCTTCATCACCTTTATTTTCACATGTTATATGAAAAGCAATCTTTTGATAACCCTCTGGTGTATTATATTGATCAGGAAAATTATCAGAAACATAAGAATATAATTCATATGAATCTTGTTTACATGTAATACCCTCTTTAGCTGTCTGTTCTTCTATATCACTTTTACCATGCATTCCAAACATAGTTATAAAGAACAATACGATACTAAAAACAATAATAACTGCTGCTATAACAAATACAAATTTAACAGGTTTATTAAAATCTTCTTGTATTTTCTTAGATTGTTCAATATTCTGTTGTCTTATTATTTCTTTTTCTTTTTCCTCTTGTTCTTTATATTTTTTTATTTTTTCAGTACAATTAGCCCCACAGTTAGGACATTTGTGATCTTTTTCTGTAATTGGAACTCCACAATAATCACATTCTAATTCAATTTTCTTTTCCATTTATATCACCTATTCAAAATAATTATTCTTTTTTCCAAATAAAGCTTTTATAAATCTGCCCATTGCTCTACTAGTAGTTAACCATGTAAATTTAGCATGATTTTTAGTATTATTAGAAATCTTATCTACCATAAAATCAGCAATTACTTCAGGTTTATCACCTAAAATATTATAAACATTTTTTGTTTTATTTGATAACTCTATTGTATCACCATCACCCATAGATGTACTAATAAAATTTGTAATCATAATTCCAGGAGTTATTTTACCAATTTTTACATAGCCACCATTGTCATCAGATTCCTTAGCAAGAGCATCAGTAAAATAAGTAACAGCTCTTTTACTAGTACCATAAATAGATAAACCAGTCATAACAGCATTATTGGATCCATAACCTTCTACATTGTAAATTGCTCCACTCTTTTGTTTTAACATAATGGGCATAATACATTTACTGCAAAGCATAGTTCCTTTTAGATCAATATCAATAAGTCTATCAATAACTTTAGAATCTAGTTCCCATATAGGTTTCATAGGTTGATTGACACCAGCATTATTAATCCAAATATCAATAGTTTTAAACTTATCTAAAACTTTATTAATTAAACTATTAATATCTTCCTCTTTAGTAACATCCATCTTAAAAGAAAGAATATTTCCTTTAGATGGAACATGAGATAACTTATCCATTGCTTTATCAAGTTCATTTACATTAACATCACAAAGTACAACATTAAATCCTCTTCTACGAAAACTCTCTAACATAGCATATCCAAATCCCCTAGCACTACCAGTAATCACAACAGTCTTCACTAAATCACTCCCTAAAAATATAAGTCATTATTGAAGGAAGTTCAGAAATATCAGTAATAGAATATTTAGTAACTAAATCTTCCCCAAATCCATACTTAGCACAAACAAACATTCCACCAGCATCAGCCGCAGAAACTTGATCTTTTAAAGTATCACCAATATATACAAATCTATTAGCTTGATATTTATCTTTTAATTTACGAATAGCTTCTGCTTTAGAAATAAAGAAATTAGAAGCAGCAATTGAATCAGTAATATAATCTTCTACTCCTGCAGTTTTAATAAAATTATTAATATATGCTTTACTAGAACAATTACTAACTATACATAAAGTATATTTTTCAGATAATTTTTTAATAGTTTCATAAACATTAGGATATACCTTACCAACTTCTAAACTACTATCAAGTAATTTATCATAATCTTCATATATTTTATTTAATAAATCTAAAGCATCTTTTTTATCTAATTTAGGAAAATATCTTTCAGCACAAACATCAAACTCAAAGCCCATATTATCAACAATAACGTCTTTACTTACTTCAAAATCATAATTATTTTTTTTTAAATAGTCATTAACTACTTTATATGTAGAATCAGCAGTATCCCATAATGTACCATCTAGATCGAATAGTATCATATCCTTCATATTATCACCTACTAATTACTTTTCCATAAACCATGTAAATTACAATAAGCATATGCTGCAAAAATTTCTTCTTCATCTCCTAAAGTAAATTTACAAACAGGTTCATCTCCAGGAGCTAAATAACTAATTTTAATATCTTTATTAGTTTCTAATACCATAAATTCAATATAATGATTTTCTTCCATAGGATGTATTACTTCACCACATGTAACAGTAACTAATCTATCATTTACCTCTACTACTGGTACATGTTTTTCTACCGCAGCATCTACAGTATTAGCTTTTAATTCAATCATGTCTTTACCACAACAATTAAGTTTACCAGCACCTTCATGTAATAAATAAACTATATTTCCACAAGTCATACATTTAAATATTCTCATAATTATACCTCCATACTATATTTATATTTTAACACAAAAAAAATCTAGTCGTAAACTAGATTTAATTAAGCATAATTTGGTTCTCTTGTCTTAGAAGTACTTCTCTTAGTATTTCTAACAGGTACAACTTTCTTCTTAATAGCAGTAGCTCTTTTCTTTCTGGGTCTTTTAACCTTAATTCCAAATTTCTTACACAATTCATAATAACCTAAAGGTTTATAAATCAATTCAACATTAGATATACGATAAATATTTTTCATTATACTAAAACCAGTAAGTATTAATAATCCAGAAAATGGAATAATTGCATTCATAATCATAATAGCAATTAATTCTAATATTAAATAACCACAAGTTATTATTTTATATTTAATATTTTCTAAATGTAGAAACATTAATTCAATAGAAACAACTACCACTTCAGCAATAATGCCAATAATCATTAAAAAATTAGTATAAATACTACTAATAGCTTCACCAAAATGCATCATAGCAGCACATAATAAACATACAATACCCACTAGTACACAACAAGTTTCAATAACATTCAAATTTTTATGAATTTTTTTATCCATACAAATCCCCCCGATAACTAGTTCAATATTATATCAAAAACTAAGGGATTTGTAAAGAAAAAAACACTTTCAAAGAAGTGTTTTATTATTAAATATTTCTATAATTAGCTTTCCATATACCATATATAGAGCTACCCTCTATAATAGCAATTTGTTGAGGAGTTACTTCAAAGTATACAATTCCATCAACTGTAATTTGTCCTTCTAAAGCCTGTAAATGAAATTGCTGAAGAATATTTTGATTTACAAAGAAATGATCTTTATAGCAACAAACATCAAATTCGTGATCTGGCTTTTCTTCAGGTATAACTACATATATTTTTAAATCACTTTCTCTCTGTAATGCAAAAGAAGAATGATTACTAGCACATAAAGATCCAATTTCTTCAGGAGTAACTTGATAATAATACTCATCATTAATAATAACGAAAACAGTATTATCACCTATTTGATTATGATTACAAATAGATTCATTTAAAAAGTATTTACCATCAACAGAAATAACAACAATTTTATCTGTATCCATAACCAACACCTCTTATCATATAAAGTATAACATAAATATAATTATTAGTATATAAAAAAGAGAAATAATACTATTTCTCTTCATTACAAGTACATTCTTTTCCCTCATGACAACCACATGTACATGTATCATCACATTTGCAATTTTCATCAGTACAAGTACACTCTTTTCCTTCTTGACAACCGCATGTACAATCAGGTCCACAATTACAATTTTTTTGTTCTTCCATTTTATCCCTCCTATTATCTATTAATGATGATGCGAATGAGAAACAGTTTCTAATTCAACATGACACTCTTCATCACCACAAACTTCTTCTTCTGTTTCTAATATTGAATGAACAATATTATGTTCCTCTAATTCTTCTCTAATTTCTTTTTTTATTCTAGATACATCTTTTGCCTTAGAAACAATATGCATAGTTGCATAATTATGAAATCCATCAATACTCCATACATGAATATGATGAATATCATCAACATCTTTTATTTTTAACAAATGCTTTTTCAAATCTTCTATATCAATATCATCAGGAGTTTTTACTAAGAAAATATTCAATACTTTCTTTAGGTTCTTAAGAGCATGATAAAGAATATATAAAGCTATTCCAATACTCATAATAGAATCCAATATTCTAATATCAGTAAAGTTCATAATAATAGCACCAATAAGTACTACTATCCATCCTAATACATCTTCTAGCATATGTAAATTAACAGACTTTTGATTAATTGAGTCTCCTTCTCTAGTAACATATGCAGCAATAAAGTTTAGTATCACTCCAATAATTGCAAATACAATCATACCACTATAATTAATTTCTACTGGATTAATTAATCTACTAACAGCACCAATTATAACTAATACAGACCCAACCAAAAGTATTGTAGTAGTAATTACACCACCTAATACAGAATATCTAATATACCCATAAGTATATTCGTTATCAGCCTTCTTTTTACTTTTTCTTTCCATGAAATATGAAATACCAATAGAAATAGCATCTCCCAAATCATGGATTGAATCAGAAAGAATTGCTACTGAATTAGTAAACAAACCTCCAAAAAACTCAAATATTGAAAAAGCTAAATTTAATATAAAAGCTATTAATATATTTTTTTCTGTTTTCATATTACTCATTTCCTTTTAAACTAGATACCATATCTATCTTTTTTATTTTTCTTGCCAAAAACTTAGATACTAGAAAAGACACAACAAATGTTCCAATAGCTGCAATAACGTAAGTCTTAATAGTTATAAATGCACAGAAATCATAATGTTCTTCTATAGCAGTTTTAAATAACCAATCTGTTAAATAAAATCCTGCCGGCAATCCAATTGCTATTGAAACAATAGCTATCCAATTATTTTGTTTAATAAATATATTTTCAATTTGCTTATCTTTAAATCCTAATACTTTTAAAGTTGCAAATTGGTACTCTTTTTCAGTATAAGATAATATTCCCAAATTGTAAATAATTACTCCTCCAAGAAGTATAGCAATACCAATAATCATAGTCAACATAGTCTTCATCATAGATAACATTGACGTCATACCCTCTTTTAAACTATTGATATCTTGAATAGTCTCTATATTGTTAATTTCTTTTACATTACTTAAATCTAAATTTGTGTATAAAGCATTAGGTTTATATTTTATTCCCAAAGATTCTAAATATTTCTTAGTCATTGAAATATTCTGATTTTGGGGATCTTTATTAAATCCTATAATCTTTGATTTATAGTATTTATTATCACCATAAATATGCCACTCTATTACATCACCAATTTTATATCCTTTAGTATCCGCTAATTTATATGTAACATATATTCCATCATCAGTAGGCATATTTTTTATATCATTTTTATTATCAACAAATCTTACATAATTACCCGCATCAGTAACTAATATATTATTAGATTCTCTCTTACCAGATTTATCTCTTATTTCTATTCCAAGAGATTCAGTAGTCTTATCACCATATTTATCATATAGAACTTGTAAATCATCATCCGGAATGTTTTCTTTAATATTTAATTTATAATCAAAATTATATAAAACCTCAAACTGTAATTTAACAAAATAATTCATTGAATCTAGCATTCCAAAAGAACAAACTATTAAAGCACAACATCCAACAACTCCAGCAAGTCCCATTATAGTCCTCATTTTATTTCTTAAGATATCTCTTAAATTCCATTTACTAGAAAAACTTAATTTTTTAAATATACCTTTTTTAGTAATATTAATAGTACTACCTTTAATACTAGGTATTTTAGTTCTAAGTGTCTCTGCAGGATTTTCTTTTAGTATACTTCTACATGTTATATAAGTAATTAATGATACTGCAAGAACTACTATAATTGCTACATAGTAACAAGTTATATCCATAGCAGGAACTCCATTCGGTATTTCAAAAAAATCCATCTCAGTTCCAAGAAATATATTACCAATAGCAAAATATCCTAATATTAAACCAATAATACAAGCAAAAATAAACGAAGCACCCATCAGAGTTTCATATTTATCTTTTTTTTCATAAATATGTCTCGTTCTTTTTCTATTTGATCAATATCAATATCTTGAACGCCAAATTCTTCCTTAGTTGGCATTTTATTTTTATATGTTGAAGGAGGGCAATAATTATCTATTGCATCTTTTACCATCTTATTAATTTGTCTACTGTTATAATAAGCCATATAATATCACCCATTTCTTTATAATAAATTATAACATATATCATCAATCATTTACTATTAATCATACTTTTCAAATATTTCATATATTTTTTTAAAATCTTCAATAGAAATATATTTATGTGCTATTGGCTCAGTAAATTTTACTCCAGGCCAAGAGAATGCAAACCTTTTACTGGTTAAATTAACATATAAGACTTTACCACAAAAATAACCTTTACGGCCCCAATTACTAAATCCCTTACTTCTTAGATAAGCAATAAAATCCGAATCCCAATTTTTATATAATTCATCATCTCTAACACCAATAGTGCTATATCCACATTTCATAAAATTTATTTTATTATAATCCTCCATACTCTCCTCCTTTCTCAATAAACACTATCAAGAAAAGAAAAAACTCCATACGAATAGTATAGAGTGAATCCGTATTTATCATTCAAAGTATAACTTTGTTGGTTTTACCACCTAACTTAATAGGTTGGTGCAAGATCATTGAGCCAATTCTCTCCCTTGCTCTTGATAATGTAAATTGTATATTTATTATAACACAAAAAGAGTTTATAAAATAACCAAAATATTTGAAATACGTCTGAAATACGTCTAGGAAATGATTATAAACTCTTAAAATCCTTATAAAATAAAGTGACACTGTCTCACGACAGTGTCTTCAGGGGGATACACCATACATATGTAAGTATCACCAATACCTTTTACATATAAATAAAAAATATCATTCATTATCATTAAAATTTAGTATACTTTATATCTAAACAATATAAATGACGTTTATTTATCGTCTAATTGAAATATTGAAATAGCATAATTATTTATCTTTTTTATCTTTACTTTTAATTCCATTAATTAATGTACCTTTTATACCATTTTCTATTATTCCTTTTGCTATGCCTCTTGTATCAAACCCCAGTGTCTCATCAACTGTATTTAAAACATTATTAACTTTATCAGATCCTCTAGATAATAAATTTGTCCCTGTTAACTCATTTTTTATTAGTGTACATACTTTTTGTGGATTAATTAATCCAGAAAACTTAATTTTTATATTTTTATGAATAGTTTGTATATTTACTTCCAAGCCTTTTGCAACGCATTTAACTTCACCATTATGTATTTTAATATCATCTAAATTTATTATTTCAATTAGTTCTTTTTTATTACTAAATATTCCTTTTTGTTTTTCAAAAATAATTTTCTTACTTGTTAATGTTAGATAATCTTTACAAATATTTCTATTGTATCCTGCTTCACCTTCAAATAGTATTACTTCATCATTATCTAGTGTATAATTCATATATACCTCCGCTTATTCATAAATATATATTTATTATATCACAATAATAATATATTAAATGAAAAGATTTTTTTCTAAATGATATTTATGCCATTTATATATAATCATATCTAAGTACATATGACAATATATGACTGCTAGCATTATTATTTAATAACAAAAAGTGACACCGTCTCGCGACGGTGTCTTCAGGGGGTTCGAGTTTATACTACTCATCAACGCGAATCCCCTTTAGTTACACCGTTTCATTACTGCTCATTACCAGCAAAAAAGGACCCAATCTACACAGGTCACACATAAAAGTGGTTTATTTGTGGTTTAGTTTTTCTTTCTTTGTTTTCTTCTCTTTTTTTCTGTTTTTTCAGTCATATTCTCACACTCCTAATTTATTCTAGCATATTTTTTTAAAATGTTACTTTTTAATTTGTTGCTATATATATGCTATCCTATATTATCGAACAAAATGTAGTAAAAAAAAGAAGAACTAATTATCTTCTTTTAATCATAATCATATTCGGAACAAGTTCCTTTTGCTTTTTTAGGTACTATACGACACTTCATATCTTCACCATAAGTAGTTGCTACATATCCATCTTTACAAGCCATAAAATATGATTCTTCTGCATTATAATTTCCACAAGAATAACATCCAGCTGCTTCATAACATTGTTCAGGATTATTTTTAAATACCTCTTTTAATAATTTAACATTTTTCTTATATTTACTTCCGTCTTTTGCTCCCTCTAAACAATATGCTTTACCATCTTTTAATCCGCATGTATACACATTTAATACATATTTATCAGTATTCATTGTTGCGGCTAAGAATACAGGTCTATGCATTCCTTCCTTATTCTTCATTTTATTATAGTCAGTTACGTAATCGTCTCCTTCTTCATAAAATTGAGTATACCTAGATGCTTTTGAAGAACTATCTTCATATTCATAATAATCATATTTATAATAATCACTTGGTCCAAATGAAATTTCATTTAATGTAAATATACAATTAGGACAATTTTCTGCTACTTTTTTAACCTTATATACTGTATGATTTCTATTATCTTCAGGTTCTTTATCACTACCGCCTGTTACAAAAACAGCTAATAATAAAACAATAATAATTACAACTACTGATACAATTGGTAATATTTTATTCTTCATAATAAACCTCCTAATACTATTCCTTAATACCAATACTATTTAAGAAACCTTCCAAAGATGTTGTACATACATGAGTATCAGCATCATCTCTACCAGATGTTCTCCAATTAACTATAGTATATTCAATAGTAAAAATACTCTTTTTTGACTGTAGATAAATATAATAATCATTAGCATTTAACAAACCATTTAATTTTTGTCCTTTAGCAAGCACTATTCCTGTTGTATTAATAAGTTTCATTTCTTCAGGTCCAATAATTATTTCTTGTTTATCCTCTAATCTACTTGATTCTAATTTAGCTCTTCTTTCAATAGTATTATTCTCATCATTATCCATCTCAAAACTATCTAACTCTATAATACATCTCATATCATCTTTTTCATAAATATAAGAGTATGGAACTAAATGTTCTTCTTTTTTATTTCTTTTAAATTCTTTTGGTATCTCATATAATAATTCAGAAAATCTTTCTCTCTTAACATTCATTTCACTTTCTACTTCTTTTTTCCACTTATATTTAGAGTAATACTTATAAGCATAAGCAAGTCCAATTAATACTATAAATACTAATACCAAAACAACTATTATTTTAATTACTTTTTTCATAAATTTACTCCCTATTTAATTTTACATTTGAATAAATTTTTTTCATAAAAATCTTTTGCTTTTTTAATTGTCTTGAAATCATCTCTATCTTTTAATATTTCAGTATCCATAGTATAAATACGTGAGAATGTATCGTCTCCCCACTCTTTATTACATTCTTTTACACTACCACTTAAAGCTTCTACGTTTGAAAAATAATCAGTAGAACATTCATAAGCATCAAATAAAACTTTATATAAATTAACATAATCACTTCTATAAGAAGATCTACTATGTAAATATCTAGAAAAATCATATGTTTCTATCATTTTTCCTTCTTTTAAAACATCATCTGAATAAATATAAGTATCAGTAGAATCAATTATATAATTTATATCTCTACTTCCAAGATCAAGTGCTCCAGGATTTATCTTAGTACATGTTAATGTCTTTTGATTTTTATATTTATCTTCTTTATTTTTATTATTTTCACATCCAGTTACTAAAACTAGAACTAATACTATTAATACAATTATTATTTTCTTTTTCATACTATCACCACTATTTATATTCACATTTAAAATATGAACCATTTTCAAATTCATCTAATACCCAAAATCTATGTGTATACTCATTTTTATTAACTTTCTCAGGATCAAAAGTTAATGTAATTATATGTTCTAACTCATAAGCATATTTACTAATCTGTTTAGTTTTTACTTTTACAGAACAATTATTAATTGCTTTAGGAAAATCATACCCTCCGTGAGCTTTAGCAAACAACAATTCATAATTATCACATGATTTCTTTAGTTCTTTTTCTGCAGCTTTAGTAAGTTCATCATCATATGCTTCACCTTTTTTTAAATAGTAAAATGTATAAGTATATTTACCTGAAACCAATTTTTCTTTTTGATAATCCATTTTTATTTTTTCATAATATATTGCTTCATTCTTTGCATCTCTTTTAGTACAAGTAAGAGTTTTAATTTTATTTTTTTCTCCACATCCAGTCATTAAAACAACAAGAATCAAAACAATAAAAACAGTTAATAATTTCTTCATAAGATTTCCTCCTTATTTATCTAAATATTTCACAAAAATAACCATCTTCTTCTGTTATTTCTTTTAAGTTATCTAATGCATCTTTATCAAATTCATTATCTGGATTTAAAACATCCTTTTTATAATAATATCTCGCTCTTGCTTGATTGTATTTTTCTCCTTCACCGACATTATACATATCAGCCTTACATTTACTAAATGAATCTTTTTCATAGTCACTACAATATTCTTTTTCAGGATCAAATCCATTAAAATTACCTTGATTATCATAAGGATAAATATCATAAGTTTCAGTTAATGCTCCAAATAGAACTTCATAAGTTTCAGGATCTTGAAAAACATCAATTTTATATGAAATTCCCCCCTCTGATTTAGTGCATTGTAAATGATCTTTAAAAGAATAATTCTCTAGTTCTTGAATAAATGGATCATCCATTGGATCCTCTTCTCCACAACCTGTTATACAAAACAAAAATCCCATAAAAAGTATAAATAATAATACTTTTTTCATAAAGCCACCTCTTTGGCCATATTATAACACACATATATATAAAATAACATGTATATTTAAAAGAATAAACGTATAAAAAAAGATGATTATTTCCAATCATCTCATTTAACTTTTATTTCATCAAATACTACTTTTAATGCATAATCTATTTCTTTATCATTAAAATTTAAATATTCAAGTGTATCTCTAACATTATCTTTTGTATACTTAGAATAACCATAAATACTTGCAGAAACATCATTCGAAAATTTATTAAAACAAGCATAAGCAAGTGCTTGCTCATAGTAATCTATATCTTCTCGATTAGCTTCTCTAGTAGCAGCTTCATCTGAAAGGCCCATTTCAATCATTGCATCAACTATATCTTTTTTTGAAATACCATGATCAGCGGCAAGAATTAATGTTTGAATATATGCTTGTTCATCCCAATCAACACCAGCATGAGTCATTGCATATTCTATAGTTTCAGGATCATATCCTTTATAAGTCAAAGCATCTCTAATAAATAATTCACTTGCTGCATATCCTTGAGATACTCCACCAGTAGTAATATAATTAATAACTGACTCTATAGCCTTTTTTTGATCATCAGTAGCATTTAAATAATATATTTCTTCATCTGATAAATGTTTAGAATTCTTTGTCATATCAGATGCTTTTTTAGAAAAACGACTAAGATCAACTACTGCACCAAAATTCTCATCCTTTATTATTGAAATAGTATTTCCTTCCGGATCTTTTACTTTTTTAATTACTTCTCCAAATTCTATACCTGGAAACATCTTATTAATTGCCTTTTTTTCAGCAGCTGCCTTATCAAAATCTTCAGAACTCGGATCATTAGTTTCACTATAAGAAGCAGCAAATACAACTACAACTATTAAAACAACTACTAATAATACAGTACCTATAACTGTTTTTTTATTCATAAAATCTCATCTCCAAACTAATTAATCTAGTGACCATTCAAATTCATAATTATCTATTTCTGTCATAATAGGATTTTCATAATATCTAATTCTTAAACTTTTATTTTTCTTATCTTGTACCCAAGTAATTGATCCTTCTACTTCTTCATTTGGTTTTAATGTACCATTAGATAGTATAGTACCATCATCAAAAACTAAACTCTTAACATCAACTTGTTTACCACTTTGATTTAACATAACAAAATTAAAATCAGAATATTTTAAATCTTTATCACTAATGTTTTTTATCTTAATTGTAACAACAATATACTCATCATCTTTAGATACTTTTGTAATACTATATTCTCCACCATTATAAGTTATAGTATCATCTTGTGTATAACCTCTTTTTTCACAACCAGTAAGACTAACTACAATAATTGGAACAATTAAAATTGATACTAAAAAGATATACAATTTTCTTCTTTTTACCATAATTCTCCTCCTAGGCATATTATAGCATAAAATAAAACCTACACAAGTAGGTCTATATAATTATTAAAAAAAAGTGACCTAGTCTCACGACTAGGTCTTCAGGGGGTTCGGTTGAATATACTCTAACATTAGACCGTTAGAGATATCGGCGTGATATATACTACCACGCATCTTAATCATATAGGATATTTTAAAAAAAGTCAATTCATTTAAAAAAAATAAAAGAGCCTTTACATTACGACTCTTTTATAGATATAGAATTAATTAATCTAACTTTTAATTCATCTTTATCAGTATCTTTATTTAATAAATATTCTTTAGAATCCTTCTTAGCCTGTAATAGTATTTTATAGTCATTTTTAATATTAGCAATCTTAAAAGCCATATCTCCAGATTGTTTTGTACCAAATAAATCACCATGTCCTCTTAACTTAAAATCCTCTTCAGAAATAATGAATCCGTCATCTTCTCTTTCCATTATTTTAAGCCTTTCAGTATCACTATCACTAATTAAGATACATTGGCTCTTAGAAGTACCTCTTCCTACTCTACCACGAAGCTGATGTAATGTAGATAAACCAAATCTATCGGCATCAAATATTACCATAGAAGTGGCATTAGGAACATCTACTCCAACCTCTACAACTGTAGTAGAAATAAGTATTTGTACTTCATTATTTTTAAATTGTTCCATTATTATATCTTTAGCACCACTTGCCATCTTACCATGAACAATATCTATTTTATATAAATCCTTAAAAGCAAGTTTCATTTGATCTTTTAACTCATTTACTGTAGTTAAATCACTATTCTCACTCTCTTCAATAAGAGGAGCAATAACATATACTTGATGACCATTTTTTAATTCTTTATAAATCATCTCAAGTACTTCTTTTATTTCACTGTTCTTTTTAACATAAGTATCTATCTTTTGACGTCCTTTAGGTCTTTCTTTAATAGTAGAAACATCCATATCACCAAAAATTGTTAATGCATAAGTTCTTGGTATTGGAGTAGCACTCATATATAAAACATCAGGTTTAATTCCTTTATTCTGTAAATTAGCTCTTTGATGTACACCAAAACGATGTTGTTCATCTGTAATAACTAAACCTAAGTTTTGATATTCAACTTCATCTTGAATTAAAGCATGTGTACCAATTACCATATGAATTTTACCATTCTTTAATCCTTCATATATTTCATTTTTCTCTTTTTTAGGAGTAGAACCAGTAAGTAAAGCAATTTTTACTCTAGTCCCTTTTAAAAACTCTTTTAAATTAATATAATGTTGCATTGCAAGTATTTCAGTAGGAGCCATCAAAGCACTTTGATATCCACTTAAATAGTTAGCAAACATACCAGTAAAAGCAACAACAGTTTTACCAGATCCAACATCACCTTGTAATAATCTATTCATTCTATGAGGTGCTTCTAAATCAGTAACAATCTCATCTATTGCCTTATCTTGATCACCAGTAAGTTTAAAAGGTATTTTATTAATAAACTCTTTTAATTTATCTCTATCAATAACTCTTTCTAAACCATTATTTTTCTTTTTATTCATCTGTTTTAAATAATTAATTTTAAACATAAATTCAAATAATTCTTCATATTTTAAACGAATTGTAACTTCTTTTAATTTTTCCATAGTACTAGGATTATGTATAACATTTAAGGATGTCTTTTTATTTAAAAAATTATACTTCTTTATATATTCTTCTGGAATATTATCAAGTACTTCTCTACCAAACATTAATAATGCCATATTAATATATGTAGACATATTCTTATTAGTAAGACCACTAGTACAATGATATACAGGTTCTATTTTCATACTATTAGATAATAAATCCATTTTTATATCACTAGCAGTAATAACATTTTTACTTTTATCAAGTTTACCAATAACAGTAATACCAGTTCCAACACTTAATTGATTTTTTAAAAACGCCCTATTAAATATTGAAACACCAACCACTCCAGATTGGGTAACTAATCTAAAATTCATTTTATTTAAACCAGCTTTAAATCTCATTAATATAGGTACACTTTCAACTTTACCATCTATTATGATTTTTTCTCCATCTCCAACCTTTTGTAGATCATTTCTTTCTAATAAATCATACCTAAAAGGATAATGAGTAAGCAAATCATCAATAGTAAGAATACCTATTTTATTTAATAAAGTAAGAGATTTGGGCCCTATACCTTTAACATCCTTTAATTCTGCCATATAATCACTTCCCTTTTTAAAAATTACAAGTACATATATACATCACACATCTCTTCGCATATTATATCATAATTACCTATTTATTTAAAGAAAAAATATAATAATATAAATTATATTTATATCTCAGTAATATCTATATAAATCAACGTTTTAACAAAAATAAAAAAGTTAAAAAAAGTTGTTTTTTTTAATAAAAATGATTGACAAATAGACACTTTTCGATTAGGATAGAAAGCACCAATTCGGAATTAGGCGAATTGGTCGCTAGTATCACACTAGCCAACCCCTTTTTATTCTTTTTGGAGGCTGCCCTCAGGGGGTGCAGCCTCTTAGTATGAAAAGCAAAAGAGATGTGGCCGACATCTCTTTTTGTTTTATTAAACTCTAAACATTTGTCTAGTTTTAAGAATATATTGTTTTCTTTTATCAAGTTTACTAGGATTATGTGCTAAAGCATCACATTTTTGTACAATAAATCTCTTATAACACAATTCATAATTATCTCTTATTTCATCTTTAGTTATTTCTGTATCATGCATTCTTATTAAATATATTATTTTATTTTTAAACATATTGGGATAGTCAAATCTTTTTAGTATTTCTTTAGCAATTTCAGCACTTTTATCAGCATGTCCTACATAATGATATACTTCTCCATCTTGTTGATATGAAAAAGGCTTGCCTATATCATGTAATAATAAAGCAAGTCTAATATCAAACTCTTTTGGAGCCATACTTAAAGCAAGCATAGTATGCTCCCATACATCTAAATGATGATGTGGATGTTTTTGATCAAAACCAATACAATGTTCTAATTCCGGAATTATTTTAATTAATTCATCTCTGTAACTATCAATATCATCACTTAATAATATTTCTTCTAAAAGCATTATCTATTGTCAAGTAAACTTGTAAGAACAGCCATAAATCCAAATCCAAAGAAGAAAGATCCAACTAATAATAATATATACATGAATAAATCTTTAAATAGACCCTTAGTAATAAAATACGCAATTAAAATAACAGCAATAATAATTCCAATTCTTCTAAACCAAATCCAAAATATTGCAAGAAAATCTATTAATTCTTCATTATCAGTTATTCTAGAATAAGCAGATGAAGTTTTTTTCTTTTTAACAGTCTTAGTAACAACAACTTTTTCTTCATCGTCATCATCTTCAACAACAACTTTTGTAGGCTTATTAAAATCTTCATAAGAAACATCGCTTAAATCGTTTTCAACACTATAAAATCTTGCATCGCCATCATCTTCATAATAATCATCAATTTTGCCCAAATCATCATATTTACTCTTTCTCATATAATCATCCCCATTAATTGCCAAATATTGTAGCACAAATATACAAAAAAATAAAGAAAAAAGACCAATTGGTCTTTTTTTATTCACTAACTTCTCCTTGTAAAGATTCATAATAATGATATGTTTCTTCTGCTTGAGCTTTATTTTGTTCAAGTAATTGATCACCATCTTTATTAATCTTTTTAAGAGATTTATATCTATCTTCCCCTAACATAAACTCTTCATATTTAGAGAAATCTGCTTTACTATCCAATTTAAATTCACGATTAGTTGGATTATAACTAAATACTGGGAAGTATCCAGATGCTGTTGCATCCTTTTCTTCATTAATAGAATTCTTCATTCCTTTTAATATACCTTGAGCAATACATGGAGCATAAGCAATTATAATAGATGGTCCATCATAAGCCTCTGCTTCTTTCATAACTCTAATAGCTTGCATTGGATTAGCTCCTAGAGAAATAGTACCAACATATACATGAGGATAACTCATAGCCATCTTAGCAAGATTCTTCTTAGCAGTTTCTTTTCCACCAGCAGCAAACTTAGCAACAGCTCCTGTTCTAGTAGATTTAGATGCTTGCCCACCAGTATTTGAATATACTTCAGTATCAAGTACTAATATATTAATATTTCTTTTATTAGCAAGAACATGATCTATTCCATTATATCCAATGTCATATGCCCATCCATCTCCACCAATCATCCATACAGATTTAGGTAAGATAAACTCTTTTAATTTTGCAAGTCTATCTATCTTAGTATCAGGAATTATTTCAAGTAACTTACGAGCATTTTCTTCATTTTGTTCTTTACAATAATTATCATAAATCTCTTTTTCACTACGCTTAATTAAACTACTATTATTTTTAATTAAAGTAACAATTTGTTCCTTCATAGCTTCATCAGCTACTTTCATACCAAATCCAAACTCTGCATTATCTTCAAATAATGAATTAGCCCATGGAATAGTATAAGGCATTGATGGAGTACTTGCTCCATAAATAGAAGAACATCCAGTAGCAT
>CAMYVT010000008.1 GCA_947302515.1 uncultured Caryophanales bacterium
ACTCTAGATGTATCCAAAATATCTATTCCATTTATTTGGTCGACTCCTCTTAAATTAGCAAACAAATACTTACTATCTTCATTCGCATATAAATGTCCATCACCTTGTATATATAAATCATACATTATATTATCATCTTGATTAGCTGTGATATATGCCATTACATTTCCATTTTGAGCTTCACCTATATCCCAACTTGCTACTACACTATTTGGCGGATTTATTTCATCATCTAAATTTATTATTTTTATTTTATCACGGTAAGTATTTGATCTAAAGGCAGTTGCATCATTACTATAAGTAGTTCTTATAATTGGTTCTTTATATTTTTCAAGATTAATAGATCCATTTATTCCTAAGTCTGTACCTAAAGTAGAATATCCTATTCCTAAGAACAATACAAAAACAAGAAAAATAAATATATTACGTTTCTTATGACTAAATCTTACTTTTCTTCTTGTTCTCTTTAGCATAAAATACTCCTATTATACATCTATTATATTATATATTAGTGTTTGAATCAAAGAAAAAAAATAACATCTTTTAAGATGTTATTTTTCTTTATTACAAGTAAATCCACTCTGTCTCATATTGACCATAACATTATCAATATCTTCTTCATACTTAAATTCAATTAAATTTCCACCAGCCTCTGTATAAGCAGGTCCTATTTCTTCTGAATTATAAGTAGAATAATCAAATGATTCTTTTTCTGTTAATTTACCTTCTTCATATGAACAACTAATATTAATACCCTTCATACCATTAACATTTTCTTTTACCTGTTCACATTGAGCATTTAATTCATCTAAAGATTCTTCATCTAAAGAAGGATCTCCTCTAGTGACTGTTGTAAATTTAGCATTTTGTAATTTTTTATCTACAAATTCAAATTCTCTTGTATATTCACGATCAAGATTAACAGTACTTGATTCTAGAGTACATATTAATTTACCAGTAGTAATTTCTTCTACTACAACAGGTCCTTCTTTGTATTTAGCAATTAATACTTGTAAGTCAGGTAAGAAAACAACAAAGGCTATTAAAGCAATAAAGAAGATTATTAACATTATTGTATTACCCTTACTTGTAGGTTTATATTCAACTTCTACTGTTTTTAAAGGTTCTTCAACAACTTCTGTTGGAGGATCAGTAGTAATATTTGCCGTAACATTAGGTACACCCCTCAAATCATCAACATTCATCTCTTCTCCAGTAACAGGATTATATCTTGTTTTTGATGGCTCAGCAGGAGCCACTGGAGTAGATTCTACAGTATTAGCTTCACTTGTTTTATTTTCTTCTGATTCTGAAGTATTATCTAACACCTCTGGAGTTGCTGGCTGAATTACAGGTTCATCGCTCTTATTTTCAACTTCAGTAGGATCAGCACTAAAACTAGCTGTTGGATCAACGGTTTCAAAAGCATTTTGATCTAATGGTGGCGTAGTAGCACCAACCTCAGGTACATTTGGAACAATTATTGGTTCTTCATTATTCACACTACCAACTCCTATTCTATATAGATTATATCATAGTTATTTATCTTAAACTAGATATTTTTTCTTGAAAATTATTTCCTTTAATAATATAACTACCTGCAACTACCATATCAGCATCTCTGCACATCTCTACTGTCTTATCATTAATACCACCATCAACATTAATAATAGCCTTAATATTATATGAATCAAGAAGTGCTTTTACCTCTTTTATTTTATCTTGAGTTCCATCAATAAAATCTTGTCCTCCCATTCCAGGTTCAACACTCATAACAAGAATTTGATCAAGATAAGGTAAATATGGTACTAAAGTAGATACTTTAGTATCAGGTTTAATAGCTAAACCACTCTTAATAGAATAACTCTTTATTAATTCTAAATCTTTTAAAATATCTTCTTCAATTTCAACATGAATAGTAATATATTCAGTATTTAATTCTGCATATAAAGGAATATATTCAAAAGGATTATTAACCATTAAATGAACATCTAATCTTTTAGATGTAAATTCTCCTATATGTCTCATCTCTCTAAAAGGCATAGTTTTATTCTTAACAAACTTCCCATCCATTATATCAACATGAATATAATCTGCATCAGTATTGTTTAATAATTCTATATCTTTAGGAACATTATTACTACTTAAAAATGAAACACTAACTTTCATGAACATCCTCTCCTATAAAATTCAAATAATTGAGATATCTACTCTCTAATATATGATTCTCAAAAACTTTTCTTTTTACAACGCATTCCTCTTCTTTTGTATGCATACAGTCTTTATATAAACATGGATATTTAGAAAATTCTATAAATGAATCTCTTATTTGTTCATTAGAATAAACATTTAATTCTAATGAAGAAAATCCGGGAGTATCCATTACTTTACCACCACAGAATTCAAATAATTCAACTACTCTTGTAGTATGTTTTCCTCTGCCTAAAGCTTGAGATACTTCTCCAACTTCAAGATTCCAATCTGGATTAAGTCTATTTAATAAAGTACTTTTACCCGCACCAGTTTGTCCAGTAAATACACTAGTTTTATTTTTTAGTAATTCTTTAATCTTATCAATTTCAGTATTAAAAACAACCATATAACCAATATTACGATAATAATCTAATACTCTATCAATATCGTTAAACTCATCTTCAGATATTAAATCACTTTTAGTAATACATATAATTGGAGTAACATTATGAATCTCCATTAATACTAAAAACTTATCTAATAGATTTAAAGAAAAATCAGGTAATTTCAAACTAGTTATTAAAATAGCTTGATCAATATTACTAACTTTAGGTCTTTGAAATACATTTTTTCTTTCTAATACTTCTTCAATAATCTTTTTATCCTTATGGAAAAGAACATAATCTCCCACTACTGGAATTATATGTTCTTTACGAAATACACCCCTACATTTACAAGGATAAATTTTATCTTCAAAACTAACAAAATGTAAATCACTACTAATTTTAACAATTTGTCCTTTCATATATCCCCCAATTAATAATTATTCAGTTTCTTCAGGTGAAGGGCTAGGTTTAGGTGCAGGTTTAACAGCATAATGAACATTCAAGTTTGAACCTCTAGCTACTACAGTATCAGCCTTTCTAGATTGAGAAGTAATCTTTCCTTCAGGGAAATATTCAGTCTCTTCTTCTGTATATGTACAATTAAGTTCATATTCATCACAGAAAGCTTTTACATCATCAATAGTATAACCTTCAGCAACAAAATCAGGGAACTTCTTTTCATTAGAAGCAGTATATAATATTATACTTTCACCCTTCTTTAATTCGCTACCCTTAGCAACACTCTGATCAATTATTTCATCATCTTCATATTTTTTACTTTGATCCTCAGGTTCTTTCTTACGTACAGTAACCTCTATTTCCTTCTTCTCAAGTAATTCTTTTATTTCTGTAGCATTTCTACCTGTATAATCTTCAATAACAACTACTTCTTCACCAATTGATTTATAAATAGTAATTGTTGTTCCTTGCTTAATACTACGTCCTGCTTCTGGATCAGTCTTAGCAACTAAATTCTTCTTAATAGTAGAAGATTCTACTGTTTTTATTTTAGTAGCTACATCAAATCCAGCATCTTGCAGCATCTTTTCACAAGTACTTACTTTCTTACCTTCACAATCAGGTACTATAGCAGCTTTCTTACTAGTTAATCCAGGTAATATAAAGAATATAAATATCAATATAAATAAGATAATTGCAAAAACAATAGATAATACAATAATAATTATTTTATTAATTTTTTCAGATTTTTCTTCTTGTTCTTCCTCTGTTAATTCTTTCTTATCTTTGGAATCTTTCTTAGTAGTTTTACCACTCTTTTTAACATCCTCTTCAATTTCTTCTTCAGAAGCTTTTTCTTTGGCATCTTTTGCCATCTTTTCAGCTTGTTTTCTTTTTCCTTCATTTTCATTTTCAGGATATTTGTATTGATATGGTTCCTCATTCATTCTTTCGTCGTCTAGCGCAGTAAGTAAATCCTCATGCATTTCTCTAGCAGACTCATATCTGTTTTTAGGATTCTTAGCAGTAGCCTTACGAATAATATTCTCAATACTTTGAGGAATCTCCGGATGATCTTCTCTAACGCTAGGAAGAGGTTCTCTCATATGTTTTAAAGCTATTTCTACAGCATTCTCTCCCCTAAATGGTAATGAACCACTTAATAATTCATAAAAGATAATACCCATAGAGTAAATATCACTCTTAATAGTACATCCTTTACCACTAGCTTGTTCAGGAGGTAAATAATGTACTGAACCCATTACAGAATTAGTTTGAGTAAGCTGAGTAGCATTTAAAGCCATAGCTATACCAAAATCTGTAATTTTAATTTGCCCATCATCTTTAATCATAATATTTTGAGGTTTTAAATCCCTATGAATAATATAAGAATCATGAGCGTGAGCCATACCATCAGTTAATTGACTCATAATATCAATCGCTTCACTTAATGTTAAAGTTCCACGTTTCTTTAATAATTGTTTTAAAGTCTTACCTTCAACATATTCCATTACAATGTAATATGTACCATCATCTTCACCAACATCATACATTTCAACAATATTAGGATGAGCTAAAGATGAAGCAGATAAAGCCTCTCTTTGAAATCTTCTTACAAATTTTTCATCATTTGATAAATCACCGCGCAGTACTTTAATAGCAACATTTCTGTCTAGAATAGTATCATATCCTAGATATACATTAGCCATACCACCTTCACCAATAGATCGTATTATTTCATAACGGTCATTTATTTTTTGCCCCTTTGTTATCACTCTGCGTCACCTTCTTCTGTACGAACTAAATAAGCAACCGAAATGTTGTCAGTACCACCCCTATTATTAGCCTTTTTAATTAATTTTTGAACTTTTTCTGCCACAGTACCTTCTCCCAAAAGAACTTTTTCTATTCCTTCACGATCTAACATACCAGTAAGTCCATCACTAGAAAGTAATATTTCAGTAACATCCATATCACAATCAAAAATATCTACATCTACTTCTGTAGCAGCACCTAATGCTTTCATTAAAACATTTTTCTTTGGATGAACACTAGCTTCCTCTTTAGTAAGTTCTCCTGCACTTACTAATAGATTTACTAATGTATGATCATAAGTAACTTTATGAAGATTATTATCTTTCATAACAAAACCACTAGAATCTCCAACATTACCAAAAAGCAAAAACTCTTTAGTAAGTATAGCCATTACTAAAGTAGTACCCATTCCTTTACTCTCAGGATGTTTACCTTCATGTTGAAAGATTAGTGTATTAATTTCATTAACAGCATCACGAATCCAGTTTACTGCATCTACTTTTGTCATATTATGAAATGACTCTTGAAAATGAGTACCCAAATAATTAATTGCAATAGAACTAGCTACTTCACCAGCAGAATGACCACCCATTCCATCAGCAATAGCCATTAAATAATCATTTTCACTATTACGAACTATCGTAACACTATCTTCATTATGATCTCTAACTTTTCCAGAATCTGTTAAATAAAAAGTATTCATAATTCCTCCTTCTTACTTCTAAGTTGTCCACAAGCAGCACTAATATTACCACCGAATTCTCTTCTAATTGTTACACCAATATTATTCTTTTTAAGTATATCATAAAAACTCATAATTTGAACAGTATTTGTACGTTGAAAATCCAAATTATTTGTTTCATTATAAGGAATTAAATTAATATAACAATTAATTCCTTTAACAAGCTTTGCAAGTTCTTTAGCACATTCATCACTATCATTTATATCTTTTAATAAAATATATTCAAAAGTAAGTCTTCTATTAGTCTTAACTAAATATATTTTTAATGCCTCCATTACCATCTCAATAGGATAAACTTTATTAATAGGCATAATTTTATTCCTTATTTCATTATTAGGAGCATGTAGACTAACAGCAAGATTAATTTGTAATGGAAAATCACTAAATTCTAATATTTTAGGTACTATTCCACAAGTACTAACAGTAATATGTCTAGCTCCTATAGCAAGACCTTTAGGATGATTAATAATCTTAAAGAATTGTATTAAATTATCATAATTATCAAATGGTTCACCAATACCCATAACCACAACATGACTAATTCTCTCTCCTAATAATTTTTCTATCATTAGTATTTGTAATACCATCTCATATGTCTCTAAATTACGCACTTTTTTTCTACGTCCAGACTCACAAAAAGCACATCCCATATTACAACCAACTTGAGAAGAAACACAAACACTATTACCATAATCATGTCTCATTAAAACTGCTTCAATATGTTCTCCATCATGAAGTTCAAATAAGTATTTACAAACGTCTTCGTCTTCTTGAACATCAACTATTTTAAATCTTTTAATTGAAAAGTCACAAGATATTCTAGTAAGCATATCTTTCTTTATATTAGTCATCTCTCCAAAAGATTCAACTCTTCTATCATATAACCATAAAAACAATTGTAAAGCATGAAACTTTTTAGAACCATTATCTATAAAATATGATTCTAAATCTTCTAATGTTAAATTATAAATACTTTTCATACTCTCACTTCCAAATAAAATTATATCATAAACAAGAAAAGATAATCTACTTAGTAGGATTATCTATTTTTTGTACTTCACCAATCATTTCAAAATTCATTTCTATAGTAAGACTATTATTACAATCATCTCTATGACTACATAAATGATCTAATTTAAATACAATTTTAGTAATACGATTCTTAGTATCAGTATACATATCTATAGAATCAGGGACTTCATCATAATCAGTATCTAAATTATAAATAATTTTATTAATAGTATTGCTAGAAATCAAATAATTATATTTAGAAAGATCTTCTTCATCCTGTTTTTCCCCAGCATTCATTAATGTAGCATTTTGTAACATCAAAGAAGCACTTTCTATAGTTAAAAATTCATAATATTTATAAGGATTATCACACTTTATCCATTGATCATTCTTAACAAAGAAATCATCATTTTCATGGTAATAATCTAAATTATTATATTTAAAACTCTCTTGATCATTATATTTTTTTCCATAATAATCATGTAAAACACCATCTATAGTAACTTTATAATCATATAAATAACTATTAGAAAAATATCCTTCAGGAGAAGCAGCAGTATTGCCTCTTTCATATTCTTGAAGAAGATAATCATCTTTTCCTAAAAAAATAATAACCAAAGCTAAAACAAGAAAGAAAATAAAGTAAAAACCAAAAAAGAGAATAGCCTTCTTAGAAGAATTATCCTCATTATTAAATGCTTCTTTTATTTCCTTTATTTTATCTTTCATTATTGAAACACCTTACCTATAAGATTCTTTGCTCCTATACCATTAACATAACTAGAAGCAAGCATTCTCTTCTTTCCAAAAGGTTTAATTTCAGTTAAAACAATTGCTCCATCTCCTGTCTTAACAACAATCCCCTCTTTATTAACATCAACTATTTCCCCACACGCTCCATTATATTTATTAGTAGAAATAGTACTATTATATACTTTCATTTCATTACCATCTAACATAACATTTGCGCTAGGTATAGGACAAAGTCCTCTTATTAAATTAAAGACTTCTCTACTACTCTTAGTAAAATCAATATGTTCTTCTTCTCTTTTAATATTATATGCAAAAGTAGCATCATCTTCATTTTGTTTTTCACGACTATTAGTACCATCAAGTATACTAGGAAGAGTATCAAGTAATAATTTAGTACCAGCAATACTTAATTTATCATGCAAACTTTCTAAATTATCACTATCAAGTATTGGAACCTCTACTTTAGAAATCATATCACCAGTATCCATACCAACATCCATATACATAATAGTAATACCTGTTACTTTATAATCATCAATTATTGCTTTATGTATAGGAGCCCCTCCCCTTAATTTAGGAAGTAATGATCCATGTACATTAATACAACCCAATCTAGGACAATCTAATATTTCTTTAGGAATAATTTGTCCATATGCGCAAGTAATAATAATATCAGGTTTTAAATCCAATACACCTTGAAAATCTTTTCTAATTTTTTCTGGTTGAATAACCGGAATACTATACTTCATCGCAAGTTGTTTTATAGGTGTAGGAGTAAGAACTTGATGTCTACCAACTAACTTATCAGGTTGACTAACAACACCTACTATATCATCTCTATAATTATCAATTAAACCCTGTAATACATTAACTGCAAATGAAGGAGTACCCATAAATACCATTCTCATAATTACATCCCCCTAAGAATCATAATAATAGTAAATATAACACCTAAAGTAATAAATAAAGATCCAAGAATTAGTAATATAGAAACAACTCCATATGAATTAAGTAATTTATAATCACCTAAAGTACTATTCTTAACAATTTTGTCTTCATTTTTATCATCAGTATTTTTATAAAAATTATCTAAAGTAACCAATTGATATTCACCATATCTTATTACTCTATTAACTAAAACATCACTATTTTTAGGTGCTAAAATTCTTTCAATAATTTCATCTAAATCTTTATCACTTTCTAAATAATCATTTAATTTATCATTAGATGATTTCATAATAATACTACGTTTAACAAATAATAAACTAATCTTTCTAGGAACTCTATTAAGTAAGTGCCACTCTTCTTCAACACCTTTTAATACAGTTTTTTGTTCACTATTACTAAACATACTACTACTCATATACTTCTTAAAATTACTAATTAATTGAGTTTTATTCTGTTTTAAGTAATTAATACTATCTTTTTCATTACTAACAAGTAATTGATAAAAATAGCCTGGAGAAACAGCGGAATAAAAACATCCCATAACAAAATCATCAGTAAAATGAACATTACTCTCTCTAAAATTTTTCTCAATCTTATCAACTTTATGTTTATTAAAAATCTGCTGTATTTTAATCATCTTTTGATAATGGTTAGGATATTGCTCAGGTAAAAAATTTCTACCTTTAATAAACTCTTCATATGTAGAACTATATCCATGAACAAAGTATCCATCTATTATATATTTTTGATAAAAATATTTAATAATTTTATTTTTATCTTCTTTAGATTCTATATCTCTAGCATCTAATTTATTAGCAACAGTATTAATAAGTAGTTTATTAACTCCAACAATAATATCATCAATTAACTCTATTTTCCTAAACAATTTAGTAACTTGAGTAAAAAAGTCAGGAAATAATTCTTTATCATCAATAATTATTTTATACTTAAAAATAGTATCATAGAAAAGATAAAGTGCTAATTCATCTTTAATATTTTGACCATATAAAGTTTCTTTATTAGTAGTTTTTTGAAAACATTTTGGATTCATTTTAATGTCATCAATAAACTTAATAACATCTTCTCTTTTTAAATACTCATCAAACACTTTATCACCTCCAATTAACTAACTGCTTAATACTTTTTCTACATCAATAAAAGAATACTTAAAATTACCCTTTCCTGTAGGTCTATATACATTAAATGGTACAGGAGTAACACCTATATAATCAATTCTCGGATATCTAGCATGATCACATTCATCATATCCAGCTTGAAATATATTACCATTTGAATTAGGAAATTTTGCTTTAACCAAATCATGCCCCACATAAATCATTGTATGTGTCCATCCAGTCTCAGTAATTAAAACATCCCCAGGCTTACAAACATGATCTAAATTTTCACCTGCTTTTACTTGAAAAACTAAAGTCCATTTATCGGTATTATTAGCCATATATTTAATTTGAGCAGACGGATCTAAAGTTTCAAATCCTGGATCTGCTACTGCTCTTATTATTCCTGCAGCTGCCTGCGCACAAGAACCATATGCTTTATTACCAGGTCTACTACTATTATTCATTACTGCATCCATTATTTTTTCAAAATCTTTATATCTAGCATCTACTTGAGAAGGTGGATGCCATGGATTAGGGGTATAGTAACTACCACATCTTTCAGATACTTCATCAATATGAATATTTGCTGGAGCATACACCTTTGTTGGATCAGGAGTAGCTATAGGAGCAACGCGAACAGCAAGTTTTGCTATTGCTAGAGAACCTCTTAACTCACCCTTTTCATAATCATCTGAATTTTCTATAACTTTAACAGGATCATTTTTATCTTCATCCACTTCAATATAACCTTCACTATATTCAATTACATCTTTAGCATTATTCCAACAACTACTAATATTAGTATTTTCTCCTAAAGCTAACATTAATACATTGACTATTACAGGTATTAAGAATATAACCAGTGCTGCTATAAAAGAATTAATAATAATTTTAGTTTTCTTTTTATCATCAGGATTCTTAACCATATGAGTAAGTTTAACACTAGCAGCAATTATTAATAATATAGGAGCAATTATTTGAATAAGTAATAGTATTCTTTTTACTACTGTTAAAACTCCTGCTAACGCAGGATCACTACAAGTAACAACCATCTAATCACTCCAATCTTTTATTAATTGGAACCAAAATAAGCTCCAAACACTATAATACTACCAACTACTATTATTACTAATAATCCAAGTAATAAAAGCTTAACAAATAAATTATTTTTATCCCAATAACCATCTAATTTAGTAGAAGATTCTTCCATTAATTGTTCATAATTTTCTCTATTTTTACGATTAAATTCTAATTCTTCTTTATTTTCATTGTTTTCATCCATAAAAAACACCTCTATTCTAATAAATAGAATATCACATTTTAAAGCATTTGACTAGGATTAAAGTCAACATCTACTTTAATTTTATTATTAGATTTATAATGATTTATTATTTTATCAAGAATAATTCTTAAATCTTTATCATCTTTATATTTAATTATTATTTGATATCTAAAAATATTATTAATTTTAAATAAGTTACCACTACTAGGACCTAATATTATCACATTATTAAGATTTCTATCCAAACTTCTTTTTATTTTCATAGCCTCATCAAATAATTCTAAAGCATTTTTACCACTAATCCTAATATTACATAAATAGTAATATGGAGGATATTTCAATTGTCTTCTTAATTTCATTTCAGCCTCATAAAATGCTATAAAATCTTGTTTTTCAGTATATCTAATTGCATAATGATCTGGATTAAAAGTTTGAATAATAACAGATCCTTCCCTATCAGCTCTACCACTTCTACCAGCAACTTGACTAAGTAAAGAATAGGTATTCTCACTGCTTCTAAAATCAGGAATATTTAATGACGTATCAGCATTAATAACACCAACTAAAGTAACTAATGAAAAATCAAGCCCTTTAGCAACCATCTGAGTACCTAATAAAATATCATATTTATGATTCTTAAATGACTCAATCATTTCTTCATGCATACCTTTACGACTAGTAGTATCATAATCCATTCTAAGTATTCTAGCAGCAGGATATATTTCCTGTAATTCTTCTTCTATCTTTTGAGTACCAACACCTAAATTATTAAGAGACTTTTCGCCACAACTAGGACATTCTGAGTATACTTTCTCACCATATCCACAGTAATGACATCTTAAAGTATTACTACTCTTATGATAAGTTAAAGTAATATCACAATTAGGACATTTAAAAGTAAAACCACAATTCTTACAAGTAACAAAAGAAGAATATCCTCGTCTATTTAGTAGTAAGATTATCTGTTCTTTTTTAGATAATCTTTTACCGATTTCATCAACTAATTTTAAAGAAAAATGTCCCTTAGCTTTCTTCATAGCATGATTCATATCAATTATTTCTATTTCAGGTAATCCCATACCATTAATTCTTTCAGGTAATTGCAATAAATGATATACACCCTTCTGAGCACGAGCCATAGATTCTAGTGAAGGAGTAGCACTACCTAAAACTACAGGGCATTTATGATAATGACTCCTATAGATTGCTATATCTCTAGCATGATATCTAGGATTAGGATCACTCTGCTTATAAGATTCACTATGCTCTTCATCAATAATAATTACACCTATATTATCTAAAGGAGCAAAAATAGCACTACGAGCACCAATAACTATAGAAGCTTCTCCTCTATAAATTCTTCTCCATTCATCATACTTTTCTCCATCACTTAAAGCTGAATGTAAAGCAGCAATTTTTTCACCAAATCTTTCCCTAAAACGATTAACCATTTGTGGAGTAAGACTAATTTCTGGTACTAATACAATACTAGTCTTTCCAAGATTTAAGTAATGATCAATTATTTCCATATATACTTCAGTCTTACCACTACCAGTAACTCCATATAATAAGTAAGTATCATTACCCCCATTAATAACTTCATTAACAACATCATCTTGAAGAGGAGTTAATTTTTTCTTAACAAATTCCCTGTCTTTATAAAAAACACGATAGTGTTCTTTTTTCTCTTCAAGTAAATAACCTTTCTTTATTAAAGTGTTCAAACTACTAATTGATATATCAGTAAGTTCTTTTCTAAGAACGATACCCTTTTCTTTAACTAAATTAATTATTTTCTCTTGAGTAGAATTTAATTTATCAATATCAGCTTTATCATTAAATCTATAGTAAGTATCATATCTAATAGATACATTACTACCATTCTTAGCTTTTAAAGCTTTAGGTAACATTACTTGATAACAACTAATTAAAGTACTTAAAGTATCATCCCTCATCCATTTACCAAGAACTAATAATTCATCATTAAGTACAATAGAACTATCAATAATATTAATAATATCTTTTAAATCTTTATCAGTACTTTTTTTATCACTAATAGACAAAACAAAGCCCTCTAATTCCATTCTTCCAAAAGGGACTAAAACACGTATACCAATCTTAATATTAGAGGCTAATTTTTCAGGTACATTGTATTCAAAAATACGATCAATATTCTTATTAGATAATTCTACTAAAACACCAACTACCATCAAAACACCTCCTATATAATTATTATATCAAAAAAAAGAAATATTCATGAATATTTCTTTTATCCTACCAACCTAGCTATATCATTAAAAGTAATAAATAACATCAGTATCATTAATAATATTAAGAAGAATGTATGTATCTTATTCTCAAGTTCTGGATTAACAGGAGAACCCTTTAATACTTCAATAATAATAAATAAGATATGTCCTCCATCAAAAGCAGGAATTGGTAATAAATTAATAAAACCAACATTAATACTTAAGAAAGCCGTTAAGTATAAAACATTAGCAATTCCACCAGCACGTGATTCACCAACAATAGAATAAATACCAACAGGACCAGCAAGTTGAGATACTTTTACTCCACCAGTAAATAAATATCCAACAGTAACAAACATTTGCTTAAAAATAGATACTGTTTTCTTAAATACAAAAGCTATAGAATTACCCACACCTTTAGTCTTTTCTTGCTTCATTGCAATACCATAACGGTATGTTTCTTTTCCATCTTCTTTAATCTTAGTAGGTTTAACTTTAATAGTAGAGTAAGTTCCACCCTCTCTTTGTACTTTAAAAGTAGTAGCCTTAGTAGGATCAGATATTGCTAAATATAATGAAATATCATCACTATTACTAATATTATGATCATTAATCTTCAATACAGTATCATTTGCTTTTAATCCAGCAATTTCAGCAGCACTACCCTTCTCTACTTCAGTAATAACTGGATTCATTGTATTACCACCCCATATTAAAGCAATAAATAATAGTAATACAACAGCTAATATAAAGTTATTTAATGGACCAAAAACCATTATTAAAAATCTTTCCCAAGCACTCTTATTTTGTAATCGACGTTTCTTAGGAACTTTCATAGAATCATCTTCATCTAAATCTTCACCAGCTAATTGGCAATAACCACCTATAGGAATAGCACGTATAGAATATACAGTTTCACCCTTCTTAGTACTCCATAATTTAGGTCCCATACCAATAGCAAACTCATAAACATAAACACCAGTCTTTTTAGCAAGTAAAAAATGTCCAAATTCGTGAATTGCAATAATAACTGATAAAACAAGAATAAATACAATTAAGTTAATAATTATTGACAAAACAACCCCTCCTATAACAATATTCCTTTTATAATAATAAATGCAAAAGTAACAAATATTAAACTATCTAATCTATCAAGTATTCCTCCATGTCCAGGAATTAAATTTGAAAAATCTTTAACATCATAATATCTCTTAATAGAAGAAAATACTAAGTCTCCTAATTGACCAACTAAACATAATAACATAGTAGAAAGAATTAAGAATACTAAACTACAATTAGAATTAATAACAGTAAAGTAAAATGCAGTAGCAATAAAAGTACCCATAAATACTCCACCTACTAATCCTTCAATAGTCTTTTTAGGACTAATCTTAGGACATAATTTATGTTTACCAACTAACATACCACTAACTAATGCAAAAGTATCAGTAATAGTAGTAATTATTAATAAATAAATCATATAAGTAAGATCTAAGTTACGAATAATAACTATTATATTAAAACTAAGTCCAATAAATAATAATGAACCAATCAAATATAAAGCATCTTCATAATTATACTTTTCATAGCTATTAACAAAAACAATAGGAGATAAAAATATAAATAATAGTAATGCCATTACTCTATAATCAAAAATAGAAGTAAATTCTATCGCATCAAAGTTATACATACAAAATACAACTACCATTATATATGCAATAATTTTTAAAAACTTAGGAAATTTCTTTTTAGCCTCACGAACCTTTATTATTTCATATAAACCACCTATAGATAAAATAGCCATAAATATAGCAAAAGGTAATTCTCCAATTATAAGTAAAGGAACAAATATTGCAATCATAATAATAGCACTAATAACTCTTATTTTCATTTTTTTACCCCTCCAAATCTTCTATTTCTTTTATTAAACTCTAACATAGCTTTATCAAACTCTTCTGGAGTAAAATCTGGGAAGTAAACTTCAGGAAAATAAAATTCTGCATAACTAGCTTGATACATCATAAAATTACTTAGTCTAAGTTCCCCACTAGTTCTAATAACAAAATCAAGTGGTGGTAAATCTTGATATAAATTCTTTTGAATAAATTCTTCATTTATATCATCTAATTTAATATCACCATTCTTATACATTTCACAGATCTTTTTAGTAGTATCAACCATTTCTGCATGAGATCCATAATTTAAACATATATTAAGTACTAAATCTTTATTATCTTTAGTCTGTTCTTGTATCTCATCCATCGCTTCTAAAACCTTCTCAGGTAAAGGTTCTCTTCTACCAGAAAATACTACTCTAACATTTTTATCAATTAAGAATTTAAACTCTTTTTTAAATGAACTTATAAATAAATCCATTAAATAATCAACTTCACTTTTTTCTCTTTTAAAATTCTCAGTAGAAAAAGCATATAAAGAAGCATATTTAATACCTTTATCAGCCATATGTAAACATAAAGCTTTCAAAGTTTTAATAGCATTTTTATGTCCCATAGTACGTACCATACCACGTTCCTGAGCCCATCTACCATTTCCATCCATTATAATACCAACATGATTTGGTACTTTTAATTCATCTTTCATAAAACCTACCTCATAAAAATTATATAACAAACAAAACAAAAAAGAAAGTCAAAAAGACTTTCTAATAACAATAATATCTTAATAATATTAATCCTCATAACACCTTGTAGATCCATCAGAATATAGATTACAAGTACACCCCCCTATAATACTATTATATCCAGATCTTTTAACTACAACAGAAATATTTCCATTAGAACAGCTTGATTCCGTATCAGAAAAACTACATCTACTTTCATCAAATGCATCTCGTAAAGTCTGAACATTTTTCTCATAAACTTCTTCGCTAACACCACTTTTAATATAATAATATGTATAAGTACTCCAATTATTTATCATAAAACCAATATCCGAAGAAACAATCTTATCATCTTCAACAATATGTCTTGAGAAATAACCGAATCGAATTGAATTGTATAAATCCCGAGGAGTTTCATATGTTATTCCAAGCCTTGATACAGGATCACCAATATAAGTCCTTGTTGAATTAAATGCATATACATAATTTCGAACTTTCAAAGCATTATTATCAGCTTGTATATAAGATAAACCAAATGTTAATGATAGAGTTTGTGCTGCAACCGGTAAATCACTGGCATCTATATCAGTCTTATATTCTACTCTCACTTTATATGTTTCTAATGAGTTTGAATTTAATAATTGATTTTGTTTAATAGTGATTCCATCATCATAAGTTACCATATAATTTAAGTAATTAGGTATATTAGTTGTTTTATTAATATTTTCAATCATAGCATCTAATGTTCCAGCATTAACTGCATCAACAGTAAATTCATAATAATCTCCAGGTTTAGATAATCTAACCTGAAAACTAACAGTAGTCTTATTAGTATCTATAGTAGGTGCTTGAGTTACTTGACTTCCAGTAACTGAACCATCACTTACTTGAACATTATTCCAATAAACATTCCATGTATTAGCATCTACATCAGTAGTACCATTAATACTTAAAGTAGTTGTTAAATAGGCATAACCAATACCCAAAAACAATACTATTAATATTACAATACCAATCAGTGATTTCTTCCTTCTTCTCATATCATCACCTACTATAAAAAGTATAACATAAAAAAATACAACTTAAAGCTGTATTTTAGAACTTATCTATATCTATTTTAACGTATTTGTTATCTGATAGTGCACTACTTGCTTGTACTAAAGTTCTTATTGCATTAGCAATTTTACCATCCTTACCAATAACTCTTCCAATGTCATCTTCATTAACCATAACTTGAATTAACATTGTTTTTTCATCTTCAGAAGGAAACTCTTTAACACTAACGCCATCAGCATCAATAACTAAAGATTTTACTATTTCTTCTGTTAATTTAACTAAATCATTCATAATTACTTATCCTTCTTCTTAGAATCAGCAAATTCTTTCATAATTCCTTCTTTACTAAATAAGTTTCTTACAGTATCAGTAGGAATAGCACCTTCGTTTAACCACTTTAATGCAACTTCTTTGTTAATCTTTACTTGATTACCTTCTTTTTCAATTGGTGCATAAGTACCAATTAACTCTAAATATTGTCCATCTCTAGGACGTCTTGAATCAGTAGCAACTATTCTATACGTTGGTCTCTTTTTAGCGCCCATTCTTGTTAATCTTAATTTAACTGCCATTAATATCCCTCCATTTCTAAATAACAATGATATTATATAAAATTATATAATGTATGTCAACGTTTTTTTGTTAACAGTTAAAATATTATTAGACAATACTATTTACAACAAATATATAATAATAATTTATTAATAAATAATTATTATGTTATAATATTTTTATAGTAAGGAGGTCTTTTATGGCATCAGCATTAATTCATATAGCAGTAGCTAAAGAACTAGAAAGAAGAAGAAAAGATATTAATAATTATTATGATTATTATTTAGGATCAATAGCACCAGACTTAGCAAAACAAATTGGTGTTTCAAAAGAAGAATCTCATTTTATTAAAAACACATATAAAGAAGATGTTCCTAATTTAAGATTATTCGAATTAAAATATCCTAATTATAGAAAAAATCCATATGATTTGGGATACTATGTACATTTATTTACTGATAAAGAATGGTTTGATGGTTTTATTGATAATATTACTACAGATAATTCTTTAAAACTACTAGATGGTACAGTAATTGCCTCAACTCCTGAAGAAATAATACAATTAATATATTCAGATTATACAAATTTAAATATTAAATTAATAGAAGAATATGATTTAGATTTATCATTATTCTATGAAGATTTTAAAATACCAGAAACAAATATAACTGAGATACCAGCAGATAAACTTGATATTTTATTAAATAAAATGGGTATCATACTATCAAATTCTAAAGAAGAAAAAACATATTTATTAGATATAACTTCAATAAAGAGCTTTATAAACAAAACAGTAGATAAGTTAGAAAAAGAACTAGAAATAATCTAGTTCTTTTTTTTACTTATTTAATAATTTATAAAAATAATCATTCAAATACTCTTTAACAGTATTAATCATTTCATTTACTTTTTCTAATGACTGATTATATGTATGATATAGAGGTATAGATAATAATTCTTCATTGTAAGAATCTAATTTATTTTTAATATCTTTATCATATCCACTCTTAATATACTCTTTTTGAGTCTTTTTTACTTTATCAATTAAATTCATAATCTCTTCATTATCAGCCATTTGTTTCTTTAAAGATATGCATTCCTTATATTCTTTAGAATTAATAATACAATTAATTACTTCATCAAGTGCTTTAGATACTTTTTCCATCTAAACTCCATGTTTTTGCATCAAGTATTTCAACATCAACTATATCTCCACATAATAATTCTTTATCACTTGTAAAATTAATTAACTTATTAGTCTCACTATATCCAAAATACATATCTTTCTTTTCAGATGTACCCTCTACTAATACTCTTAAAACAGAACCTTCAAGTTTTTTATTTTTTTCTAAGAATATTCTATTAACAACTTCATTTAATCTTTGTAATCTATCTTCTTTTTCTTTTAAAGTAGTATTATCTTCTAACTTGCAAGCAGGAGTTCCTTCTCTTTCGGAGAATATAAATGTGAATGCATTATCAAACCGACATTCTTCTACTAAAGAAAGTGTCTCTTGAAAATCTTCTTCAGTCTCTCCTGGAAATCCTACAATAATATCAGTAGAAATAGTTACATCTTTAACTGTATCCTTAATCTTATGGAATAGTTCTAAATAACTCTCTCTAGTATATCTTCTACCCATAAGTTTTAATATTCTAGATGACCCACTTTGTACAGGCAAATGAACAGAAGGCATAATATTAGGATACTTAGCAATTACTTCTATCATTTTATCTGTAAAATCCCATGGATGAGAAGTCATAAATCTAATTCTAGGAATATCTAATTTAGCAACATCTTCTAGTAAATCACCCATATTATAATCATCATATAAATCTTTACCATAAGCATTAACATTTTGGCCTAATAAAGTAACCTCTTTATAACCGTCTTTTATTAATTCTTTTACTTCATCTATAATATCTTCTTTTTTTCTACTTCTTTCTCTACCTCTAGTATATGGAACAATACAATAAGTACAGAACTTATCACAACCATAAATAATATTAACATAAGCTTTATAAGAATTAGATCTAATAACAGGTAATCCTTCTACTAAATCACCTTCTCTTGAATAAACTTCTATTTGTTGTTTATTATCAGTAATAGCTTTATCTATTATTTCAGGTAATTCATATAGATTATGAGTACCAAAAACAAAATCAACAAATTTATAATCTTTTAATATTTCTTCAACTACTCCAGCTTCCTGTGCCATACATCCACAAAGACCAATTAAAATGTCCTTTTTTTCAGTCTTAAGATGCTTTAATCTACCAAGCATACCAAATGCCTTATTATGAGCATTCTCACGTATACTACAAGTATTAAGTAGTACTAAATCAGCATCTAAATAATCCTTTGTTTTAGCAAAACCTAAAGCCTCTAACAAAGCACAAATGTTTTCACTATCATGTTCATTCATCTGACAACCATAAGTTTTAATAAAATATGTTTTACCAACATATTTTTTTTCAATGTTTTTATCAAGAGAGAATTCTATTCTATTATATTTTCTCTTATCACGAGTTCTAGCTTCTTTATAATTAGGTAAATGCATATTACCAACTCCTTAAAACTACTATAATTTATCATATTTTTAAATAATTATCAATAAACAAAAACTCCAAAGGAGTTTTTATTTAAAAAAAGTATTATTATAAAAATTACTATGTTTTTTTAATTCATTATTAACTTTATCAATACCATATTCTTCCATAAGAGTCTTATTATCACTAAATAAATTAGTACCTAAACCCAATCTATCACCTTCTATATCAGCACCCAAACTTGCTAAAGTAGTAGGAAATAAATCCATCGTAGAAAATACTCTATTATTAGTTTTATCACTGCTTATATATGGATTAATAAATAAATTATAAACTCTTCTATTAGTATTATCAGGATATAAATCTTCTTCCATACTAACATGATCACCTACAATAACAATAGTAGTATTAGAATAAAAATCTTGTTCTTTAATCCAATTAATAAAATCTACTACTTGTAGAGAACTACAATAAATAGAATTAGTATAATTATCATCATATATTTTAGGGCAATTGTCTTCAACAAAACCACCTTTAGTATGAGTATTAGCAGTTAACATAGTAAAATTAAAAGGTTCTTCTAAATTAACAATTTCTTCTTTAGCATATTCAAATAATTTAGAATCTTCATACCCCCACCATACTTTATAATCCTTATCTATTTTTTCTTTCTCTATAGCTGTATTATAATCATATATTTCATAATCACCATGATTCTTAAAAAACTCTGCTCTATTACCAAAGTCTTTATCAGAACCAATCATAAACATTTGATTATAACCATTATCTTTTAAAATATTGCCTAAACCAGTAGCTTTAGATAACATATCAGTATAACCAAAAATACTATTAGGTTTAAGTGGAAGTCCAGTTGTATGAGCAACTATTGCTCCACTAGTCCATTCACTACCTTTAGCCATAACTGCTCCACCAAATTTATTACTATCTGAAAAATTAATATTATCACTAGTTATATCTTTTAAAGGAGTAATATAATTATTTTTACTACCTCCACCTAATTCTTCAGAAAAATAAGTACTTTCTAATGATTCAACATAAATATATATTAAGTTACGTTTTTCATCAGGAAAACTAATATTAACATCATCAGGATTAATATAATGATCTTCTATAAAAGTAGAACTCTTAGTTTCATTCTTAACAAAATCAGTAAATTTAACTTTATCTAAGCAATGATAAAAAATAAATATTGTTAATAATAATATAATAATAGAAACAATTCTTTTAATACTATTTTTATTATTATTATTTAAGTAATTATATAATCCCTGTAATAATATAAAAAATAAAATAGAAAGAATAATTGATCTAGTAAGACTATTTATAAGATAACTTTCTAATATAGATGATGAAGCACTTTTAATTGGAGTAGTAAGCTGAAATAATACTTCATCAAAACTATAAAAATTAAAAGTATCTAAAGCCCAATAAGTAGAAAATAAAGCTAAACATAGTAAAAAGACTAATATAAATAATAAAATAGATTTAATATAATGTCTTTTCATATTCTCATCTCCATAATCATTGCTATTATATCACGACAACAAAAAAAGGCAAAATTGCCTTTTTAATAATTATTAATTAAAGAATCTAAAAGTCTAGAATTATTATTCATAATATCTTTCTTTATCTCATCCATATTATCACTTATATTTTCAATTAGGTTATGGATAGAAGGATCTAAATCTTTCTTTTCAAATCCTTTAACAATAATTTCTAAAGTATTTATTTTTGTATATTTACCATAATCTCTACTTTTAATAACTGCATTACATAAAGCTTTAAAAGTATTCAAATCAATAGAATTAAATCTTTTGTCTTCAATAAACTTAATTGCTGTACATAAATAATTACAATTTAACGCTCTATTAAGAATAGTTTCTCCTTTATTATTTTTAATATTAGGACTATAATTCTTTTTCTTATTTAATTGTTCAACTACCATTACTGCACAAATTGAATTATCATGAGCAAGTACATGTCCAAAAGTATTTCCTTCCTGATTCTTATGATTAACATCCCAATTTTTCTTTTTCATTAATTGTACCACTAAATCATACTGTCTAGCTTTTAACAATCTAGTAACAATATCATTACCAACACCATCAACTAGATTAACATTTAAGGAATTATCCTCTACTAATTTTTCTACTACTTCAAAATGACCTCTATTAATCATTTTGAAAATCATCGGGGGATATTCCTTACAAGCATTTACCATTTGTTGTTCATTATTCATAAAATACACCTCTCTACCATAACTGCATCTTTTTAACAAGTGGTAATTCAATATTCTAGCAAAGCCAAAATAAAGAGTCAAACAACCCTAAAAAATTAGTCATAAAAATCTTTTATCATTAGAAAACCATTGTATTATAAGCAAATAAAAAGAAAGTAAAGATTTTTTCTATTAAAAAATAAAAAACCAATTAAAAATAACTATACCTAATAACAACAAATAAAATAAATTATAAAAAAAATTTATAAAAAAAAGACTACCATTTTGATAGTCTTTAATCATTATTCTCCTAATTTTGTTCCACAATTTGGACAGAATTTAGATCCATTAGCAGCAGTTCCACATTCAGGACAGAATTTAGAACCAGTAGCGGCAGCAGCTCCTTCTGCAGGTGTAGCAGCACCCTTAGTATCATCAACTGAATATCCTTGATTTTGGAATGCTCCAGCAGCAGCTCCACCAACAACATTACCAGATGCCATGTTCATCATGCCCATTCCCATGAATGCATTAACAGCTCCATTTTCATTCTTAGCAGCATCTTGAACAGCCTTTCCATAAGATCCAACAAGAGTACCTTGTTGCATATATCCATTAGCAGCAAGCTCGTAATTATCAATTTTAGCATTAGATTCTTCATCTAATGTAACTGACTCGATAACGAATCCAACTAAGCTAATACCACGATCACGGATTGGTTGATCAAATACTTTTTCATCCATTGTAGTTTTAATTTCATCAGTAGCACTTGGAAGTTCAAGTACAGGAACCTTATGTTCAGAATTTCCTAATTCATTTAAGACATTTTGGAAAGCCCCAATAACTTCAGATCTCATTTGTTCACATAAATCTTCTTTTCTATACTCATCAGCAGTACCAGCAATTTTACTCATAAATGTAGATGGATCACTAATCTTAAAAGTATATTTACCAAAACATTTAACTTGAACTCTTAATGGAGTTACCTCTTTAGTCATTTGATTTGGAATTCCATGTGACCAATCTTGGAATGGAACAGGTGCAGGAGTACCAAATTTATTATCAATAATCTCCTTAGCATTCATAAAGAATACAGCTTGTTCCTTAGAAACTCCACCACCATAAGTGAAACGTTTCCACATTTCTTTAAATACATCTCCAAATTGTCCAGCAAAGAATGTTGGTGAAGATGATTGATCGAAAGTATAAATACCTTCTTCAGCAGTAGCATCTAAAACTTTACCACTATCAAATACAACAGCAATTTGTCCAGGTGCAACCTGAATAGCACTATCCTTTGAAATGATTCCATTAGGTGTAGAAACTTTTTTCATTAATATTTCATTACCTAAATCTTCACATCTGATATAATCTTTCCATTGATCATGAAGAACAGTACCTACAGCCTCTGTAGCAGCTTTAATTAATCCCATTTTTACAACTCTCCTTTTAAAATTTATTACAACAATATTATACTATAATATTATTTCAAAATAAAGATTTTATTATTAGTTTTCTTTTTTTTCAGAATACGGTTTATCAGATTCACATTTAACAATAGTTGATGTTTCATTTAAAGCATTCTTAATAGTCTTATCTGTATAATGAATAGGTTTTTGATATTTAGTAATAACTAATACTACAATAATGAAACTAAGTGCAACAGAAACAACAAGTACTTCAATCCATGGAAATGCTATTACATCTTTTTCTTCTCCTACACGATAAGAACCATAAGCTTTATAATAAAAACCATCTATTAATTTAACATAATCAATACAAGCACCAACATAATCTTGAGATCTCATATGATCATCATAAACACGTTTTAATATAGCCTCTATAGCTTTATCACTATAAGCACCATATACTTCACTCTTTAAAGGCCCAAATCTAGACATATATATACTTGTTCTATCTGCACCAGCATATATAGTAAAAGCAACACCCATATCTTTAAAATTATTATAATCATAAAAGAAATGAGTATAATCATTCATGCCATATCCTTTTAAATCATTTGTAATAATAATAACTGCATCCAAACCAGTATTTTTAATATATTCATTTAATTGAATATAAATTTTTGTCTCTTCTGCTTCAGATAAAACATTTGCAAAATCATAAATCTTTTCTTTCTCATCTACAGAAGCAGTTTTTAATACATCTTGAATATTAACATCATTAGCAGAAATATCATATGGAAGTCTTAAATCATTTTCCGTACGAGTATAAGTAGTAGGAGCAGCATAAACAGAAGTACAGAATCCAAAGATAAATATATAAATAATAATTATTAATAATCTCTTTTTCATATATACCTCCTATAATATAATAGCAACAAGTATTGATATTAATAAAATAATAATAAATACGACAATACTAAAAGCTATAACACTACTACGTCCAATAGGTAAATTAACTACAGATTTACCAGTCTGACCATTAATAAGAATTAAGTATTCTTTTCCATTATAATTTAAATTAAGCATATAAGCAGGTACTAGTATATTTCTAGTAGAAAGTATATTAATAGATAATTTATCTTCTTTTAATTTTTTTAATTCATGAGGAACATTCTTTTTAACAACATTCAAAGCATGTTTAGAAGCTTTTTCTTTTGAAGCCTCTAAATTTTCATCAGAATTAATATCATCAAAAATGCAATAAATATCTTTTACTTCATTTAAATCAAAAGGAAGAGCTTTTAAATAATCATAATCATTAATATTACTAATAATTGAATCAGTTAATTTAGAATAACGACTACTTAAAAAATGTGAAAATTCAAAATGAACATCAAATTGACTTTCAAAAACCTGTGCAGGAACACCCTTTACAAGATTATCTTTACCTAAAAAATATACATTTCCATCTACATCAATTGAATATAATGTACATGGTAAAAATACTCTTCTTATTTTTCTCTTGATATTTTTCCCTCTATATGAAAAAGGAACTAGAGGATTAAATCTAACACTTTTTTTAATTATAGAATAAGCATCTTCATATGTTTTAATAAAAGGAATTACTTCATAATCACTAAAAGTATTAGCACTAGTGGGTACTACATTAGCTCCACCACAATAAATACAATATGTAGCTAAAGGATTATTTGTATAATAAGAAGTCTTGCAACTTTCACAATAATAATTATTAGTAGCATTTTCTACTGATTCACTATCTTCTTCTTTTGGTTTTTCATTTTCAATCTTTTCGTCTGCTTCTTTTTGTTCTTCAACTTCTTTTTCAGTACCAATATAAGGAAGATTGATATTTTCTTCTTTATCTTCATCTACTTCAGGTTTTATAGTATCCATATCAAATCCTTCTCCCATATGACTACCTCCTATCTTAATAAGTATACCAAATTATCTAATATCGAACAATATCATTGCATGTAAAGACACGTCCAATAAATTCTAGAATTGCTTGTCCACAATAACTACATCCTTTTTGTCCCAAAGAAGTAATAGGACTGCCACAATTAGGGCAATGAATACCCAATACTTTTAAATCATTATCTACTTCATTTGTATCGTATACATAAATAAATTCGGTTTTTGCTCTATCCTGAGTCTTAACACTCTTGCCATTATAATTTAAATAATATTCAAAACTAGTTGCAAAATATATAGTAGCAATTCCTCCCTCTTTTTTATAACTAGATACAACAGTATTATGAATCTTCATAGAATCAAAATATACTTTATCTTTATAATCACTAATCATAGAATCAACAAAGCTCTTAATTTTACCTTTAAAATTAGAAGAATCTTTATTTTCAACACCCCTAAAAGTATCTAATATTATTTTCTCTGCTTCTCTTTTCAATTCATTAATATGAATATCCGGAAAGTCTTTTTTTATCTGTTCTAAATAAATACTATCCATACTAGATAAAGATTTAGGTAATTCTTGATCTTCAAGTCTAGCTTCTTCTATTACCTCTTTTAAATTCATCCCAACAAAACCAAATTTATCAAGTAATCTACGTATTCTAAATCTAAAATATAAATAAGCAATTACTATAAAAACAATAAGTATTATTACACCTATTAAAAAATACATATTATCACATCCTAAAAATATTCTATCATATATAAACAAAAAAAATAACACTTTCGTGTTATTTCATTGGCTTAATTATTTCTTTACCACCCATATATGGTTGTAATACTTTAGGTACTTTAATACTTCCGTCTTCTTGATAATTATTTTCAATTAAAGCAATTAATCCACGAGGAGAAGCAACCACTGTATTATTTAAAGTATGTAAGAAATATGTTCCTTTTTCTCCCTTAGCACGTATACCTAAACGTCTAGCTTGAGCAGCTCCTAAGTTAGAGCAACTTGCTACCTCAAAGTATTTTTGTTGACGAGGAGACCATGCTTCAATATCACATGATTTAACTTTTAAATCAGCTAAATCTCCACTACAACATTCAAGTTGTCTAACAGGAATATCCATATTTCTAAAGATATTAACCGTAAATTGCCACATCTTATTGTACCAGTCCATTGATTCTTCAGGTTCACATATAACAATCATCTCTTGTTTTTCAAATTGATGAACTCTATATAATCCTCTCTCTTCTAGACCATGAGATCCTCCTTCTTTTCTAAAGCATGGAGAATAACTAGTCATATGAATAGGTAATTCTTCTCTCTTAATAATTTGATCTTTAAATTTACCAATCATAGAGTGTTCAGATGTACCAATTAAATACAAATCTTCTCCTTCAATCTTATACATCATAGCTTCCATTTCAGGGAAAGACATAACTCCAGTAACAACATCACTATGAATCATAAATGGAGGGATTGCATAAGTAAATCCTTGCTCTATCATATAATCTCTTCCATAAGCAATCATAGCTTCATGAAGTCTAGCAATATCACCTATTAAATAATAGAAACCTTGTCCAGATGTTCTACCAGCAGCATCTTTATCCATACCACAAACATTTTCAATAATGTCAGCATGATAAGGAATCTCATAAGTAGGAACTACTGGATCCCCAAATCTTTCAACCTCAACATTTTCAGTATCATCCTTACCAATAGGTACAGAATCATCAATTATTTGAGGAATAACCATCATTTTATCTTTAATAGTTTTTCCAAGTTCTTCTTGTTCAACTTCTAACTTAGTAATTTCTTCAGCAGATTCACTAACTTTCTTCTTAATCTCCTCTGCTTCTTCTTTCTTACCATCTTTCATAAGCTTACCAATTTCACCACTAAGTTTATTCTTATCAGCTTTTAAAGTATCAACTTTTACTTGTACTTCTCTAACCTTCTTATCAAGATCAAAAACCTCATCTACTAAAGGTAATTTTTCATCTTGAAATTTCTTTTTAATATTTTCTTTTACTAAATCTTTATTCTCTCTTATTAATTTAATATCAATCATTTTTCTTCCTCCTCTTCATAATGATTTAATGATTTAATCTTCATTTCTTGAAATCTATATTTTTGTTTAACTTTTGGATATTTTTTATGATCTACTTCCGACACAAACATCGAGTAAGGTCTAGCATATACTTTATAATTACCATATAAAGCCCTATAAATGACCATAGATTCTCCAGTTTCTGAATGCTCAGCTATTTCAAGCACTAAATATAAATCTCCCTTAAAATGCCTATATACAGTATTTACTTTAATCTTTCTCATACATCCTCCAAAAAATAAAAAGAATGATACCAAAGGAGTGCAATGCACGGTACCATCCTTAATTTAACTTATTTTGATAACGGTATTACCCGGGAATAAATCCATCTATAGAGTAGATAAATAAGACTTTAATAGTGTTTTCACCAACCACACATTCTCTAAAATTAAACATTCTTATTATTAGTTCTAATTATCGACTTGAATTAATTATATTAAAAATAATTATATTTTTCAACCGTTTCTTTTAAAATAACACTGATTACCATCTTTATAAGCATCATCTAGCTTAGGATATTCAGTAATTGTCTCAATCTTTAATTCATCAACAGGTATTTCAGCATATCCATATTTCTTATCAGTCATTGAAATATAATAATCATATTTATCTAGTATACCATCACCCTCTTCAGTAATAACCACCTTAACATAAGCTTGAATAGGATCACGATATACATAGAAAGGAATACTAAAGTAATCAGATAAATCACCATAATAGAAATACAAAGTATCTCCATAAGAATCACATTCATATACTTTATTTTGTACTTTTAATTCTGTTCTACGAATAACTCTTTGAGATGCGAAATACAAGTAATAACTACTAAATTTATCCATACTTTTATTAATATTTACTGTATTAGAATATATAAACAATATAACACTACATACTATAACAATACAACATGTAACAAAGAAAGTCTTTTTCTTACCATAATCTTTTTCTAAAGAATCTCTTCCACTTACATAACAAATATTATTAAATCCATTTCCCCCATATCCAATAACAGGAAACATAATAAAAGGTATTAATACAGTCAGAAGACCACTTACTTTAAAAGCCTTACCCATTTTAAATAATAAAACAATATAATACAATTCACCAATTACAGGAACAAATATTAATAAATTTAATATTTTATTTCCATATATTGCATCAGATAATGAATACATATTAACAAATGGTATTAAAGCAACCCACCAATGACGATTCATTTTCATATATACTAATTGAGTAGAATACAGATAAATTGAGAATAATGAAATACAGAATAAAACATAGTATATTTCAGAACCCAACATATTAGTAAAACTACCATAAGTAGTATAAAAAACAAATACTGTACCAATAACTAATAATAAATAAAAAAGAAAATTTAATATAAAACATAAATTATAATTACCAGTATTACTACCAAATACAGTTTCTACACCAGTAGCTCTAACTTCATTAGCATTAACTTGAAAAGATGCATCAGTCTTTCCATCACTAACTGTATATCCCACCATACCATTTTTATTAATTAATTGTTCATATTGTTTATTATCAGGATGATCAGGATTTAAATAACCACATTTCATACAATACCTAGCATTTAAACTAACATCATTTCCACATCTAGGACATACAAAAGTAGGTGCAGTTTGATTTTCATTCATATAGAAACCTCCTATACTATATAAATTATAAGATAAATAAAGAAAAAAAACAACAAAGAAAAAGAAGAGAAATCTCTTCTATTTTTTCTTATATTCTATACCATTATAAATAATATTATTGTGTTCATATCCTACAGTAATATTCTCTTTAGCTTCATAAGCTTCTCCAAAATAATTATTTTTTAAATATTTATATTTAATAATAATAGTCTTTTCTCCAGGATTAATAGTCCATGTACAACTCTTTAAATCCTTTATTTTACCCATCTTAATATTACATTTACCATTAACAAATAGTTCAATCTTTTGATTGCCTTTTAAATAAGTCCCAGAAACTCTTCTTTCATTACTAAATATAAATCCAAAGAAATGAACAATTCCAAGAACAATTATTATCATAATAAATATAATTACAAACCATTGCATTACTGGAACAAATTGCCTTTGAATCATACTACGATTCTGATATGAATTATGAATAGTATTATAACCATTTATTTCATCAAATTTATTTTTAAATTTCTGATTATTCCATGTAAAAAATACTATAGGTAAACTATGATATTGATAAATAATTATAGAACGAAATATCCATAAAAAGTTAACTGTAGATACTGAAGTAATATGTTCATATGGAATAGTAGTTTCTCTTCTATAAAAAGGAAAATAACACTCTCTATATATAGAATTAGGAGTAAGACATATTATAGTTTTAAAAATACAATTATATATCCAATTACATATAGCATAACCAAATACTAATAATATGAATATACCTAATTCACGTAAAACTCTAAACCAAAATCCATAAGTTGCGCCAAAAACATCTCCTTTAAAATTAAGATAAGAAATATATAAGAATAATAAACCTAATATAATTAGAAAAAACTTATCAATAATAGAAGAGAATAATACTCGACATGTAAGCAAAGCATCTCCCTTATCTACCTTTTTTTCTACTTTTTGTACTTCTTCAACAACACTACTTAAATCAGCTGTTTCTTGATCAACCTTTTGTATTTCAGCAATAACATTTCTAAGATCAGCTGTTCTACTAGAAGAATAATCTTCTTTCTTTTTTTTCTTTCTCAAAGATAACACAACCTTTCGCCATTAGTATAACATATTTTAAAAAAGAAAAAAAGAAAGCAATAACTTTCTAATCTTCAGGATACCATGTAGTATTAATAACCTCACTACCAATCTCTGCTCCATTAATATAAGTATGTCTAAAAGCACGATAACCCCTTCCACCTAACCACACAGAATTAATAGTATACTCTTTTCCACCCTTAGCATCTTTATGAGACCAAAATTCGACATGAATCTCTCCGTATGAATCATATGCTTTTATATAAATAGGATAACTATATACATTTCTAAATTTCATATCAGTATTCCAACTACCATCATTTGAAGATGCTACAGTAGCATCAAGTCCACCATCTACATAAACACTTTTCTTTTTATGTGGTGTACGAGTAATAATCTCGTGTCCACCTAAAAGAGCAGCATCATACGTTGTAGTAGCAACTTGACATACCCCATTACCAACAAACTCATAATAGAATACATAACCATATTTATTATAAGGACCAGCATGACTAAAAAAGGAAAAGACTTCGCCAGGTTCTACAATTGAACCATTAATATAACTAACACCCGTTCTTAAATTTTGGGCACGTAAAGTAACCCATGTATCATACTCAGTAACAAAAGAAGAAGTCATAGTATCAATACCAATATAATTTTCATTAGTATAAGCTTTTACTTCATTTCCAACTAATTCTAATCTCATATTATTAGGATCATACTTATTCTCAAAATAATCAATTATTAAGTCTTTATTCTTATCATAATCAATATTAAAACCATTAATTCCAGGAACATACTTAACCCCAACAGAATCATCAAAATAACCATTAATAGGTGCTATATTAGCTTTGCTTTCTAAAGAACTAAAAAAATCCTTATATATTTCATCATTAATTAAATATTTAAAATGAAATTCCTTCATATTATTATGGCCATTTATATACCACAATTTCTGTGGATATGGTAAATGTTTCTGATAACTATTAATTTCATCAATAGTATGATCAATATCTATTATTAACCCCATCTCTTTTAAAGTAACTTCTACTTCTTTATTCTTAGCAACAAAGACCATCTTTTGAGATAATATTTTATCTTTTTTACTTTCAATAACACTTTCTAATTCATCATAATGATAATTAGACACATCTATACCATCAAGGTAAATACTAGGAAAAATAACATCATCGTATTTAGCAATAATATCTCTATTTAACATATATAAGACAACATAAAAAAAGATAAGAATTAGGAAAATTCCACTAAAAACAATAAAACGAATTTTATGTCCTATAATCTTATCTTTCATACACATCATCCTATTAGTTTATTAATATTATCATATAATACAGAAATACCTTTATCATTAACATGAATTCCATCATTAGTATATTCAGGATTAAGTTCATTATTTTTACTTAATAAAGAATAAGCATCAAAATATTTAACATCTTTTTCAATTGCTAATGATCTTAAAGAATCATTTAATACCTCTATATCATCATTACTAAACTTATAATCTTTAGTTTTACTATAATTACGATTAATTGGAAAAACAGACTCAATTACAATAACAGCATAAGGTCTATTCTTCTTTATAGATTCTATAATATTACTATAATTATTACGAATAGTTTTCATAGAAACACCATTCTTCAAATCATTAGTACCTAATTCTATAAATACCATAGAAGGATTATAATCATAAACATTTCTCTTCATTGTATCAAGTAAATCAGAAGTAGTCATATTAGCATTACCATTATTAACATAATGATAATCTAAACCATATTTTTCAAAAGAAATATTTTGTATATGATAATCTCCAACAAATAAATAATTATTATCAACTTTACTTTTCTCAACAACTAGCTTTTTATTATTATATAAATTACTAATCTTAGTATGTATATAACTAAATGAATACTTAATAAATATTATAAGAATACATGCTATAGCAAGAAAAATAAATAAATTTCTAAAAGGAGCTAACTTTTCGAAAAAATTCTTATCAAAAGTAATTATCTTTTTATTATCCTTAATTTCTACATTTTTAGATTCTTTTGCTTCTTTTTCTTTTACTTCTTTTTCTTTAACTTCTTTTTTCTTTTTAGATTTTTTACTCTCCTTAAATAATCTTCCCTCTAAAAAACCTTTATCTAATACTTCTTTCTCTTCTTTATCATCTTCAACAATACGAAGTTTAGTAAGCGTATTCTCTAAATTAGTCTTAACATCTTTTTTAATACTTTTAACTTTAAAAGGAAAAGACTGAGAATCTGAAGTTAATCTACTCTTTGAATTGTACTTATATGGCTTTTTCTTACTCATATCTCATCATTCCCATCTAACATATATCATTATAACATAAAACACGCTATAAAAACCCTAAAGTAAGCAGTTTTATATGTAAATATGATAAAAATAAATGATAATATTATTATTTTTAATGCTATTATATAAGTGGAGTGGTAATATGAGTAAAAAAATGAGAAGGAAAATACGAATAAAATGGAAAAATTTTATAATATTTATTGCTTTTATATCATTAATTATATTTGTATTTATCTTTGGAACAGTATCATTTTATAAATTATTAAACTCACACTCTAAAGAAACAAATAAAAAACAAATCACTACTAAAGAAACTATAAAAGATAAAAAACTAAAACAACTAGACAATATAAATAAAGAAATTGATTACTTTAATGATAATTATATCGATAGATATATACAATATAAAAAGGATAATTCTAAATTAGATACATTACAAGTAATAAAAAATGTAAATATGAATTTAGATAAAGTACCATATGAATATATTATTCCAGCAAAAAACCTAAATACAAATTTATTACTAGTAAATAAATACTACTACTTAGAAAAAGACTATGTACCAGATAATTTACAGGCAATAGATAGAAAATATGCTTTAAGTAATATGAGAATGGTAAGTACTGCTAAAGAAGCCTTCGAAAATTTATCAGAAGCAGCAAAAAATGAAAAATTAAATATAATAGCTATGTCTACTTATAGAAGTTATACATATCAAGTAAATTTATATAATAGATATAAGAAACAAGATGGAGAAAAGAAAGCAGATACATACTCTGGAAGACCAGGTCATTCAGAACACCAAACAGGTCTAGCAGTAGATGTATATAATAAAGAAAAAAATTATACTAACTTCGGTAAAACAAAAGAATTTACTTGGATGCAAGAACATGCTCACGAATATGGCTTTATATTAAGATTTCCAGAAGGAAAAGAAAATGAAACAGGTTATGAATATGAAGCATGGCATTATCGTTATGTTGGAATAGATGCCGCAACATATATTCACAATAACGATATAACTTTAGAAGAATATTATGCAACAATAATAAAAGACTGGTAATCCAGTCTTTTTTATTTATCAAATTTCTTTTTAAAGAATAAATACAAATGATAAAATCCAGTAAATAATAACCATATAAATAATAGTAAATTACTAATCTGTACAAAAGATAATATTTCATTATTCTCATATAAATTAGTTATATCCATAAGATCAATACCATTATAAGCAGATAATGATAAGAATGACATAAATAAGAAATATAAAATACTAAATATAAAGTAATTAATTATTTTTTTTAAATTGGACATTTTCTTATTAAATACTGTATATAACATCATAATAGTAACAAATACCATTATAAAGAAATAAACAATGGTTGAAGGAAAGTAAATATAATTCATAACTCCCTTCACAAAAGAATTAATTGAACTTTGAACATAATTAGTATAACTAATAAATATACCTAAAACAAAACCTAAGTATACTCCTATAGCAATTATCTGTACCATTCTATTATTTCTTTTTAAATTAAATATTAATATTGCAAATAAAAGAAGGCTGATTATGAACATCTCAATGGAAAGAAACGAAGAAAAAATATAATGAAAAATAATACCTATTTTTCCAAATAAAGATAAGTCCATAAAATCACCCTTTTCTAGCCAACAAGTTCTGCAACATAAACAGTTTGAGTATTATCATTATCCTTAGTACATGTAACTAAAGTTAAGGTAGGAACAGGAGTATTCCAATTCATAACCATTAATCCACTTTTAGCTATCTCATATATGTTAACTATCTGATAGTGATATCCCACACCATTAATTGTAATATAACAATCATCTCCCCCATTTAATCGATATAAATATGCAAAATATGAAATATATGAATCTCCCGAGTGAGCTAATAATACTAAATTACCATAACCCTCATAAGGAAGTATTGATCCATTCATCATAGTAACATTATATTTAATATCATTATATGGGGAACCGACATTATAGAATCCCCTTTTCAATCCAATTCTCGGTATTTCAAGAACACCAAAATATTTACTATAATCTATTGTATAATCTTCTTCATAATATTGACCTCCATCTCCTCCACCCAAAACAGATTGTCCAGTAGGATTAGATGGGACAGTATCCATCATAGCAATTTTCATATCTGAAAAAACTTCATCTTTCATTCGTAGTAAATAATTCCAAGATAAGAAAATACTACCTCCAAAAATAAGTAAAGAGCCAATAAGCAATGCCTGGCTCTTTTTCATCCTCTTACTTTTCTTCAACAGGTTTGGCATTTGCATAAATAATTCCAACACCACATAACAATACAATAAGACCAATAAAGTAAATTGTTTGAGCTGTAGTCATACCTGTAGGAGGTGTAACCATAAAGTCAATTGATTCATAGTTAGCAACTCTGTAGTTTTCAGCTGTAACAGTAACAACTGATTGACTACCATCTGCTAAGAAATATTCTCCACCTAAGTAATTATCAAATTCACCAACAATAACAATTTGAACTGTCTTGTTTTCTTCTGTTACTTTATTAACAGGAACTCTTATATAGAAATAATCTCCAGGAGCGAAAGTATCAAGACCAGTCTTTTTATTACCATCTTTGTCAACTACATAAGCTCCTTCTAATCCATATAAATCAACAGAGTAATTAACTAAGTCACTAGCAGGATTAGCAATAACTGAAATCTTATCAGTTTGATAAATATCAGAATCTCCAACTACTGAAATACTCTTAGATGCAAGTGAAGCTCTAACTGTTTTATGATTAGTAGCATTACTTGCTGCTTCAAGAATAGGTTTAATATAATTAACATATAAATTACCACTGTAAATTGGTTCATTTGTTCCACTTTCATTTCTAGAAGAATAAACATTCCATGTTTGATTCAATATACTAATAATATCATCTGTACCATGTCTAGAATCTCCTGCTGGATAAGTTTCTTGCATATGAGCCCAAATTGCTAATTGAGTAATATAAGTTTCTAGAGCTTTAAGATCTTCTTGATTTAAAGTACCAGTAGATACTTGATTAGTTGGTGGATATTCAGCATCATCTGGAACAAATCCAGGCCCACCTAATACACCACTTTCATTCATAATGAAAATAAGTCCAGGATCATCATAAACTTCATCACCTGATGAATAAGCACCCTGCGTATCAGAAGCATTTTTTCCTTGTTCAATACAAAAAGCAGGTTGAGTAGCAGTTAATGCATCTGTTGAATCAAAGAACATCATTGGAGCCCTCAATGTTATACCTTGTGATGGACTCTTTAAATATGCAGTAGCTTCTACATCGTTTTCATACATTCCGAATTTAATTGTCTTTGATTCAGTAGTAGGAGCAGCATAACTAATTTGATTAAATCCAACTGCAATTAAAGATACAATTGCAAAAGCTGCAACTAAAAATGACAAGACAACTGAAAAACTAATTTTTTGTTTCTTTGGAGTTTGATTACTCTCCTCATATATTTTTTCCATAAATTCACCTTACCTTATAAAATCATTATACCATATTTTCTATAATTTCAAACAAATTTTATTCGAATTTATAAATATTGTCAATTTTTATCTCTGGAATCTTCTTTTTATAGTAAATAGTTGCTAAAACTTCACCTTTTTTTACACTATCGCCAATTAGTTTATTTAGTTTAATTCCAACAGAATAATCAATCTTATCACTAATACTTTCTTTTCCAGCGCCTAAATGTAAAGAAAGCTTTCCAAGTTCAATAGCACTAATCTTTTCAATAACACCACTTTGAGGAGATTTTAAAAACATAACATTATTACTTACTTTTATCTTTTTTAAATCACCTTTTTGATAATTAACCATTTCCTCAAACTTATGAAAAGCAGATTGATCTTTAATAGAGTTTAATACTTTTTCTTTTGCTTCTTCAACAGGTATTTCTAAAGACATACTAACCATATTAGAAGCAAGTTCTATACATAAATCAACAAAAGGATTATTCTTTTCTTTTCCTCTTAATACATCAATAGCCTCTAACACTTCAAGACTATTACCAATAGTAATTCCTAAAGGAGCATTCATATCACTGATAATTGTACGAACTTCTCGATTATAAAACTCTCCTATTCTAATCATTAAACTACTAAGTTTTTTAGCATCTTCTTTAGTTTTTAATAAAGCTCCATTACCCACCTTAATATCTATTAATATTTTATCTGCTCCACCAGCAATTTTCTTACTCATAATACTAGATGCAATTAAAGGAATAGAAGATACTGTTGAAGTAACATCACGTAAAGAATATACAGCTTTATCCATCGGAACTAAATCACCTGTTTGCCCTGTAACTACAAGTCCTATTTCATATACTTGTTTCATTATTTCATCTTCATCTAAATCAATTCTATATCCAGGAATACTTTCTAATTTATCAATTGTTCCTCCAGTATAACCCAATCCTCTACCACTCATTTTTATAACAGTTCCACCACAAGCTGCAACTATAGGAACAATTACTAAAGTAGTTTTATCACCTATACCACCAGTAGAATGTTTATCAACTTTTATTCCAGGTAAATCTCTAAAATCCAAAACATCCCCACTATCAATAAATATTTTAGTTAAAGCAAATGTTTCTTCATCAGTCATACCATTAATACAAATAGCCATTAAAAATGCACTCATCTGATAATCAGCAACTTTACCATTAAGATAACCATTAAAAATAGTGGCCAATTCATTATAACTTAATTCTTTACCTAAACGTTTTTTATCAATAATATCTAGTATCATAATAACTCCTTTCTAAATACTGAGGTATCTCTCTTTTCATACCCCATTGAAAGATATAACTTATGAGCAACCTCTCTCTTATTGCCAGAAGTAAGCTCTAATCTAGCAGCATTATTCTTCTTAGCATAAGAAATTGCATGCTCCATCATTAATTTACCAATCCCTTTTCCACGATAATCCTCTTGAACACATACATATTCCACATGAAAAGTTTTAATATTACGAATAATATCAATAGTTTCAGCCAAATAATAATATCCAACTACAATATTATCTAAACAAGCAACAAATTCATATGTCCTATTATCACTCAAATGTTCTTTATGATAACCAAAAGTATCATATAAAATCTTATCTACTGTATCATAATCAGATTCTTCATAATTACGTATAACAATATTCATATTATCACCCATCTTAAAAAGATTATAGCATAAAAAAAACATAAAAAAAAGAAAGTAAAACTTTCTTATAATTCAATATCATCTAATTGATTATCATCATCAGTATTATCTTCTTCTGGTATTTCTTCTTCTTCAAGTTCATTTTCTTCATTATTTACTACAGCAGATTGAATATCTACCATTTGATCAATTGAAGTACTAGGAGTATAACCCGCATCATCATAAAATCCGTCATTAGAAGAATCAATAATATCATAATCAACTGAAGGTTGATTATCAAAAGTAACTAATTCACAAGGAACTACATCATCTAATTGATTATCATCAGGAGTATTTTCTTCATTAGGAATTACTACTTCCTCTAATTCATTATCAGAAATATTTTGATTATTATCCATACAATTAACCTCCTATGCCTCTATAAAAATTGTACAATAAAGAATATATAAAAGCAAGAATAACCTAAAAGAAACAGATTATTCATCTGTTTCTTTACTTTTACTAGATAAAAATGTAACTTTTTCTGCAATAACTTCAATAATATTTTTATGTACTTCACCATCTTCTTCTGTATGAGATTGAATTCTTCCTTTAACACCTACTATATCTCCTTTATTACAATATTCTGCTGTGTTTTCAGCCACAACATCAAAAGCAACACAATCAACAAAATCAGTATCATAAGTACCATCACTATTCTTAAAGCTTCTAGGAATAGCAAGTGATATAGTAGCAACTTTACCATTATCATACTTATTAACTGTAATATCTCTTGTTAATCTCCCAACTAATACTATTTGATTAAGCATAACTCACCTCCTTTCAATGTGTATATTAATCAAAAGGAAATACTAAATCAAACTACAAAAATAGTATTTTCAAGCAAACAAAATAACAAAAAAAATAAAACTCTTAATAGAATTTTATTTTTTAATAATCTTATATTATTTAATTATCAACTTCCATAATAATTTATTTTTGATATTGATAACCCATACTATGAGAATCCATATATTCAGTAAACTGACGTAACATCTCTTCATCAGATTCTATCTTTTCTCTATATCTGAATTTATCTTTTACACCAAAAGATTTCATAATTTCTGGTCTATCAATAAAAAATCTTCTTGAATTAACAATAAAATCTTTTAGTACCTCTATATCTAAATCTTCATTTCTAAATAAATCTTCAACTGCAGTAAAACCAATTACATAACATGGTCCATTCTTAATATCACCTTGTACATGTACAATCTTAGATCCAAAGTCTTCTCCATCTCTTGTAGTATTTGCATAAGGCACTCTCTTATATACAGGTAATTCTTCAAATACATTAAATGGATTTACATAATTACCATTTATCTCATAAAGGAATGCATATGCATCCATACTAGTAACTTCCAATCCATTATGAGCCTTATCAAAATATTTAATTTGCGCAAGTTTTAATCTACTTGCATCGATATCTCTACTAACACCTTTCATTTTTCAATTCCCCCAATAATTTTTCAATTGCTACATCAGGTAGCAAAGCACAATTTTTACGATTAGGTTGCTTATATATTTCATCATAAGCATTTAGCTCTCCCATTAAATCTTCATCATATTCTTTTCCATCAATCATCTGCTTATAATTAGTAAGAATCTCAATAGCATCATCAACTTTTTTACCAATAAGCTTACGAATTAATATTGAAGAAACAGATGTACTAATAGCACAAGCTTCCCCATCGAAACGGATGTCTTCTATTATATCACCTTTTTTCTTCATAATAAAGTCTAAATTATCAATACAACTCTCACTATTAGTATTAACTTTACAATATGAATCATCATCTATAAGACCTTTATGAAAAGGTTCATTATAATTATCCATTATTATTTCTCTTTTTAAATTACTATCCAAATTATCACCTACAGTACAACATCAAATATTTTGTTACTATTGTTTAATGCCTCTACTAATCTATCAACATCTTCAAAAGTATTATAAAAATACATACTAACACGAACAGTATTTTTAATACCTATCTCGTCCTTCAATAATTTAGCACAATGATTACCTGCTCTAACATATATATTATAATGATTTAGAAAAATAGATACATCCTGAGCAAAAACACCATCAATATTAAATGCAAATATTCCACTATCACTTTCTTTATTATAAATAATAAGATTAGATAGATTACCAACTTTATCAAGTAAATATTTTTTTAGTTCAATTTCATGTTTATGAATATTATCCATACCAATATTCATTAAATACTTAATAGCTTCCCCTAATCCTATTACTTCTGCTATAGGAGGAGTACCTGCTTCAAAACGAATAGGTATTTCTTTTAATTCATATGAATTATCATCCTCAAAGAAAGAATTCATTCCTCCACCATAACATAAAGGTTTCATTTCTTCCAATAATTCACGTTTACTAATAAGAACTCCTATCCCAGTAGGACCACACATTTTATGGCCAGAAAAACTTAAGAAATCCATATTACACTTCTTAAAGTCAACTTTCATATGTGGAACACTTTGAGCACCATCAACATTAAATAAAATATTATTATCATGACAATATTTACCAATAGATTCTACATCTCTAACATCACCAATAACATTAGTAATATGAGCTAAACTTATTACTTTAGTTTTATTAGTAACACATTTTTTAATATTATCTAGAGTAAGATGATGATTATCATCAAGTGGAACATATTTAATAACAATACCAATTTCTTCACTTAATCTAATCCATGGAAGAACATTTGATGCATGTTCAGCTTTATTAAGAAGAACTTCATCACCCTTTTTTAAATGATATTTCATATATCCAAATACAACCATATTAATAGACATAGTCGCACCACTAGTATATATACAACAATCAGAATCCACATTAACAAAATTACCAATAACTTTACGTACATTATCATATTCTTCATTTGTTTTAATTGCAGCATCATAATCTCCACGATGAATATTAGACGTATGATCTAAATAATATTCATTCATTTTATCAATTACACACTTAGCCTTCAAAGTAGTTGCTCCATTATCAAAGTAAACAATATCTTTTTTTAGCATTGAAAAATCTTCTTTATTCATACTTTTCACCCCATTAGTTATCAATATAATAACAAAAATCAAGTATATTTTAGCATATTTTTTCAACAAAAAAAAGAATTAACAAAAGTTAATTCTTTAATTACTTTAATTAAGCAACTCTTCTATAGTAGCCATCTCCATCATCATAGCTATAACCACTATCATTACCTAACAAACTTCTAGCATCTGCAAGAAGACCAGCAAGCTCTTGTTTTCCTTTAAGTTCTCTTTCTTGAGAAGCAATAATTCTATCTTGTTCATGAACTTTATTTTCAAGCATTTTATTTCTAGATTCAAGTCTTCCAGCTGCTTCATCTAAAGATCTAAGTCTATCAGATAATTCACTATACCTCATTGATTGATCTTTAATCTTATCAGCTAACATTCTAGCTTGAGATTCAAGATTATCAACTTTACTCTTATATTGAGAAATTGTATTCTTTTGCTCTCTATTTTGTCTCATTAAATCTGTCATAGATTTAGCAACATCAGACATAATATTATCTCTACTATCTAATGAACCATAAGAACTATATATTTTATCAGTTTTTATATTACTAAATACTGAACTATAATCATTATCATAACTTGTTGCTGGGGCATAACTAGTATAGTCTTTATGCTCATATACAGGTTCTTCTTTTGGTTCATTAAAGATATCTGTTAATAAAGTATTAGATTCATCCTTAACTTCTGACTTTTTATTTTGAGGAACCATAACCTCATCACTATCAATAATTCCATTATTATTTCTATCAACTGTTGCTAAAACAGTTTCAGCATCAATAGAAACAGGTTCATTATTAACAGGAGTTTCTTCTTCAGCTGTTTCTTCTTCAGCAGCCAAAGCATCTCCTTCATCTTCTATTTCATCAACAACTACATTATTATCTTCTTCAACTACAGGAGGAACAGTATTTTCATCATCTTCAACCACTTCTTCTACAGCATCTGTAACATCTTCAGGAACATTATCTGTTGGATCCTCATTTTCTTCAGCTTCTTTTTCTTCAGCTTCTTTTTCATCTTCAGTAGTTTCTTCTTCTGGCACCTCTGTAACTTCCTCAGTTGTTGGCTCTTCTGCCACCTCATCAGAAGCTATCTCTTCAGTAACTGCTTCTCCTTCTTCATCACCTAATGGAGTACCATTAGTGAAAGCTTTTAAATCATCAGAAATACTATTATCAGTAGCAGCAAATTCATTATTTATAGCATCTACTGGAGTGGTATTATCTATTGGGAAATCAACAGTATTTTGATCTGCAACCATTTCTCCTTCTACTGGAACAGCAACATCAACTGGTACCTCAGTAGCAACTTCTCCTTCAATTGGAGCAGTTTCAGCAATTACTTCACCTTCTACTTGTGCCACACCATCAACTGGTACCTCAGTTGTAGCCATAGCATCTACTGGAGCAGCTTCAGCAACTACCTCTCCTTCAACAGGAACTGTAGCTTCAACTGGTATTTCAGCAACAACTTCTCCCTCTACAGGTGCTATACCATCAATTGGTACCTCGGCAGTAACTTCTCCTTCTACTGGAGCAACAGCATCTACTGGAGCAGTTTCAGAAACTACTTCTCCTTCAACAGGAATTGTAGCTTCAACTGGTACTTCAGTTGCTGCCATAGCATCTACAGGAACTTCTGCAGCTAATGGTGCATTTAATGCATCCTCAACTACATTTTGATCAACAACTGCATTACTAACATCAATAGCTTCAGTATTTACAGCAGGAGCAACAGTTAATTCATAAGTAGTTAATGAGAATTCAGCAATTGGTGAATCAGCAGTATTTTTACTTAAATACAATTTATCATTAGCCATACTAATGAAACTATAGTTTTCTCCATTAACTAGATTAGTACCATTAATATCACAAACAGTAGCTTCAGAGAATTGATCATTAAAAATATAATTACCCTCTACACCCATTTGTGCTTTTAATTTATCTTTAATAGTAGCTGGTGTTGAAACCAACGTAGCTGCAGATGCTGGATCATTTCTTAATTCAATAGCATTTAAAACATTTTGACTAGTTGGAACCGCTTTTTCTACAACAATAACATTATCATTAACTGGTCTTATAGAACGATTTTCAAAAGGAACTACAATAGCCCCATTTTGATCAATAATACCAACATTAACTGCTTTAACCATAGGATCAACTGCCTCTACTAAAGCTGTTGTTGCTATACGATTACCATTAGTAAATTTTTTAGTATCATTCTCGTCTAAAAAATAATATTGTTTTCCATCATCAGTTAATGCATAAGTACAAACAATATCATTACGATCTTTATATTTTACGATTCCTCTCTGTATTTTCATAAAAACACCACCTAATACTCTACTTTAATCTATTAATAAGTGTATCACACATTTTTTGTCAAAACAATAGATTTTCTAAAAGATTACACTTTTTAACTTAAAATTGCAAAAGATTATAGAATAATGTAAAATAAGCATAGGTGAAGCACTATGAACAGTAAAAACAGCTTAATAGTAGGAAGAGGTATTTTTCTATTAATAATAATTGTCTCACTCGGACTCTTAGTCATAAGTGAAAAAAAAGGTACTATTTTAGAACCCAAAATAGACAAAAAAATAGATGAATATATAGAAACAAATTATAGTGATATTCTCAATAATATCAACAAGAATTCAATATATTATAAAAATAATTCCTATATAAAAAAAATAAGTTCAAAAGATAATAAAAATCTGTACTTTTATGTGATTTATAAAGACAAAGAAATAACAGATACATATAAAAAAGATTACATAGAAGGAAAATCTTTATTAGATTATTTAAATAAAGATATTGAAAAAAAGATACAAAATAAAATAAAAATAAAATGTAAAGTAAACTCCGTAACAAAATTAAATGACTATTCTGAAAAAGTTCAAGAAAGAATTATCAAAGAAGATAATCTTTTAGAATTAAAATTCTATTACATTCAAAAAGAAATAATGATAAATGATTGGAACAGTGAAACAATTACAAATGAAATTAATAATCTAATTAACAAAGTAGAAAGTAATAATATAACACCAAAGTATTATGAAATAACAATTACAAATAAAAATGAAATAACAACATCAATTAAAATATCAAATATAACAAAAGACTTTGTAGAGTTAAATAATAATAAAGAAGTAATTGAAGATATATTAAATAATAAAAATACTGAATTAATAAAAGAAAACAAAATAACATTTGAATATAATAATTAGGAGGTAAATATGGAAGATTGTATATTTTGTAAAATAATAAAAGGAGAAATTCCATCAAGAACAGTTTATGAAGATGATCAAATAAAAGTAATAATGAATATTAATCCATCTACAGATGGTCATTTATTAGTATTACCTAAAGAACATATGATTAATATTATGGATACAAAAGAAGAAATAATTACTCATAGTATAGATGTAATAAAAAATAATCTTTATCCATTACTAAAAGAAAGACTTAATTGTGAAGGATTAACTCTTGCTCAAAATAATGAATTGGGTCAAGAAATAAAACATTATCATATACATCTTATTCCTAGATATCCAGAAGATCATGCAGACTTTGTCTATGATAAAGATAAGATAAATGATTTAGATGAAATATTTAATAAATTAAAATAAAATACCTTATAGGTATTTTTTATATATTGTATTATTGCACGATAATAAAAATTTTGTTATTATTTAGTATGTACGGGAGGAAAATTATGAAAAAAAGTAAATTATTAACCTGTGGATGTACAGCACTTGCTATAACATTATTACTAACAGGTTGTGGAAAAGAAATAGAAGTTAAAAATGGGGCTAAAGTAGCAGTATCTACTAAAGAAGAAAAAATAACAGCAACAGAATATTACAACAAAATAAAAGAAGATAATATTACTACTCTTATAGATATGATTGATACAAGTTTATTCAAAGAAAAATATTTAAAAACTGAATCAGAAGATAAATATGTAGAAGATCAAATATCACAAATAAAGCAATATTACGGAGATAACGAAGAAACATATTTAAATGTTATTAAGAGTTATTTTGGTGTTGAAAGTGAAGAAGCACTAAAAGAGAAACTAAGACTAGAATATAAGAGAAATCAAGCAGTAGCTGATTATATTAAAGATCATTTAGAAGAGAAAGAAATCAATAAATACTATGAGAAGAATATTAGCGGAGAAATCAAAGCAAGCCACATTCTAATATCAGTAGATGTAGCAAGTGATGCAACAGAAGAAGAAAAACAAGCCGCTGAAGAAAAAGCATTAAAGAAAGCAAAAGATATTATTAAAAAACTAAACAAAGGTGAAGATTTTGCAAAACTAGCTAAAAAGAATTCATCAGATGAAGGAACTTCTTCTAAAGGTGGAGATTTAGGATATTTTCAACCATCAGAAATGGTAGAAGAATTTGCAGATTCAGTTAAGGCTTTAAAGAAAAATGAATATACAAAAGAGCCTGTAAAAACTCAATACGGATATCATATTATTCTAAAGACAGGAGAAAAAGACAAACCTAAACTAGAAGATGTAACAGATGATATTAAAGAAAAACTTAAAGATGAAAAATTAAACTCAGATGCAACAATGTATTATCAAACATTAATAAAAGTACGTGAAGAAGGAGAAATAAAATGGAATGATTCTTCGCTTAAAAAGGCATATGATAAATACATGGATAGTTTAATTGAAAATGCAACATCAAATTCAACAGAAAATAGTTAATAAAAAGAACTGCTATGCAGTTCTTTTTTTGTATAACAAAACTTCATCTCTTGAATAAACACATTCATATTCTTCATTTTTTCCTAAATATTTATTAATTGGATATTTCTTATCAACCAATAAATAATCAAAATTATATTTAGATATTAACTCTTCATAATTACCTCTTAAATTAGATATTTTTAAATAATCTTTATAATTATGTTTCCCATATAAATCAGCTCTTCCATCAATAAAGACAGAAATATCATGGTATACTAATTCACCACCAAAATCATACATATTAAATAATCTTTGAGGTTTTATCTCTTTTAAAACAACAATATCCTTTGAATTTAATAAATAATAATTATCATAATTAATAATATTAGAACTTCTAGTAATAAATAGAATACTTAATAAACAAGAGACTATACATATAGCTAAAGAAATACCATTATCATCTTTTCTCTTAGGAATATAATAGAAAACAACATATGACATAATTATATATGTATAGAACCAAAAACGTATACTTTTAAGTCCTAAATAAGCACAAAACCCTAATAATATAAAATCTATAAATTCAATTTTCTTTTTACTAAATAAGAATATACAAATAATAAATAATAATAAACCATAATAAACATAATGAGATAATACATTTAAAGAAGTACTTTGCCATTCAGTAATATTATTAAGCATAGTACTATCAAGCATATTTTCATATGGATAAATAAACATTTTAAAACCATGAACATTTATACAAACACCAATCATACATAAAATCATAACAATTAAATATTTAGTATATTGTTTTTTATTCAATCTAATAGCTTCAATCTTATTAAATTTAAATTTAAAAGCACCAGCAACCATAAAAATAACACATAACAAGTATGGTAAATTACTAGATCCTCCATGAACATTAGCCCATATAATACTAATTATAGGTAAGAAATATATCTTTTTAGAATCTTCGTTCTTATATAAATCATATAAAAAATAAATAGTAAGAGATAATAAATAAAAACTAATAAAATGTGGTCTAGCTTGTAATACAAAAGTAAAAATAAAAGAAAGAGAAATCCATATTAATGAAAACAAAATATTATTATTCATTCTCTCTTTATTAACTAAATAGATAGTTAATAATAATAGAAATATACAACTAAAACAATAAATCAATAAGTGGAAATTACCAAAAATACATTTTAATGAATAAATAATTATTTCAAATAACCATTCATGAGACATCCAATAGTATCCATTAACACTCCAAGAAAAAACATCATGTGTAAGAATACCATTTTTAAACATGTATTCTCCTGCTTTTATATGCCATAAATAATCGGGATCAATTCTAAAGAAAGACATTAAAAACAAAGAAAAAGCAAAAATAAAAATTATAATCCATTTATTCTTCTTCATAGTATAATCCTTTCTGAAACATCTTTTCTCTTATCTTATTAGTAAGTTCATAACCTTCATATTTCTTACTATATTTTCTATATAGTTTTTCATATTCTTTTTTTGCAATATTCTTATCAACACTAAAATCATAATTATTAATTATTCTATTAATAACAAAAGAATCATATCCTTGATTAATTAAGTCATTATATATTTTTTGTTTTAAAACAACTCCACCCTTAGAATTATTACTTTTAAGAGCTTTATCAATAATCTTCTTTATTTTTTCAATCTGTTCTTCTTCTGTAAAAACTAATATTTCCTCATCTATTATTTTAGAATCAACTTTTCTTTGCAATAACTCTTTACGAATACGATTTGGTCCATGACTAGTTGTAATCATTTGATTATAGATAAAGCTTTTAGCAAAACCTCTATCATCTAAATATTTCTGATTAATTAATTTATCAATAGCTTTATCAATCATTTCCTTAGGATATTCTTTTTTTAATAATACACCTCTTAATTCATATATACTTTTGTATCTTGATTTAATACTATTTAAAGCAACATAATATACATCATATTCTAAATTAGCATTATGTATTTCAATCAAATCTTTTTCTTCTATTTCTTTTTTTAATAATAAATTATATTTTAAAATAACATCTTCATAATAGACAAATTCTCTACCATCATCTAAGAAGATGCTATATTTACCATTAGCTTTCTTTTTATATTTCAAGATTTTCATAACCTCACCTAATTAAAGTATACCATAAAAAAATGAGGATTAATAACCTCATTTTTTTACCTCGATTAGGCCTTCAGAAACCTCCTCAAGGGCTCTCCCAATATTCTTTTTACATTTGTAGTCGGACTCAGGCATTTGTAAATATCCTTCTTTAGCAATTTGCTTACTTCTCCTCGCCGCAATATGTACCAATTCATATTTAGAGTTAACGATATTAAGTAATTTGTCGATAGATGGATAGATCATTCGTATCACACTCCCTATTATTACAATAAAACACATATTGTAAATTATCAAGTAAACTGACACAATTAGACACAAAATATTTACAAATATTATTTACAAGTAAAAAAGATGCTTAAGCATCTTATATTTTTAATGGTTTATTATCTTCATCAAATAATACTTCCATAGGATCAATACTTTGATTAAGTAAAATCTGATTAATGCTTTCAAAAGTAAGACCCATTTCTTGAAATAAAGAAGAGATATCTTCACCGCATAAACTAATATCAAATCTTTTAATAGTATCATAATAACGATTTAAAGCAATCGGGTTGTCAAAAGATATATATGTGTATCTATCATTATCTATATCCCATGAATATAATCTGTAAGAAGAAGAATAATTACCTTTTTGAGTTTGTTTTATCAAGATACTATTATCTAATAAAACAACATGAGAATCTATCTTCATACCATCAGCATTTTTAATTGTTGAAAAATGTATTTTACCATCATCATCAAATAATAAATCATTAAATTCTTCACCCAAATAACCACTAATAGATTTATTACCAGTCTTTTTAAACAAAACCAATAATGGTTCTGTTAATTCATCCCCATATAACTTTAAATCATTTATATTCATAAACCCTCCTAGAAAGGTAATTTCATATTACCATTAGTAACTTGTTTCATCATCTTTTTCATTTGTTCAAATTGCTGTAATAATTTATTAACTTCTTGTACAGAAGTACCAGATCCTTTAGCAATACGAGTCTTCCTACTGGCTTTTATTATTTCAGGATTTCTTCTCTCTTTAGGTGTCATTGAAAGAACTATTGCTTCTATATGAGCCATTTGCTTAGGATCTATTTTTACATCAGTAAGACCCATTTTTTTAGCTCCAGGAATCATTTTAATTAAATTCTCTAATGGTCCAAGCTTTTTCATTTGTTTCATAGTAGATAAAAAGTCTTCTAAATCATATTTACCTTGTTGCATTCTCTTAGCAGTCTTTTTAGCTTCATCTTCATCGATAGATTCAGATGCCTTTTCAACAAGAGATATAATATCTCCCATTCCTAAAATTCTACCAGCCATTCTTTCTGGATCAAATGAATCAAGTCCATCTAATTTTTCAGAAACACCAATAAACTTAATTGGTACATTAGTTAGATGTCTAACAGATAAAGCTACACCACCACGAGTATCTCCATCTAGTTTAGTAAGGATTACTCCAGTAAGTGGTAACTTATCATGAAATCCAGTAATAACATTAATAGCATCTTGACCCATCATAGAATCAATTACTAATAATATTTCATCAGGTTTAACCTTTTCTCTAATATTATCCAACTCATCCATTAATTCTTCATCAACATGAAGTCTACCAGCAGTATCTATTAATACATAATCATATTTATTCTCCTTAGCATACTCTATTGCATTTTTAGCAATTTCAACAGGATCTTTTTTACCCTCTTCATATACTTCAATATTTAATTGTTTGCCCAATTGTTTTAACTGATCAATGGCAGCAGGTCTATAAACATCACAAGCAACAAGTAAAGGCTTTTTACTATGCTTTTTTCTTAAGAAATTAGCAAGCTTTCCAGCAGTAGTAGTTTTACCAGAACCTTGTAAACCCACAAGCATCAATAATGCAGGATCACCTTTCAAATTAAGAGGTTCACTTTCTCCTCCCAATAGTTCAGTTAATTCATCTTTAACAATTTTAACAAATAAGTCTCCAGGATTAATACTTGAAGCCACTTCTTCACCTAAAGCTTTTTCTTTAACAGTATTAGTAAATTCTTTTACAACTTTATAGTTAACATCTGCTTCAAGTAAAGCAAGACGTATTTCTCTCATCATATCAGAAATATTATCTTCAGTAATTTTTCCATAACCCTTAATTTTATGTAGGGCATTTTGTAAACGATCTCCTAAACTTTCAAACATAATATCACCTATGACTTATTATAACAAAAAAACAATATGAGACAAAGAAAAAATAGTGATTAATCACTATTTTATTCAGAATAATTAACTTTCTTCTGGTGTTAATCTAACCAAATCAGGTACACCTTCAGTCATACCATTAGAAGCCTCAGATGATTCTGCAATTTCTGGGGCACTATCAAGTGATGGAATTTCTGGTTGACTATGCTCAATCTTATCAACAGTTGCTTCTGAAAATGCAGGAGATTTAGCAGGCGGATTCTGGAAGAATGTTCCTCCAGAAGATTCACTATTCTCAGTTAATATTTCACCACCATAATCATCAATAACACCATTATTAGATTCAGGAACTATACCCATAAAAGTTGCTTCACTAGGACCATTAACGTTAAGTCCTTCATAATTTTGAATAGATGTAGAACCATCAGCAACATCTTCATCCTCAGGATCTACTTCATTTATAACTTCATTAACCATAGCATCATTTTGTTCTTCAACAGCATCAGGTTTTTCTTCTTCTTTTATAACCAATTCTGGAATAGCAACATCAGCTCCAAATCCAGTAGTATCTGGTACCTCAGGAGTACTTTCTTTTTTTGCTGAAGTCTCTTCAGGAACATCAGGTGTTGAAGTAACAGCAGGTGCTGTATTTGCAGTAGGTGCAGCTTTAGCACCACCACACCATATATTAACAACATCACAGTTACCAGATAATGGTGAAGGATCAGGCATTAACATTTTTATTATTAATGGAATTCTAAAACCTAAACCAAATCCTAAGCAAGTACCAGGTTGTAATGATTTTTGTTTTTCAATAATTTCATCTGTAATATGCGGAACCATTTCCCTAATATATTTAATATCCATAGGGTGGTTAATCTTAAATATTAAGAAATTAGTACATTGAGAAATAACATTATCTGAAAGTTCAACAGGTCTTTGAGTAATAATACCTAAAATAACACCATATTTACGACCTTCCTTAGCAATTCTTTCAAATACATTATAACCAAATAAGAATCTATCATGATCAGCTTGAATATATCTATGAGCCTCTTCCAAAATAATATGGAAAGGAATACTACCTCTATTCTTTAATCCTTTAGCAAAATCAAATACTAATCTAGAATAAATCTTAGTTAATACTTTGGCAAAATCATCATCAATATCACTTAAGTTAATATTAACAATTTGATATTTCTTACCATTTTGAATTAGTAAAGATGATAAATAAGTCTCTAAAGAAACATAATCTTTGACATCAAAATACTTAGCATTATCACCAACTATTAATGCATGTAAACGAACTCTTAAAGTAACAGAATCACCATAAGTTTGTTCATTTCTTAACCAACCTTCACTAATTAAAGTAAAGTT
>CAMYVT010000009.1 GCA_947302515.1 uncultured Caryophanales bacterium
TCTACTCTTTGTACATCTGCTTCTGGTTTCGCACTTGTTTCTACTCTTCCAGTATCCGCTCTTGCTTCTACATTTGTTCTTGTTGTTGTATCTACTCTTTGTACATCTGCTTCCGGCTTTGAACGTAATTCTGCTTCTGGTCTTCCGCTCGCCTCTATTCTTGCAGATGGATCAACTCTTGTAACATCTCTATTAATTGCATCTATTGCTTCTTCAGCAGCACCTGCTGCTCTTAATATTGTATCACCAGACGTTGTATTCACTCTATTAACATCAGCATTTGAATTCATCCTGCCTGAATCAACCACTTGTCTTGAAGCTCCAGCAGTTCTTGCATCTAATGCTGTTTCAGCAGCATTTGCTGCTTCTAGCCTAGCATCAGCATTCTTTAATGTCTGATTTGCTCCTGTATTAATTTGTTTTGCTCCTCCGGAGCTTTGTCCTACTTCTACCTTATAGTCAGTGGCTCCCTCCACAACCTGTGCACCTGAAGCATCTACTCTTGCATCAACATCTGGTCTAACAATATTTATATCAACTGCACTACTAAAACTATCTAAATCTACAATTGCATCACCTAAGCTTGTAGGCGCAAAACGTTCTTCTGTAACAAAATGCACTGTACTATCTGTATTAATTGAACTAATTGTACCACTAGATTCATTTGCAGATTCTAGTACACCACGTAAATCTCCAAGTTCTGATCCAAGAGACATTACTCCACCGAGAATAGCCTGTGATTTAACATTTTCCCAACCACCTGACGCCTCAAACGCCCTACTATAGTTTTCTTGAAAACTGCCACCACCATAGTCTCTATATAACATTGTTAAAGCTGGCTGAACAAAACCTTCAACTCCAGAATCAACAGTATCTAATGCCGCCCTACTTGCAATTCCTTGAGCAGCATTACCTCCAACAGTCTTAGCAATTTGATCTCCAAATCCACCAAATTGATTGATTCTTGCACCAATTGCCCATTGAGTAGCTTCCCATCCTGCATTAGCAGCACCATATAACAATCCATCACCTGTAGTAGCACCATCATTCCAAGCATCTTCTGTTCCTCTTGAAAATCCCATAATACCTGCAGTTGCAGCAATTCTTCCAACAGTTACAGTTCCAGCTTGTCCAATACTAGCAATTCCTCCACCAGCAGCAAGCCCACCAGTCAACATTGAAGTTCCAATAAGAGCAGAAGAATAGCCCACTCCAACTCCTACACTTCTACACAATTCAAAATTGTAGGCATTATTTACAATACTTTGTCCCAAAGAATCATTTTCATAAAAATCATTAAATGCACTTTCCACTCTATTAACAGAAACAAAAGCTCTTGTATCTTCCATTATTTTTGAAGAATATTCAGTATCAAATAGACTTGCAATAAGTGATCCACTCATACCAGCACCTAATACAAGTAAATCAGCTCCAGTTTCTAAAAATTCCAATCCACCTTCAACTGCACCTATTGCAAACGCACCAGCAGATGCAAAAAGGCCTGTAAAAGCTCTGCCAATTCTCATATCAACAGAAATATATTTGTCTAAAGGAGTTAAATTCAACTCATTAAACTCTTTATTACTTAATCCATCTAAGAAACTTCTTATATCACTTTCGTTTTCTGAATAAGCTAATAGTTGTACTTCAGTGTTTCTTATTATGAGAACAGTAGTACTAATAGCAGTACTACATTCATTTACTAAACCAGAAAAAGTGTCGACAGAAATTCCACCGACATACTCTGAAAAACCTCTCGCACTAACTATTTGATTAGTATAGCTTCTAATTGTTTCAGATAATTGATTAATATTTTTAATAAGATTATTTGATGATGATACTGCTTCTTCTACTACAGGATAATTTAATGAGAAAGAACTACTACCTGACATTAATTATTCCCCATTTTCTCAATATCTTCTATAAACTTTTTACCTTCTTCATCTTGATATCCAGTAAATAAAACATTATCAATTTGTTCTCTTTGAAAAAGTAAATTTTTACTGCTATCCACGACTCCAATAGGATAAGCACATCCCAAATAATCCCATATCTTATCTGAATTATCTTCAACAATCATGTATCCAATAATAACAATAGGCCTCGTAGCTTCTTTTAAGAGAACCACACTTCCAACAGGTAAAAATTTATCCTTCATTATTCATGCTCTCCCTTCTTCTACATTCAGCCTCATCCCTAGCTTGAGCACCACTATTCAATCGATTTTGAATTTCATTATATTGTACCTCAGCAAGTTCTCTTATTTGAGTAGTTAAATTAACTATAGTGTTTTCTGTTCCAACTATTCCTGTAGAACACTCCTCAAATAAAGGACCTACTGTTTCTCCATCTAGAGATAATTCTTTTGGCCCTAGAGTTGAAGAAATATCAGTTAAATCACCCGCATAATCACTTAAGATATTTGCTTCTTGCTCTACAGAATTACATCCACTAAAAATAGTATTAATATCTAAATATTCTAAAGCGGAAGATGCACTATAATATCTTCCTCGATACGGTTCTACAAGTCCCATATTCTCAACTCCCTATTCTATAGTAATTATAACATATAAATAAAAAAACACATATCTAAATATGTATTCTTTACAATATATCCATTATTTCTTTTATCTCTTTTTGATAGACTTTTGCCTGCCCATCATATTTTGAATTTAAATGTACTCTTCTTTGCTCTAAATCCTCATTATTCATATTAATCAAATCCCCATCATAATAGAATCCTCTCATTATTTCATTATTGTGATTAAATACTAATATTTCTAAATAATTATCTTTTATTTCTAATAATGGAACATGATCATATTCAAATCTACCAACTGCATATGCAGCACAACCACCATCTATATTAATATAATTTTCTTTTTGATAAATAATAAAACCATTTTTATCTTTAACTGGAGTATGTCCTATTACTGAAAAATAACCATCTAAACCAATTCTATTTAAACCCAAAAGACGTCCAACACCGAAAAATAATACTTCACGTTCTTCTTTTCTGGTCCATACTGCACGATTAATTGCTGAATTATTATCTTTAATTCTCATATCTGCTTTTTCTAATACTTCCAAAGGCGCTTGAGCATGGACAAGTAATAAATTATTATCCTTAATTTTTTCATCAAAAATATGATATATTTTTAATTCACCCATAAAATCTCTAAAAGAATCGCACAATTCTTCCCCATCATCACGACAGTCCAATTCTCCTTCAATAAGCCATCCACCATTATTCATCCAGTCACACCAATGATTTATTGACTTACCAGGTTTTCTCTTTCTCAAAGCATTATACATCATCAATTCATGATTACCACCTAAATAATGAATCTTAATATTTCCTTTACCTTCAATTCTTTCTTTAACATCCATTAATACTCTAAAAGAATCAAGTCCTCTATCTATTAAATCACCATTAATATATAATTCTACTTCTTCAGTCTCATTTATATTTTCAAGATAACTAATTATAGTATCATATATATCTCCATTTCCATGAATATCTGCAATAACAAATTTCCTCATACTACATCACCAATTGCCACAATTATAACAAAAAAAGTAGATAATATCTACTTTTAATAATCATTTTTATTTGGATTAGTAACAGCTTTATTTTGTTTATTAGTAACAATCCATGCATTAGATACAGTTCTTCCACCATATTCTCCTCCAGCATATGGATTATTCCATAAACTACCATTAACACTCATTGTAGTTGAAGCACCACCATCTAGATTTGCTGCATTATAAGCCTTATAACGCATTAGAATTTCTATAACATCATTCATTGTAGCACCAATACTATATCCAGGCATTCTACCATCTATAATTAAGAATAATACAACACCATCTTTTCTTTGAGCAATAATACTTCTAGGAGCTGTTCCCCATCCACCATCACCATGAATCTTAGAAACATTTCCATTTACTATTAAGAAAGGTCCAAAATCTACTGCATCTACCATTCCATCAGCTATTGCTTCTTCTGGAGTTTTATAAGTAAGTACCATCTTATGATCTTTATTAAAACCAATTAATCCTCCAGAACCTCCAGAATGTTCCCAAACAAGAGTACCATTCTTAATAATAGCACCATAAGGTATAGAACCATTACCCCAACCATCTAAATCTTCAAAACCGCCACCATTAATACCAACTAATCCATTATTATCACGAACCAAAGTATTAACAGACTGTCCTGCTCTTCCTAATTTACTACTTACAGCAAGTTCTACATCAGATGGATCATAAATAACAGTTAACCAACCTTTATATTTATTTTCATTAATTCTAATTAATTTATATACATCATTTCCTGGAGTCTTAGTAAATATTTCTTTATCATACTTATTAGTATATCTCTTAGTAAATAAATCACCATTATTTACAACAATATCATCTAGATTAACTTCTTCAGTACTTTGTTCAATATAATTTTCACTCATAATACGATTAACAGTATCTTCATCATATAAAGTATAAGCTAAATACTTATGAGTCATTGTAGTCATTGCTGATGGAATCCAAAAAGTCTTAAACTCTTCAGTATGAATTACATATAATCCAGCAATAACACAAATATCCATTAAAAATACAAGAATTGTAAAGAAACTAATCTTTAAATGTACTTTTTTCTTTGCTTTTTTTCTCTTTTTCACCATCATCACTCCACTACATAAGGATTATCAATACGTCCATTACCACTTTTAATAGAGCTACTCTTAATAGATATAACAGGTACAACATGTTTTGCTTCTGTTACATCAAACTCCTCAAGTAATCCATTAGCATCAACTGAATACTGACTAGTACTCATTTGAGCTCCTGTATTATCACGGAAAAAGTTATTTAAATCATTATTAGAAACATAATCAAATATATTTAATAAACCTATACGATCATCATAAGTTTCAGAATAAACATTTTCATATTTATATCCAACTTCTGCGCTTAATTCCCCATAAGGATATTTATTTTTAACAATATGTTTTTGATAACTTAATCCATTAATATATTCATTATATAAATAGAATCCTATATTATCTTTAGCAAAATAATCAAGTCTACTACTATCATCACTGTAACTACGAACAAGTTCTTGTCCATTAATTTTAATATATCCATTTAAATACATTTTAAGAACACCTTTGTTATCTTCAAATACTTTCCATGTATCTTCACCCATTTTTACATAACTATCTACATAGTTAACATCAGAACCTTGATCAATAACATAAGGATTATTTTTAGTTCCATCTCCTTGAGATACTGGAATATTCTTACTCATTGTAAATACTCCACGTATTCCATAACCATCCATAGTATCACAACTAGTAATGCTTCCATCTTCTTCTATATACAAATTTTCATCATCACTATTATAACCAAGAATGTAATATAGTTTTCCATTATTTAAATAACTATTCTTTCCTCCAGCATCAATATAATCACCTAGAGAGATAGATACAACATCATCTTCTAAAGTAATATCACCCTTTTCAACTTTAGAATCTACCATTTTATCAATAGTATATTTAGTTTTAACTATAAATCTATCTTGAGATGGAATTGTTTTATAATAAACACCAGAAAGATTATTTTTTTCAATATCAGTTAACCATACACGTACATTAGATGAATCATATTCAATATTTTCTCCCCACATAAAAGAAGCTACTAAATCATCTGTAACCAATTTAACTGTATCATCATTGTTAACTCTCATTACACGAAACATTCTGTTTGCAAACCAGACATAATTATTAGTAATATTACCTTTAAAGTAATAACCAGTTTCATCTTGATGTAATCCTTCTGTTTCATCTTTTACTAGTTTATTACTACTTAATACTAGTCCATTTAAAGTCATAGCAGTTTCACGAGTCTTTTGATTTTGTAGACTATAGTAATAAAAACTTCTTCCTCCAAAATAAAGACCAATACATATAACAACAACTAAACTAATAAAATTAAAAGAAAATTCAATTGGTCCATAATAATGAGACTTTTTCTTTTTCTTAGTATTTTTCTTTTCAGAAGTATCTTCATTTTTAGCTGTTTTCTTAGTACGCTTTGACTTCTTTTTATCGTTTAATAAATCAGAGTTCTTGTCATCTATGAATAAAAATTTGTCACTTTTTCCTTTTGCCATATTAAACACTCCATCTTAGAAATTATATCAAAATAAAAGTGTAAGTACAAGACCTACACCTTACTTTTTATATAATTATAAATAGTCTGATACGTTGATTTATCATAGTGTAAACCATCAGTTGTATTAAATCCCACTTTATACATCTGACTATAAGTATCTATCCACCCAACATTACCTCTTAAGCCATTTTTAACAATTCTATTAAATGTTTGAATATTAGAATTTAAATGACTATAACTACCATTACATGGATTAACAGACACAAAATACAAAGAACTTCCATTACTCTTCCAACTAGAAGCATTTGAATTAACATAATTAATATAATTACTAGCATTACTTAAATCATTAACACCCATTAAAATAACAATAGCTGTACCGGAACCAAAATACCCTTTAGCAGCAGGAATACCAGTACTTTTCATCCAATTAAGTCCCATAGAACCCTCTGCTACATATATATCATTTCCAACCTCATGAACTCCACCACTAGAATAATTTGCTCCAGACCATGTACCATTTAAATAAGCATACATTTGAACAGTTCTACTATCACCAATAAAAACTACTCTATTGGAGCTACTATTACCTGTTCCTCGTCTATCTCCAGTACCATTCCCATTATTGCGGGAATTATTTCCATCACCGTTTTTTTTTATGCCTTTTCCATACTCACTCGGATCAGTAACAATATAATTATTTCCTCTACCCTCTCCAGAATATGGGTCTTGATAAGTACCTCCACCATTATTAACATTTGAGGAAGAATTATTCCAACAACTACTTATTTCTGTAGAGTTATCTAACATTCCAAAAAAAGCATTAACAATAACAGGTACCATAAACATTACCACTAAAGCAATTGCACAGTTTCTTATTTTAGGTATTCTCTTTTTATCATCAGGGTCTTTAACAAGCATAGTTAAATGAACAGAACCCATAATAATAGCAAGTATTGGTCCAATAATTTGTAATAAAGACAAAATCTTTTTAACTATTGATAAAAGCGATGCCATTGCTGGATCACTACAAGTAGATGCTATAGCTAAAAACATGATGACTCCTCCTTTACTATACTACTACCCAAAATGTAGACATATCTCTTAAACCATTATCTCCCCCGGCTACAGGACTATTAACTATCTTATTATTTATTACAAGTTCAGATGAACTTCCTCCATCTAAATTAGCCGCATTAATTGCCCCATAGTTTTCCATAATATCACATAAATCAATCATATCAGCACCCAAACTACTTGCTGAACGACCATTAATAACAACAAATAATACAATTCCATCTTGTCTTTGCCCTATTGCTGAACGAGGAGCTATACCCCATCCACCATTTCCTTTAAAGAAGCTTCTTTTTCCATTGACAATCAAATAAGGGCCAAATTCAATAGCATCTCTATATCCCATCGCTAAAGCTTCTTCTTTTGACATGTTTCCAAGAATAAATTTATCATCTTTAGTAAATCCAATAAAGCCACCACCATAGCCTGCATCAATAAAGTCACTTACTACTTTACCATAAGATATGACAGTACCATGAGGTAATGCTCCATTACTATTCCAATCTGGATCATAAAAACCACCAGCATTCATTGCAACAATAGCATTTTCTCTTTTACTAACCGTTAAAATAGATTCTCCTCTTTCTCTAAGATATGCAGTTGTAGCAATATGAATTCGAGAAGGATCATAAATAGCTACTACATAACCTTGATATCCCGAACCACTAATTGGAATTAGTTTATATACATCATCCTTTTCATGAGTTAATATTTCTTTCTCATATTGATTTCTATATATAGTAGAAGAATACTGCCTAAATTTAATCTTGCTAGGATCACTTACTTCATCAATTTCAACAACTTTATTCTTAGATAATACTTTCTGAATATAATCATCACTATATATCCATGTAGCTAAATATTGATGAGACATAGTTGTCATCGCACTAGTAATCCAAAACTCTTTAAAACTAGTAATAGGCCCATAGAATAGAAATAAAAAACCAGAAAAGAAAAAGATATATAAACAACATATACAAGCAACAATCTTACGTTTTAGAGGCCATTTATATGTACTTTTCTTTTTCTTAAACATAGCCTACTCCTTGCCATCAAATACTTTATCATTATTGTAATCAATATATTTATAATTAGTTGTAATTTTCTTTACTTTTAAATCAGAATTAATTACATCTTGATAATCATTATATTTTGTAACATTTTCATTATATGTATTAATATCAGTAACATAATAATTAACAACTTGCTCATAGATACTCTTATAGTTCATACACATATTATTAACTTCACTATCAGGATAATATGCATTACCACACAAAGAATCTAATTCTTTAGTACTATCACTTACTTCATTAACAATATCTTCATATTCATATAATTTGTCTTTTACATCATTATCTTTTTTATACATAGTATCATAGTAAACATTACCTAATACTTCTGTATATAATTCATCTCTATATTCTTCAAAAATTGATGTATTTGTACTAAATTTTTCAAAAATAGATGAAACATCATCCATTCTTCTAAGTACTTGTTGATGATCTTCTCTAAGATTAATTAGAAATGAAGAAAAACCTCCAGAAATAATAAGAATTAGACCAATACTTAAAAACATATATGATAATTTACGAACGTTCATAGTATCACCTATTATAATTTTAACAAATAAATGTCTATTTGTCATAAAAAGACAATAAAAAAAAGGTATTTGACAATACCTTTTCATTTTAATTTACGACAATTGAATCTCTCGCACTATTATTCATATCTTCATACATAGTAGCAGAATCACCAGTACCTATATGATAAACCTCATACTCATCAATAGTCTCGAAAGAAAAATCATAATCATCATAACCATATAAACCACTATAGGTTTGACCAATAGATAAACTGCTGTAAGGGAAAACAAGTTTATAACCACCTAATTCCACACGTACTTTTCCAGCAGGAATTGTATCACCACAATAATATTTATATGAGCAGTTTCCTTCTGAACAATCACTATTACTAGAACATTGCTTCATTTCTTCATTTTCACAAAATTTTTTACAGCCATTAACAATTTTATAATTAATTAGCCCTTTATTACCATCAAAAGTAATATCCATACCATCAACACATACTTGACCATCAGAAGTACAAGCTCTACCAAACGATTGACTATTCAACTCAAGAATATCTGTATTTCTATATACACCTTTCATTTTAGATATATTATTAACATCTGTTTTATTCTTGCTTGAATTAGTAATTGCAAGCTTAAATATAAATAATATTATAATAATAAATGCAATAACACAAATAGTTATCAAAATAAGTCTTTTTTTCTTCTCTGGAGTTAATTTGTTATCCTTCAACTTGCATCACCCCTATTTCATCTGAATTAAACTTAATAAATGGATTATTACTACTTCCATCAAAGTTATAAAAACTAGGATATGCCTCCATAAAATCAGGACATACACGAAGAGGTGTCTCTTGCAATATAATATTATCCCCAACCTTAGTAGACTTATAAGTTTTATAATATCCATTACATGTAAATGTAACTGGTCTCATTTCATATTGCGATGTACAGTCATATGTTTTATAACAAACCTTTACACATCCTGTAGAACCTTCAGTACAATTATTTTGCTTGCATATTCCTCTAGTATAATCATCTATCTTACAATAATAAGGTCCCAAATCATGTTTATCACTACAACTAACTTCTTTTTGGTAAGTAGTTAAGTTTGCAGAACAGAAACTATAGAAAGAATTACATTGTTGAAGTTTAGTATCATAACAGTCACTTTCAACAGGTGGAGGATTATGAGAAGCATAATCAGCAATAATACTTTGTCTATTTGTTTTAAAAGTAACATCATTATTATCAACTTCATCTTCCAATGCATCACATTCTGTTTTATGAGAAATAGCATTACAAATTTCAGGTGAATTACCAGAATTAGAATTACAATAATTCTCATAGTAATTTAACCATGCTGATTTACCATTAGTTACAATTTCATCATCAATATGATAAGAATAAGGAGCACACATATAAATAGTGTCTTGCAATGAAGCAAATTTTAAAACCAATTCCTGCTTCATATTTGTAATAGCATTTTGTTCATATGTTTGAAGTGCATTATTGTATTGATTTATATCATCCTGACAAGCAGTATTAGCATAATCTGCACAATATGAAACCCCAGCTGACTCACATCTCACATCATATGGAGAAAAATATGATTCTCCGTCCAAATTCTCACAATAAGGTTTCAAAACTTTTCTCTTAACATGAGTATTAGAATAATACCATTTTGTAGTTGGTTCTTCTAAATTCAATGAAATAAGATTTGAATTAGTATCATGTCCAGTATCAAAACAATCAACATAATCACAATATAATGATGTTTCTTCAGAAACACTACATTTATTACTTGAAGTTTCATCACCTACAAGAGTATCCATAAAATTAGTTTTCTTTTCATATAATCCAAATATAGTATTTGTAACATTATTTCCACTACGATCAGTAATGTTATGATAACATTTTCCTCCACAATAAGCAGGAGAAATAGCTTGTCCCGTCTTTATAGTATAAGTTGGTTCTTCTCCTGTATCTATCATATAATCAGGATTAGAACATAATTTATAAGTAGTATAATGCAATTCTTTATTAACAACATTATCATATGAATCTTTTACTACTAAGTAAAATGTTTTATTATTATCAGGATCTTGATATGTTGAACTCCATCCTAATGTATCACTTCCATTAACAGTAACACCCGGAGTTTCATTATTATTATCAGTACCATCTGAAGCACTATTTAATCCTGTAAAAACATCTTCTAAAAATTGCCCACCTGAACAACTACTATTATTTGAAACACAAACAGAATATTCATCCTCATAATCAACAACCTCAAAAGAAAGATAGAAAATAAAATTTTCATAATCTTCTGTTGAACTAACAACAGATGAAGATTTAATAACTGGAACCTGATCCTGATATAATTCATATTCTGGATTATCACTTGTTACACAAGAATCATTATAATTATCTTTTATTTTAATTTTAAAACTAACATCTTGACCCAAATGACGAACATGCTTTCCATCAGCACCCATTAATTCATAATATGTCGATAGTTCATCTGCTAATGCAGAATAATCCTTATAATCAGAACATTGCTCCGCTTCATTTCCAGCAGTATAACAGAATTTAGCTTGATAATCATTAAAATCATCAACTATATTTAAGTTTTCTAAATTTACTTTAATAGCATAAATATTTTTATCACTAACAGAAGAAACAGTATAATTACCAGATACTTTAGGTTTTTGATTTTTATATACTTTATAAGTAATAGGCTGATAATTATTATATCCTATCCAATTACCCTTTCCATCTACAGCTGCAAAATACAAACTTTTTTCATCACCGTTATATATCATTTCTCCTAAATCAGAATTTGGCTCAAATTCATAAGAACTACTAAATGCTGAATATTTAACAAAGTTATTTGAGTTCTTATTACTTTCAGAACAATCATTTTCAGTTTCAGAAACACATACTTTTATATCATTAACATCAGTTATATCATCATCAAGATTAAAGTTAAGTTTTGTCTTATAATTACCACCATAACTAGAATCAGTACATGAAGAAGCGCCACTACAAGGAGCAACTAAACTTGTAATAAATGGTACTTCTGTTGACCCTTCTGTAATTAATGAAATAGTTGGAGGTTGATCTTTATATACATGATCCAATACCAAATCACTTGTTGTTTTTGCTCCATATTCATCAGTAACTTCTACATATAGCTTTCTTGATACACCATCATAATCTCCATCAAAAATATATTCCTGACCATTACTAATGATACGTTCATAATTTGTTGATATTGGTAACTTTTTTCTACCTTGTGCATCTAATTGATAAAATTCAATATTTACTTTATCATTTGAAGATAAGTCCTCATCTATTGAAATATTAATTCCTACTGTTAAAGAATACTTATTATTAACACAAGATCCAGAACTATCTACATAACACTTCTTATTAAAACTAAAACTATTAATTACTGGAGGATTATTCTTATATATACTATATGTAACAATACTATTAGAATTTAATCCCATACTATCACGAACAAATACTTTTAAATCATGGCTAGAACCATCAGGAATAGTTATATCATTACCATTGTCATCTTTAAAAGTATAATCATAGTAACCAGATGTACCAAAATAAGATGCGTAGCTTTTATAGTTAGAACAAGAAGCTGCATTAGCAGTAACACTCTGAGTAAAGCAAACCTGTAAATCACCTTTAGCATCCATATCATCTTTAACATCTAAGTAAACTCTAGCCTTAGGCATATTTTGTGCATTACCAGGTATATTGGTTATTTTATAATCAATAATATTTGGTTTTTCATTTTCATGAACATCATATGATAATTTCTTATGAGTAACATTACCGGTATCATCAGCAACTGCAATATAAACATAAGCAGTTTCTCTATTAGTATATGAAAAACCATAATCAGCAAAATTAATATTTTTAGTATATACATTTTCACTTCCATAATATTCATAAGGATCAGAATCTACATTAGGATATGAATCTGTTTTAGAATGAGATATTTTAAGGAATACTTTTAATTGACTTACTTCACTGTCTGCATCTTTTGCTGTAATATTTAATACTGTTTGTAAAGATCCAGAAACACTAAATTTAGCTTGTATTTTAGGAGAATTAGTATCTTGAACATCCTCTTCTGATTCTCCTTCATTGTTATAGTAACCAATAATATCATCATCATCAAGTTCCCAATCATTTTCATCGTCATCTTCACCCAACTTAATAAAGTCATTTATGAAAGCTGAATTAATGAACAATCCACCATTTATACTACTAGTACTCTCATCAAAATACGCAATTTCATCTTCTTTAAAAAGTCTTACATGTTTTATTGCATCTTTTGCATTTAAAGCGCTTTCAGTGGATAATTCCACCCCCATATAATAACCTTTTTTAGTTTGTTCAACTAACATTGCCGAATAAACATATTCACCATTTATATTTTTAACTAATACAAAAGAAGATTCAGTAAGATACGTTCCTCCATTAGGTGGATTTTGAAAATCGCTAGTACTTAAGTATTTCATACTGAAAACAATTACTTCATCATTATCAGGTTTCTCAATTTTTACACTTTTTTCATTCATCGTAAACTGAGCTTTAGCAATTAATCTTATAGCATCCTGAATATAAACACTATTACGATTATTATTAACCATATCAAAAATTCTAGGAATAGCTATAACACCAAGAATACCTAATAATGCAACAACTGCAATGATTTCTATAAGGGTAAACCCTTTATTATTCTTCTTTATCATAATGTACCTCCATTATTTTTTAAAAATGAATAATTTACTAAAAACATAATTAATAATTATTACAAATATATTAGCAATAACTTTAGAAATAAATTCATTACAACTAAGTAAATCAATTAATACAAACATGATTCCCATATCAAAGAATAAAGATAAAAGTCTAAATCCAAAGAATGATAATCCTTCTCTAAGAGTTTCCTTTTTACCTTTTCCTCTACTTTCAAATACATATACTTTATTAGTAACAAAAGCAAATAAAACAGCAAAAACCCATGCAAGTCCATTACTAACATAAGTACCTATATGTAATAATCTAAGAATCACAAAAGAGATAATATTAACAATAGTGGTACATCCTCCAAAGAACAAATATAATAGTCCTTCTTTATATTTGTGATACCATGAAGTATGATTGCTATCTTTAATATAATCATCAATTAATTTTATCATATTTTTGGTATTACTTACAAACTTTTTAGGCTTAAATGTCTTTATTTTTTTAATTAAATTACCTAGTTCATCAAAATTTTCTAACTCAAGTAAATATCCTTTACTAGCAAACTCTCCAATAATTTGTTTTTGATGATCATTATGATGTTCTTTATATTCAGCAAGTCTTGCTGCAGCTATAATTTTTTTACCTTTTTTTATTGCATTAAGAATTGTACCAGCTCCACCATGAGTAATAATAAGATCAGCCTCATCCATTAATTTATTAAATTCAGGAGAAGGTACTAAATCAAATATCTCCATATTATTAGATTCATATTTGGTCTGACCAGCTTGTACAACAACTTTATCTTTAATTACTCCATCATTAATAGCTTTATCAACAGCCTCCAATAATCTTGGAAACTGTTTATCTTGAGTACCTAAAACAACAAGTATCATTAGAAAATCCACCCCCCAACATCAGCATTAGGGTATAAATTTTTCATACTCTCCCATTGAACTATAAATTTATCACTAATAGGATAAAGTAATTTACCAGTAGCGGTCTTAGTAACCATATTAGCAAAAGTTTCTATATAAATAACTTTACTTCCAAATATTTTTCCAATACAACACATTGGTCCGGCAGTATGAACTCCAGTTGTAATAATATAATCTGGAGCAAAAACTAAATAATAATATAAACTTTTAAAACAATTAAATAATAATTTAAAAGGATAAGTTAACATATGATGTTTAGTACCATATACTAAGTAAGATACTTTATCTTTATATTTATCTTTTAAATACATATTAGATTTAGTTTTCTCTGTAATTAAATGGTAGTTGTATTTATTAAACATAGGAGATAACTGTAATAATTCTTCAAGATGTCCTCCTGTAGAAGCAATAAACAATACATTTTTCTTACTCATAAATATCACTCTCTTCAATTAATGTAAACCACTCTTCACCAACAGCATCACTAGTATATTTTTCTACACTTTTACGAGCATTGTCCCCCAATTTTAATCTATCATTTCTACTATTAATTAAATCCCCTATTTTTTTAACCATAATATCAAAATTACGATTTCTAATTAAATAACCATTATATCCACTATTAATTATTTCGCGAGCTCCTTCTGCAGAATCCATTGCTATACATGGAACACCATGACTCATAGCTTCTATTAAGACTATTCCGAATGATTCAGTATGAGAAGTCATTAAATAGATTGATGAATCCTGCATAATTTTATCAATATATTCTTTTCCTTGAAATCCATGTAATGTAACATTTTTCTCCATATGATGAGATTTTATATACTCTTCAAGTAAACTTTTTTCTTTTCCATCACCAATAATATCAAGTTTCCAATCAGGATATTTTTTATGAAGAAGATTATAAACACGAAGTAAATCTAAATAACCCTTCTCAGGAGAAAGTCTTCCTACACTGATTAATCTTTTAGCACGTAAACTAGATTTCTTATCAGGCATCTTATCAATACAGTTAGGAATATAAATACACATACATTTTTTACCTTCCATAAGTTTTTGATAATACTTCTGTAATTCAGAAGAAACTAATACTAAATAATCTAAATTTTTAGCACTATCAACAATCTTACGAGCATATTTCATATCATCATGAAAATGATTATGTTCCCACCCAATCTTTAATATACCTTCAGTTGCATAAAGTCCTACCCAGTTATTAAAAATATCGCGAGTAGATATAATAACATCGCTATCACAATTCTTAATATAATTAACCATGCTTTTTCTGCGGAAATGTAATACTTTTAAAGAAAAAATTCCTTCTTTAAAAATTTTAAATATATTCTTAGATTTTATAGCTTTTCGTAAAGATTCATGATTGGGAATAATCTTTTTATCATTCAAGTATTTTACTTTAACTCTATCATCCAAATCAAAAACACACTTACCATATAAGTTATAACAAGTAGCTATTTCGACTTTATACTTTTTACATAAAACATTAGCAAGAGAAACAATAGATTTTTCTATTCCTCCGTATCCTAAATGTAAAGCTAAAATTGATATTTTTTTCATAATATCACCTTATAAAAATTATATCATTTTTTTCATCGTACACCAATATTAAAGCAAAAAAAAAGTATTGAAAAATACTTTTTATTGTTGAGGTGGAATTGTTGCAACAGGTGCAACTGCTTGAATATCAGCAACTGCAGTTGTTGGTCCAACAGGTGAAACTGGTGCTACAGGTGCAACTGCAGGATTAGCCCCTCCATAAATTTGTGCTGGTGCAGCAGTTGCAGGTGCAGCTGGTACAACAGCAGGATTAGCTCCTCCATAAACAACTGGATCTGTTGGTGCTGCTGGTGCAGCTGGTGCAACAGGTGCAGCTGGTGTTGTAGCAATTGCTGGAATTGTAACTGGTGCTGGTGCAACAGTTGCTGGTGCAGCAGTTACGGGCGCTGGTGCAGCTGGTACTGCAGCTACAGGTGCTGGTGCTACAGGCATAGGAGGTTGAGGTGCAGCAGCAGGCATTGCAGGTTGAACAGCAACAGGTGCTGTTTCTACAGCAGGCATTGCAGCTACAGGTGCTGGTGCTCCAGGAACCGCCATAGCAGTTTGTTGTGCAGCTTGTTGATCAGCAGCTTCTTTTAATGCCTTTTCCTTCTTGGATTTTTTACCAGTAACAATAAGTAATACCAACGCTAATATTAAAAATAAAACTCCGCCAGTAATAAATAATCCAGGCACAGTCGTAAACCATTCAAAATCAAAACTCATTTTTATCTACTCCCTTTATTCTATAATCTATAAATATAATAACAAAAAACATTTGCAAATGCAAATGTTTTATTTTTTATACATTTTTTTACAGTGTAAAAATTGTCCAATATCCTTTTTTCTCGGGATAATACTTAAATTCTAATACTTCTTTAGTAACTGGATGAGTAAAAGATAAGTAGTAAGAAAACAAACAAATTTGAGTATTATCTAATACTCCATATCGTTGATCTCCCAATAGATAATGACCTCTACTAGCAAACTGGACTCTAATTTGATGATGTCGACCAGTCTTTAATGAAACAGAAACTAGAGAACAATCGTTTTCTTTATTATATTCCAATACTTCATAATCAAGTATAGCTTCTTTACCATTCTTATTAACAAATGAATTACCATCTTTACCCTTTTCAATGTAATCCTTAAACTCACCAGAACCTGTTAATTTACCATGAACAATCGCCAAATATTTTTTAGTAATTTGATGTTCAGAAAAAGCTTTAGTAAGTCTACTTGCAGCTTTACTACTTCTAGCAAAAACCATTATTCCACCAACTGGTCTATCAAGTCTATGGACAAGTCCTAAATAAACATTTCCAGGTTTGTTGTATTTCTTTTTTATATAGTCTTTAACCATATCTATAATAGAAATATCACCAGTAGCATCTCCTTGACTAAGAACATTAAATGGTTTAACTACTACTATTATATGATTATCTTCATATAAAACTTTAAGACTCATCTTTCTTCTCCCATCTTCCAAATATTCCACAAGGTAAAATTAAATTACCTTCAGTAATAGGTAGTCCAACTTCTCCACAACTCACATTTCCTTCATAATATGGTGAAACAGTAGTTTTTAGAAGATTAGCAAGTACTGTAGAAGAAAGCCCTGTAGTATATGAATTAATTAAAAAGAATAATGGATCATCTGATAATAAATCCTTGCATAGTTTAACTAAATAATTTAAATTTTTTTCAATATCCCATACTTCTCCATTAGCACCTCTACCATAACTAGGAGGATCCATAATAATGGCATCATAATGATTACCTCTACGTATTTCTCTTTGAACAAATTTTATAACATCATCCACTATGTATCTAATATGATCACCTTGATATCCACTAGAATTAACATTTTCTTTGCACCAATCAACCATTCCACGTGAAGAATCAACGTGAGTAACATGGGCTCCAGCAGATAAACATGCAACAGTTGCACCACCAGTATAAGCAAATAAGTTTAATACTTTAATATCTCGTCCACTATTTTTTATTTTATCAATCATATAATCCCAATTAATAGCCTGTTCAGGAAACAATCCAGTATGTTTAAATCCCATTTGTTTTATATGAAAAGAAAGATTATTATAATGAATAATCCATGAACTTGGAACATCTTTTATATTTTCCCAATGCCCTCCACCTTTATTACTACGGTGATATATAGCATCAACTTTATCTTTATATTTTTCTTCTAGATTACCATTATCCCATATAACTTGAGGATCTGGCCTAAGTAGAAATATATCTCCCCATCTCTCATATTTCATACCTAAGGAAGCATCAATACATTCATAATCTTTCCAATTATTATTAGTAAACATACATTCACCTCAATTCCACCAAATTATAGCACAAAAAAAAGCAAAAGGAAATCTTTTGCTTAACTACCTATAGAAAATACTTTCTTATAGCTAGTAATAACAGTTGAACCATTATAAGCCAAAATAGAATCAGAGTATTCTTCAAACACTGGAGACTCAACCATTTGATATGAACATTGTATATCAGCAAATTTAGAACACTCATCAACATTAGAAGCTTTCATATGAAAAACTTTTAATCCAGCACGTACAAAAGTAGTGCTACTTTCACCACTATAATTAAAATCAGTAATAGCCCCTCCAAAATTATTACGATCATATACTATTACCGTATTAACAATTGTTGGTGGAACATTACGCTCCTGTTTATTAATAGTCATACCATATACATTACCATCATTCTTTAAAACATAAAATATTCCATTATTAGTATCTGCAGTAATAACTTTAATTGTATTTTCTGGTTTAAGAAATAAATCATATAGCAAATAATTACTATCAGTATTTGGAATCTCTGTATAAGCCTTAACATTATTGTCTGCATTTATTCTATAGTATTTACCATCACTAGCTTTAAAAATATTATTATCAAACAAAGAAACAACTTTTAAACCAGTATCAGCGACCTTACAATTAGAATCGTTAGAATACTTTTGTCCTAAAGATATTTCATATATTCTTCCAGATTCATTAATAATATGATTAGGTAATAAATACTTAATCTTATCAGGAGCTTCCTCCCCTACAAAAGCATCACAAATAAATTCTCCTCCTACTGAGAAGCCATCATGTCGTAAAGCTCTAGTAACATCACCATCACATGCAGAACATAATACAACAACTACAAAAACTAAAAATAATTGAAAATATTTTTTCATTTATATCCCTACCTTATAACAAAAATATATCATATCTTAATAATAAATTAAAGCTGTATTTTTTATAATATGTAAAACTATTTATCCATCTCTTTTAATCTCTTTTTTACTAGTAAAACTAAATCCATTGGTCCATTCATCTTGTTAAGTACAAGCAAAGCATCCTGTAATTTTACTCTTTCATTTACAGTATCCTTTATTTTTTCTGCCTCGGCTTTGTAATTAAAATTATCTATTGGATTTATTTCGATAAAATCATGAATATAATTTTCTATATCTTTAAGAACAAACTCTTTTAGAGAATAATCATCCATTAAAGATACTCCATAATATCCTCCAACCAAATATCTAAATTGATTCTCCAACTCCATATAATCACCTGTAAATATCTTATCATATTAAAGAAAAAACTATCAAAAAAATCTATAACATGTTAAAATAATAATAAGGTGAGACTATGAAAAAGAAAGATGCAATCTTTTTAGCCCTTTTCATAGCAGTTCTGGGATTATCGATGATTTATTTGCTTCAATCATCATATGCAAAATATAGAAGAAATACAAATACACAAATAGAAGGAAGAATTGCTAGTTGGGATATTAAAATTAATAATGAATCAATTAATAATGGTTCAACTCTAACAAATACAATTACCCCTGTAATTGATACTAATCAATATGTTAAAGCAGGAACAATTGCTCCGGGCTCAACTGGTTATTTTGATATCGTAATAGATGCGACAAATGTTGATGTAGACTTCACATACACAATAACAGGAGAGATATCAGACGATACTCCTCTAGTCGATTTAAAAATAACTGGTTATAAAATAAACAATGGTTCATTAGTAACATATAATGAATCAACAGGTATTACAGGAGATATTCCTATGAATACTTCATCAACAAGTTTAAGAATCTATTTTGAATGGATTGATGATGCAACTAATACTATGGATAATCAAGATGATACAGAATATGCACAAAATTCAGCATATCAAAATACAGACATTGATGTAACAATTCACTTTGAACAAAAAAGATAGCAATAGCTATCTTTTTTTATGTATTATTTTGTTCTACAATCAATAGTATTTTTATTTCTAAACATTTTAATCCAGAATTATCTTGATAAGTACCACATTTCATACCAAAATAAGTATCTGCATCATCTTTTTCAAGATATAATGTACTACGATTAGCAGCATAAGTAGAAGAAGTAACTTCAAAAGGTGTATAAGTAGAACCACTCTTTTTATAGTAAATAAAACTACTATCAAAATCATAAATATTATCCAGAGCATAATAAGAAGTTGCATCTTCAAAGTCCCAGATAACATCTATCGAAAAATTAGCACTACTATTAGGATTAATAATACTTTTATTAGATGAAATAGTAACTGAGAATGGATAAAATGAAGATAAGTAAGCTACTGGATCAGCAACACCAGTTAAATCTACATCTCTACCCATTATTTTAAGAGATTCTATCTCATAAGTTAATTTAGCATCTACATCACCATTATTATTAACTTCATAAGTCTTATTAAAATCAGTCATTCCAGGCTTCATATCAACAGCAATAATAAAATCATTAACAAGTTGTCCACCCTCTTTTATATCAATATCCCATGAAGCAACTTGCCCTTCATATTCATATTCAGAATGAGTAGAAAATACAAACCACGCAAAAGCATTAACACCCAAAGTAAAAAGTGCTAATAGAATTGCCATAAACTTCTTTTTCTTTAAACGTTTATTAAGAAGATCTAGTTTTTCCTTTCTAGTTTGTAAATCCATACAATCATCCTCTATTATATTATCTCTCTATTCTTTGAATCTTATTCTTTTCCAATTGATAATCAGTAATTGTCTGTAATATTTCTAATACAATTATTGCTACCAAAGGACAAAATATTAATGTAAAGAAACCAAATTGGCTTCTTACTATATGATTTATTTGAGTAATAATTGGTATCTTACCCACAACTGAACCCAATATTTGATTGCTATGAATAATTGGATCCTCTACATCAGAATTAACACCCTTTGTAGTAAAAACTTTAGTACCATCAGAAGCATCTTCAATTCTAACAATTCTATGTACTATTATTTTTCCTTCAAGTCCTGCTCTAGTTCCAAGATAAGCAATATCATCACCTTTTTTAAGATTATTAATATCACAATCGCGAATAGCAATAACGTCATTAACATTATAAACACCTTGCATAGAACCAGTAGCTACAGTAAAGAAACGATATCCCATAATACTATTATTACCAGAAACTCTTTGAACTATAACAAAAGCTACATAAAAAATCATAACTATTATTATAAAAGCTTTAACTAATCCTGTTACTATTTTAAATATCTTATTATCAAATAATTTTCTCACGCTGTATCCTCTTTTCTCATACGATTTAAGATATCTTCTAAAGCTTTGTTTTCTCTACCCAACCTATCCTGAATCGTATTAAATATCTTATTTCTTCTTTTTTCATTTCTATCTTTCATAACCAATATCTGTTTATGAAAAATCTCATCCAACTTATCCTCAGTTAATTCAGGATCAGTTTCAAGTAAGTTATCAATCAATCTCTGACTCATTTGTTGAATAATACCCAATTCAGTAGTAGTTGAACTACTACTAATAAAGTTTTTATTCGCAATAAAAGCCATTAAAAAAGCTTGATCATATTCTTCTTTTAAAATACCTTTATCAAAGAACTCTCTATTCTCTTTTTTACGTTTATCTTTACTTTCAAAAGATTGAATATAGTTCCATAATTCTTCTGCTTTTCTAAAGTTAGGGTTTTTTAAAATAACGTTTGTTTTCTTAATTGGACTACGTACTGGAGAAACATGAAGTCTTGCTAAAGTCTGAACCATTTCAGTACCAAAAAATCCATCTATTTGAGTTTTTGCTTTACGAATTCTTTCACTTAAAGTAAGACCACCTTTATCACCAGAATGTTCCATAATATCACGAGTTACATCACTAACATCAATTGATATTTTTAAATTTTCACCATGTACTTTAGTATTAGCTTCATACTTTAAATTGTTTTTATCAAAGCAATAACTATTTCCTCCAGAAACTTCAAGTCTCTGTTCAAAAAACATACGCAAGTTATTACATAAAGTATAGATAAATCTATTTTCATAAGTATCCATACTCTCTTCTTTATTAATATTTAATATTTTAGAAGGCTTAACATCACCATCATCCTCAATTTTTTGAATAAGGTTAGTATGCTGAGTAAGATGGATAACTGATTCTACTGTAACTCTACGAGCAAGTTCTACTTTAACAATCTCTTCTTCATTAATAATGAATCGTTTCGGATTACGAAGAATATTATCAATATAAGGAATACATTCTTCTATCTTATCTAGCCATTCATAATCAAATTCTTTCATATCAAAGTCTTTATTAACATATAAAGTAGAATTCAAATTATGAAGAAACAAATCATTATCTTCAAGGGATTCTTCTTCTTCAAGTTCTGAATTTTCAAGTAAATCCTCCATCATCTTACTCACCTCCTATTAAATTAATTTCTTAAGTCTATTTAAATATTCTTTACACTCCATAAAGTTTTCTTTTCCAAATGTCTTATCCAAATATTCAATAAATGGATCAATTTCATCACGAATATATGCTAAGTTCAATTGTTCAAACTTACGCAAAATCTTACGAGCAATATAATAGTCAACTGCATCAACTTCAGTACCACCAGCTTCAATATAAGTAGCAACAAAGTCTTTTAACTGTTTAACAATACGGTTACCAAAAGCAATTCGGAAATGTTTAATAACATAATCATCCATCTCAGCAATCTTATTTTCCATTTCACTAGTTAAAGGATGATTTTCTTTAGCTTTTTGGAATAATCCTTCTAGATATGAACTATTAATATTCATAGCTTCAGTCTCAATAGGTTCAAAAGGAGTTCCTTTATCATTAATATCTATTGGAAAAGCACGGTCGTAAACTTTATCAGTAACAGCAAATGTAGAGTCATCGTTATTGATTGTACCGATATACCACATGTTACCAGGAATTTGTAATTTGCCACCATGTAAATGTACTGGGTCAGTATCCCAACTACTAGGAACCAACTCAATTATCCACTCATCACGAGAAGGCATTTCTAGAATAGATAACATTTCAGCAAAGTAATACTCAACACGCGCAATGTTCATTTCATCTAGTACAGTTACATATACATCATCTGTATAACCAGCAACATATAAACCTTTTAAAACATCAGTTTCATTAAATTTCTTAGTAAATTCATTGAAATAACCAAATAACTCGGTACGGTCTCTCCAAGATGGTTGAACAGATGCAATTATGGCATCATTTTTAATAAATTTACCCCAAGCATAAGCTAAGGAAGTTTTACCTGTACCAGAAATACCTTGTAAAATAACAAGTTTAGTTGCACTTAAACCAGATATAAACAATCTAATCATTTTAGATGTATAGTATAACTTAAGTTGAGAAGCACAGAAGTTTCTAAATATTTCAACTAATTCTTCAAGAGTAAATGTATTACCATAATTCTGAATCTTGTAATCACGATACTCTAAATCAATAGCATGTAATTTACTAAATCTATATCCATCAAGAGCACCATCTAAGTTCTTATCATCTTCAGAACCTTCTTCTTCACTACCCCCAGTATCAATAGTAGAACTCTCTCCAGGTTTTAATCCAAGTTGAGATACTTTCATAGCAAGTATCTTTTCTTTTTCTTCTACTAAATTCTTAACTTCTTTATTAAGTTCACCAATTTCTTGTAACATTGATTCTTGTTCAACTAAAGTTTTTCTAAACTTAATATACTTACGAACAAAGAATACAATTACTGCAATAATTAATCCTAATATTATTAACATTATAAGAATAGCTATTACAACAAGAACCCATTCACCAGCACTAAAATCTTTCTTATAAAAATCAATTACATACAAATATTCACTAATATTAAACATTTGAATGATTCCTTTAAATATTCCTCCAAAGATAGTACCGATACCTTTGAAGAACACAGACATAAACTCAAATAAAAATCTAATATAAGTATCCATACTATTCCTCCTCAAACATCAATATACTCATAACTTCATTTTTATATTTTATAAAGAAGTCTTTATCATCATATTTATAATCAGTAACAATCAAATAATGACAAAAACCTTCATTATATATATTTTCAACTTTTTGATATATATCATTAATATGACTAAAATCTTGCATACAAGCAAAATGAAAATCATCTGAAAAAGCACCTTTTTGACTTAAATAAGTATTATAAGGTATTGCAAGAACTACATACTTTTTAAACATAGGATTATCAATTAAAGAATATATTCTATCATCAATTTTTCCTCTACCAATTAAACTACTAGGAAGTTCCATAAATAACATCTTTGTTTCTTGTTTATTTAAAAAATTAAGTAAAATTCTATGTGAAATCATTTGAATTAAACATTCAATCTTACTAGGAATCAATTCGTTATCATTATTTACTTTATGAATAAGTCCCTTTCTATATAATTCTAATGATTTAATATTAGGAACTAATTCATACCATATAAGATCATCTCTATCAGTAAATTTTTTTTCTTCTATTACAAAAGATTGATTCTCATACTGTAATAATCTTGATTCATTAGTATATGTTTCACGAATTAATCTAATAAGTTTCTCTTCTTTCCCCTTAAATAAAGCCGCAAAAGATGAATTGTTTTTAAAAAACTCATTCATCACATTAACAATCTCATCTTTATTAGGAAAAGTAATGGTATCTATTCTACAAACTTCATAAGCAATATCACGAAGATCATGAATGATACCTTGATTAGTTTGAAATTCATTAGTTGGTATTTTCCCCTCATATTCTTGATAGTCATAGATCATTTCTTCCATAATACCATTAAGCTCTGTTTTTAAATTCTTCTTATTATAGTTTTCATCATCTATAGTACTAAAAATACCATAGTAATAATTATCTATATAAGTTTGAAAATAACTAGAAAAAACATTACGGATAAAGGAAGAATCTCTTTGAAAACACAAGACTCCATATTCTATAAGGCGATTTGCTTTGTAATTCATGAAAACAGAAATAAGGTTGTTCATAAAATCACCTATCCTATCTAATATATCATATCATATTTATTATAATAAATCTATTAATTTGCAAGTTGTACTGAAACTTGTATTATAGATGTATTATTAACAATAGGATATGTATAATTTTGAGTAATATCATCCTTATAAAAGTTAATTGCACTGCTAGAGCTAGCATTAACTTTAAAAGAAAATCCCGATACCCACTGATATCCATTAATTGTTTGTTCTGTATAACCAGTAGAAAGTCTATTAATATAATATTTATTACTCATATCAACAAATAATACTTCCGGATCATAACTAATAGTAACTATTGCTGAATAACAATTTGCTTGATCTGCTGGATCTAATACTGCATATTCATCTAATCCAATTAAATCACCAACAGCATAATCCCCAAAAGCAGTGGAAACTTTATAAAAAGGAACTGCATTAGTAAAGTTAATTGTTAAATATTTAGCATTAACACTATCAACAATATCATAACCAAAGTCACTTCTTTCAACTCCTATCGTATAAGTTGCACTCATTGTTTTATGATATGGTGCAGAAGAAGAAACTGTTGTAGTTAAAGTTACAGTATCGTTTTCTCCAAAACTTTGTACAGGAGTAACAAGTATTTGATATGAATCAGTTGCATCATTTGGATGTATAGTTCCTCCATTTTTGCTTAACTGACAAATAACAGTATTAGGACAATCCACTGTAATAGTATAAACAATATCAGTAGTAGTATATACATCATCAGTCTTTCTATTATTTAAATCTATTGTAAGAGGATAAGAGTTAACTCCATCCCAGTTTGTAATAGAATAATTTTTACCATTAATATTCAAAATAGAACTATTAAAATAAAATGCTTTAGTTTCTAGAATATAATTGTAAACAATATTACGTATATAACGACCAAAGATAGTAGCTATAATTACAAATATAAATAGGATTATAAGAACTGCAATACTAATTTTTTTATGTTTACGTATAAACTTCATATAAACCTCCTATATCATTTGTTTAGATTCCAAAGTAATTTCAATATTCTCTATAGAATTAGCATAAGTAGTATCTGCTGCATATAATAAAGGGAAATTAACTACTAATGTATAATAATCGGTAGTTTGATTAGCAAAATACATAGAATATTCTGAATTAACACTATATACACGATACCAAGCTCCATCCGCATCTTGTACACTTTGACTACCAGTAAGTAAATTTACCGCACCATTATCATCAGGTAATTGATTACGATATAATTGAAGAGTTATAGGTAAATTAGTAGTAGTACGTATTTTTACTTTATAAGTTAAATCGACATCACTTTGTTTAGATTCAGTATAATTAGCTACACTAAATCTAAAAGTATATGGTGTATTACTAGGAATAATACCATCTGGATCAAGATTAAAACTTAATTTTTCAGCATCAAATATATATAATGCTTTATCTATATTAGCAACTAATCTAGAATTCATTTCATATCTCGCATAAGCCATTCTAAATAAGAAAAATGAAACAAATAATACAAATATTAATAGAAACGCAAAAAGGAGAAACCTTCCTTTCTCATTTAAATATTCAATATTATTAATTTTAGAACGTAATGCTTTCATATTTCACTACCCCGTATATGGTACTAAAGTTTCCCCTTGATATTGTAATGCATGGAAATGTATTTCAAAGAAATCTTCATATACTTGATTGTCTTCAGTAATACCCTCAATATCCGCAGTATCATCAAATACAAAAGAAACTGTAATATGAGTTTTTTCTCCATTTTGAATATTTGCAAGAGAAATAATACCACTATAAGTATCTATTGCTGTACGAACTAAAGTCCTATCACTAGTTACACTGTTAAATGTTAGTAACTTAGTAGAATCAACACGTTTATCAACTAATCTCATCTCATATAGTATAGCAACTTCACTTCCTGTAGGATCAAGCTCAAATTGAAAGTTACCTGTACTTCCAGGAGACATCTTACCTGCTCTTGTATGAGTAGAAGTCCATGTAACATTATCAAGTAAAATACGATTATCTAACTCAGCATCAGTACCCAAATCTTCCCCATTTATAAGTAAATGTATTTGAGAAACAGGAGCACTAGCTTTACCAGTTATATTAGACTCATAGGCAGTATAAGTAGCTCTTGCTCCAAAATATAGGAACAACAGCCCAAATATAGCTAGAAATATTAAAAATATCTTTTTCTTTAATAACTCTTTCATACTCTCTCCTACTATTTAAGTATAACATAAAAAAAGGATTATTAAAATAATCCTTTTTGTTAATTATACACTTTTTTCAGAGTTTTCTTTCTCAGAATCTACAAATTGAAACTTTGCTTCTTTTTCTTCTACCTGCTCATAACGGAAAATCATTACTAATTCATAGATTTGATATACAAATATTACAAGAATAGGCAATAAAACTAAGAATAAAAATCCAAGTTTACTCTCAATAACATTTAAAGCACTACCTATATTATGATAAATAGTTTTATCTTTACCAAGAACTCTACTACTTGCAATAGTCAAAGGTCCATTATCATCAATAGTATAAACAGAACTATATTTGTCAGATTCAACACTAATTACAGGAGCACTCTGAACTACATATGTTTCGTTATAAACTATATAGTAGTAAATAATATCTCCTTTGTTAATCTTATTACTGTTCTTAACAATTAATAAATCACCGGCTTCTACTCCTTCTATACCTCTTTCATTAATTAAATCAATTGTACAAAGAGTATAGTTACCAAATTGAGTATAACCATATTTATTTTTACTTAATAAAATTGAAGTCATTAGAATTACATAAACAATTATAATTATTTCTAACAACGACCATATAAAATGTAGAACCTTTTTCACTATATATCACCTTCCTAATATTATCATAATTATACAATAAATTCAAAGATTAATCTATCTTTTTCTGTACAATAACATTTTTAACATCTTCATCAATCAATTGATTATTATCATATAATTTGAATACTACTCGATAAGTACCACTAGTTAAAGTATCAGCCAATTCAAAGTCAAATGACTGTTCATCTTCCTCAGTAATAGGTAATGACACTTCATTTCCACTAACTATTGTATAAGAATTCTTAAACAAATTACTGAAAGGAACTGATGTATAAGTAGTAGTATCAATAGCATTAATATTACGTTTATAAATTTCTACTCTGAAGTTTGGATTGTTCAAATCAGCAACATATTTTACTTTATAAGTATTTATCTTAGTATTACCATTATTTAAACCAGTTTCTCCATAAACCAATTTAGTATTGTCATTACATTCAGTAGTAATATAACTTGATGAAGAAACAACAGTAACATTAAATTCTTGATAAATAGAGTTATTAAAATCTGAATTATGAAGTCCATCTTCTGATGCAAATAAAGTATAACGTACTGTATAATTTCCAGGAGGCAAATTCTTACCAGCAATAACTCTTAATTGTCTTTCAATATTAGATACTTTACTAGCAAGTTTAATTCTAAATACTCCTCCACCATCAGCAAAGTATTCTTGAGTACCTACTTTTATACTTGTACCTAATAATAAACTTGAACTAACCTGTTCACCAGTACGATCAAAGAATTGTACATTAAGTCCCATATTACTGTACTCATAATTTGTATCAATAATAGACTGTCTATTATCAGTTTGATTATAAAGTATTTCTGTTGAATAAGTAAACTGATCAGCAACATTATAGTATAAGTATGAATCTACTCCATCAAAATGTTGACTTAAAACAACGTTACTACTTTCAAATGTGTTATATATCATTAAAGCATCACGTCCAGAAACAACGTTAATTACTCCATATCCATCAGAATTACGAAGCTCAAAAGATGCTTTATTATTTAAATGCTCACCAGTTTCTGTAGATTCCTTCATATCAACTATAAATAAGAATTCTTCATCAACCATATCGGTATCCGTATCATAATACAACAGATTTGCCGTAGCATCATTATAAGTATTATTTGTCGAAGTACTATCCATTTTAATAAAGTTAGATAATGGATAAGCAACCTCACCATAAAGTTCCCATTCTGCAACAGATGCAGTATAAACACTATGATTAATTTTATAGTAATAATACTCTGGTCTACTACTATTAGATGCCAAATCCATCATTGTAATAATAGTGCCTTCAGGCAAAGGTTTCGTAAATGTAATAACACGATAATATTCATTATTTCTACCATAAGCAGCAGCATAATTCTCAAAATAATCAGTCAATGAGAAATATGTTGTAAATTGACTTTGATTTGTTATAAATACATCTGTAGCAGCAGGCATTTCATATTTCTTATCATATGTAATAGATGCATCATAGAAAGTTCCTTCATCATGGCTACGAGCACGTATTTCAACAGTAATTGTAACAAACTTAATATCAAATTCAATTTCATTCTTAGGAACTGCAACTTGCATAGTAATGATACATTCACCCATATCCCCAGTAGTTCTAGAAAAGTTTTTAGCATGGTATGCATAGAACATTGCTGAAGGAGCCACCTGACGGCTATCAGTAACATACTCTTGTCCACCAGAATACTCTCCGCCATTAGCACTATAGAATTTAGTTGTACCACTACTTGTCCACTCTTGAGTTTCAATCTTCATTGAAAGACCTAATACTCCATTAGCTTCTTCTTCAGTTGCCGCAATTCTCGGAACTAAATTAGAATCAATTAATTCCACATCATCCTCAAGTCCTGTACTATCAAAACCTAAAACTGTAAATGTAGTATTACCTTGAGCAAAGTCAATCATTGAAAGTTCATAAGTACCTAAAGAAGAATACTTAGAAATAGTAAGTGGAACAGTATAGTTAATAGCTTCAAATCCAATAATCCAACGATATCCAGTATCACCGATAGGACTAGGATTAATATACTTAGTAACAATTTCAGAATATGTTTCATCATCCAAAACATTAGTATAGAAACCATCAACAGTTATATCATGATTTGTATTCTTTAAACCAACAGCATAACTACCACCAACTAATTCTAATGAAGCATTACCACTGTCACCATAATCATAAGAACGATCATATAATCCAGTACGATAATTATTACTATCTCCAGAAGTATACATTCCATAGAATGTCATACCATTAACTCTACCATATGCTGTAGCAGACTGGTTAACAGCAATATGTAAGTTTTCTCCAGGAACCATATAAATACGATTATCAACATTTCTAGTAACTGTTTTAGTATCATCATCTATTTCAACAGCTGCCTTAGTTAAAGTTCCCCCAATATCAACACCACTATAGAATTCTTTCAATAAGTTAGCATTGTGTTGTAAGAATAATGTTGTATCATTTTTAATTGTCAAATGATCAATCTGGTTAAATGAATATTCAAAATCAACTAAGTCATTAGTTCTATCTTTTGCACCCATTAATTCTATAACAGAATGATCAATAACCAAATCAGTAACTCTTTGAATTGAAATGGCTCTGTTTGGCTTACTATTAGATCCTAAGTTCTTAATAGTAATATTTGATGCTCCTGCTGAAGATGAAGCATTACCTGAACCAAAGATACTTCCATTTATTATAAAGTCATGATTATTTGCAATATATCCAGTACCATCAATATTAACAGTAATACCATCGGTAACAGAGATGAAAGTATAGTCATAAACATCACTACCTGAAGCATTAGATTCACCACCACCAAAGACAGTACCATGAATCTTTATATCACTTTCAGTTAAACCATTTTGACTAACAGCAGCCGTACCTATATTAGTTTCAGTAACACCATAAACAACTGCCATTTTAGGTCCACCATAAACATTACCAAAGAATTCTCCTCCAACAATGTTTACAGTTGCAACACCCTCTGCTCCATCTTGTCCAGTAGATGCTGCATTACCTGAACCAAATACGCACCCAGCAAGAGGAGCAGTAGTACTACTATTTCCAACTACTGTTGAACCATCTATTGTAATAGTTGAATCACCATAAACAACCGCCGTAGCACCATTTCCACCAGCATATAGATTTCCGGCAACAGAAGTGCTTGTTACATAGACATCTGTATTATGTTGAACAATACCTTCGTTTCCTCCACCGAATACACTACCACCAATAGTAGAATCATCTATATCCAATACAACATTACCATTAACTCCGGCAGCATTTCCTCCACCAAAGACATTATTAGAAACCGTCGCATCAGAAATTGTTAAACTAACATCTCCCGTAACTTGTGCTTCATTTCCTCCACCATAAATATCAGTTGAAGTAATTGAATCAAGAACAAGAGTAGTCTCTCCAACAGAGGCTTTATTTCCTCCACCATATACAGTAGTAATTGTTCCACCCGTTGCTTGAATATTAGTTTCAGTTACAATACCACCAAGATTATTACCACCGTATAAAGTAGTTGTTGTTCCACCATTAACTGTAACATTAGTAGTATCAATATTACCTTGTTTATTAGATCCTCCAAATAAAGTAGTAATTGTACCACCATTAACTATAACATTAGTAGTATCAACTCCAGCCTCATTTCCTCCACCATAAACATTAGTAATTGTACCACTTTGAATATTAATATTTGATGTTGTAGAAGAAGCATTATCTCCACCACCAAATACATTTGTAATAGTAGAAGTTGCAAGTGATACATGAGTTGTTTCCGTTGTACCACCAGAATTGTTACCACCATAAACAGCAGTAGCATTAGTACCTGTAACAGTAACATTACTTGTACCAACATCTCCAGATGTATTAGAACCACCAAATACATTCGTTGCAGTTGCATTTGTTATAGTGACATCAGCCGTATAATCAACACCAGCTTGTTTTCCACCACCATAAACTTCAGGAACAGTACATCCACTAATATTAACCTTAGTGCTAGAACTTTCTGCTTGTTTACCCCCTCCATATATAGCGGTAGAGATTGTTCCACCTGTTACATTTACGTGTGTATTATTTGCACTACCACCTAAGTTATTTCCTCCATACACTTCAGTAGCAGAACCAGATGAAACAGTAACATGCGTATTATCAATTGTACCAGAAGCATTAGAACCTCCATATAAATTCTGAGTAATTGTACTTCCTTGTAGTCTTATGTCGGTATATGTTTGACCGGTGTTATTTCCACCACCAAAGGCATTTCCAATAGTACCACCATTTAAGTAAACAATGTCTACCCCACTAGGTGAACCTTTAGAGTCATTTCCTCCAAAGACATTAGTCATATTTCCACCATTAATATGAACATATACATTACCATATTCTGATGGAGTATAATTAGCATTTCCTTCTCCTCCACCAAATACACTACCTGTAATAACTGCTCCATTTTTTACAGTAACACGAACATGACTATCATTATGACCTTCGCCTTGACCAATACCATTAACAGTTCCGAAAGCAGAACCACCATAAACATTTTGCCCAATAGTTAAACTTACTGTAGATGAATCTCCAATATTTACATCAACATTACGAGAAACATAAGTTCCTGAATTAGTATTATTACTGTATCCACCTTTTCCACCACCATAGACGGATTTAAGGACAGAACCATTTTTAACATTAATTAATACATCACCATAAACTGTTCCTTTTTCATTTGAACCACCATAGATTGATTCTTTAACAGTACCTCCGTCCATATCAATAGTAACTTTAGAATTGGCAACTCTATTACCATTCTTATTACCAGAACCGTTGTTGTTACCAGCACCATAAACAGAACCATCAATAGTACCACCAATAATATGAATATGGGTACGTGCTTGATAATCAGTTCCTTCTTCATACGTACCATCATCTTCTACAGGAGTATAATCATCATCACCAGAAGGTTCAGGATGAGCAAGTTCATCAATAATATCAATTAATCTATCTCCTGTTCCAATTACATAAGGATTACCACTACTACCATCTCCTGAAGAAATAGTAACAGTATCTTTCAAATAAAATGACGGATAAATATAATTTGTACGGTTATTATAGTTATTACCAGAACGATAAGCTACATTATCACGAAGCAAGTTATGATTAGCATTTAAATAGAATACATGATATGTATCATAATTACGTCTTGTACCATTATAGATATTTTCATGATATGTTGATGGCATCAAAGTCCAAGCATTATTTCTTACCATACTACCAAACCAGTTATTACATCCGTTTGAATAATTAGATAAATTGCGTGTTAAACAGGACTCTTCAGACGCAAATCCATAATCAGAAGGATAGAATAGTCCAACATTAAAAGTTGCAGATAAAGAAGAAATACTGCTTCCTGGAACATTTCCTCTTTCTAATGAATAGAACTGACTAGCGGTATGATTTTCATTTTCTGTAGCTCCCATAACCCATACTGCTGGCTGAATATAACTACGTGCAGTAGCGTTCAAACCATTGTAATATGTAGAATTCAAATAAGTATAAATTGTAGATTCAGCATTGTTATCACTACGAATGAAGTAATTTGAATAAAGACGATTCTGTCCATTTGGAATATAGTTATTATTCCAATAGTTAGCATTTCCTTGATATGTATTTTTAACAATACGAACTAAACTCTTAGTACCATCTGGAGTATCAACATTATTAAATATACCAATGATACGATAAGATTGACCGTTGAAAGTAATATAATTCTTAGGATTATTTCCGAAATAACGAGTATTGTTGTCAGTAGTACCATCATCATAAAGAGCCGGAGCATCATCATCACCGCCATTAACAGGTGCAGGAGTATAAGAAGAAGTTCCTGTAATATTTCCACCTACAGCACCATAGTTTCCTCCACCATAGACACTACCTTTTATTGAAGCAGACGGCCCTATAATAACGTTAGAATTATTAACAGAACCAACATCTAATTCACCATTACGTCCATTGCCAGCACCAAATACATTTCCACTTGAAATATTGTATTCAGTGTCATTTTTATTACCAACAGTAACATTACCGCCTACATATACTAAAGTATCACCATCAATTTTTCCATAGGGATCACTACTTCCTGTAGTATAAGCATTACTTCCTCCTAATACACTATACTCAATAGTTCCCCCAGTAATACTTAAAATACGATTACCAACAGTATTAGATGCACCAGCTCCACCAAATACATGGGAGATAGTACCACCTTTTACATTCATGATAATATCATTTTTTCCAGCTCTACTACTATTTGAAACTGGTCCTCCAATCAAGTTATAAATATATCCGCCTTCAACCGTAACTCTACGAAGTGAATAATGAGAGCCAGAACCACGTCCACCATCATAAACACCTGCTGCATAGTCTTCCTTATTAGTACCAAAAGATCCACTCTTAACAACTGTATCAATTGCAGGGAAATTGTAAGAATTTGATGTTGAAGTACTATTATATAAATTTGAAGCCCATGATCCAGCATAACAATAATAAACAATTAAACGATCATTGTTAGCATTAGTAATTCGATCAAAATCATTTCCTAGTATAACAGAAGCATTAACATAATGATCTCTAGCAGTACCATATCCAACTCCAGTACCATTTTGATAAAAACCAGATTCAACAATCATTTGATATTTTTTCAAAGAACTTGTACTACTATTAGCTCCTCCAACAAATGAAGTTGCAGTTAAATAACTATTATATCTATTTATTCCACGACCTATTTTCATATTTTTGAAATTACCAATAATTTTATAATAATAGTAATCACTTGAATTAAAATTACTAATATCAGTATCTGTATCTTCAGTATAAAGTCTTATATGTTCAATTCTAATATCAGAACTCATAACCCAGTTATCATCTAAGTTTATTCTTCTTGTTGTACTATTATCAACACCATTATTAATACCAGTAACTGTCATAGGTCTCGAAGTAGAAATATTACTTGAATTAATATTACTATTAGGAGCAAAAATATTAGTATCACGTGTTGTTAAATAATAATAAGTAGTTGCAGGATCTAATGCTCCATCACTATATTGCATTAATTGGTAACAAGTTCCACTACAAGAAGAAAGCTTTTCACCAGTAGCAGAATAAATATTATCAGTACCACTTGTAACTCTTTTAAAGTATCCAGCAGCAACTCCAGAACTATAATAATTAATTGGGCTACTAATAGTAGGAGTAAATGTACTAACAGTAACATTATTACTGTTTTCAATTGGTTCTACACTATAATAAGTAGTTGATGGATTATAGTTATTACTATCACAATGATCAATATAAGTACATCCACCATTAGTATTACAATAAGCACCAGAATTAATTTTTGTACCATTTAAAGTATAAAGAGTATTCGAATTAGGATAATAATTATAACGATTAACCTGATATCTACAATAATAATCAGTAAGAGTTTCACTAACAGAAGGTTCAAGTGCAGTCATACCAACACTCTTTAATGAACTTAATGTACCGGTAGTATTAACTGTAGTAGCAGTTGTCCAACTAGAATAAAACGTAATTGAAATTGGACTGCTAACATCAGATACAGGTATTTTTACTCTTCTAACATAAGTATCCATATCTAGAGTAATAACAGCACCGGTATAGTCTGTAACCCATCCGTTAAATGCTCTATTATTAGGTCTTCTACCCCAAGGACTATCTATTAAATCAAACTCAACATATCCATCAACAACAGGATATTTTTTATAGTAATAAAAGTCAGTATAATTTTCACTAATACTTACACTACCAGTAATAGAAGCATCATTTATATCAGAACCACTATAACGAATATAAACAGTTGCTAAATTACTAGAAGTATATAGTCCTTGATTACTTCCATCTGGAATAGTTCCAGTAGTATTGCTTATCTGAGTATAGTTAAGTCCCTCATAATAGTAACTATCAGCATCCAAATCATTTACATATACACTAGTACCTTCAACACCTTTTGCATGTAATGAAATAGCAGAAGAATTTTGAATAGAAAAATTAAATTTTTGAGATTCTTCAGGAACTTCAATAACATCAAGTTTATGAGTAAGAATCTTAAAAATATTCTTATCAAATGACCAATAATAATCAGATGGAAGTCCATCACTCAATAATTCAATTAAACTATTAGGATCAATTTCTTCTTCTCCTCTGTAAATCAAATCATCTCTAATAATATATAATTCATCAACATTATTACTTAGTATTGTTCCATGATATTTAATATCAGAAATAATATTATGAGCTTCGCCCTTATCAAAATATTTAACTATTCCTTCATTAAGATCATCTATTTCACCATTAATATAAATATTTTTAAGTTTAGTATCATCATCACTAATACCAGCAATAATACCAACAGTTATAGACTCACTCTTTTTAACCTTAACACTAAAGTCTCTTAATGAAATATTTTCTACTTCACTATTTTCAATAATTCCAGCAAAACCACTTACCACAACCTTACCAGTCTCTGGAACATTAACTTGATAATTATCTAAATTTAAACGTTCAATTTTAGCCTCATCTATCTTTGTAAATAAAGCAAAATAGGAAGTACCCTCAATATCTGAAGATTCCTCCATCTTATAATTCATCAAAGAATATCCCTTACCATCAAAGTTACCTTTAAAAAATCTCTCCTCGGTTCTAACTTCAGTTACACTTTCTTGAACTGTCTCTTCCTCAGAGCCCTCTTCAATTTCAGAAACATCAGGAGTAATAGCAACCTCTCTTTGAGTAATAATACCAATAGGTTTAATAGGATGATTATTAAAATCAATATTAGAATCTAATTCAAAATACTTATCTTGATAAACTTCATACGATTCTCCCTCAATTAAACTCTTAAAATACATAAATTCTGGAGCATTATGAATAATATAAGGATTCTCTTCAGTACCATTACCAGAAGTAAATTCTGTTGCAATAGTTTCTCCATCCCACTTTTCTAATTCACCATAAGAAATAATTCCAGATAGTACTGTATATAGTGAAAATGAAAAGAAAGCAAGAAAAAAAGCAAGAACAAGAAGGAAAAAGATTTTCTTGATTTCAATATTTTTCTTCTTCATTGTTCTCACTTCCTAACTTTAATAATTTTTAATTTTAATCATTTTCTCTATTTTATCTAATTCAAATACATGTTTTTTATCAAAACGATTAGATACATTTTTCATAAAAGCAATCAAAGATTTTAATTCTTGCATTGAGTGTCTATCAGTACTAGCAATTTGTTTAAATTGATCATCAACATCAACTGCAATCTTATATTTTAAAATCTTATATACTCCATCAAACATCTCATCATCATTATATAAAATACAATAAACAAGAATTCTTAAGAATAAATGAATTGGTAAATCATATATACGATTTCTTATTGTCTCAGTAAGACCCATCTTATCCAAATCATAATCATAAATCTCTCTAAATGGAGGATTCTGAACATCTTCTACCAAATTCTCTGTATCATTATACAAAATCATAAGACATAATTTATAAATATATTGGTATCTAGTTAACCATTTCTTATTCATTCTAGCACTTGCTAGATTACTATTCTTACATTTAAGTAGTGATATTACTAAATCAATTGTTTCCTTTTCAAAAGTATATTTTTTCTTAGAAGTAGAAGGCTCAAAGACAAAGTAATCATCACATTTAAATATTTCAGTTTCTTCCTCTTTCTTAACTTCTTCAGCATGATCTTTATTCATTTTTTCTAATTCACCAATGTTTATTGTTTGAGTTAATCCAGAAGAAGGTTCTTCATATTTCTTTTTAGGATTAACAAATAAATCATCAGGTAATTTTCCAGCTTCTTTATTAGGACTCTTAACTATATATTTCTTAACAATAGAATCAAAATTAACTAAAGCAAGTAATATAAATATAATTAAGAATATTGCTATAGATTTAAGTACAAAACTAGGAGAAATAACTAAAGCAACTTTACCAATAATTTGATCTTTATCTATAGGTTCATCAGAAACATTATTAACATCACCCTTAGTAATATATTTATCTCCATTTTTATTAACTAAACGGTGTGTTATTAAATTCTTATCTTCATCTAAGAAAGTAATAATATCATTTTCTTTAACATCTTTAGTAATATGAACAAAAATAATATCATCAACTTCTATAGAACCTGACATAGATCCAGATGCTACAACAAAGTAAGTATAACCAAAAACATTAACATAATCTTTTTTCATGATATCAGTAACTACAAATGTATAGACACATAATAAAACTAAGACAACTAGTAAGAAAGTTGCAATAGCTTTAATGATGTTTTTCACTCTACTCATCTTAGTTCACCACCAATCTATTCTCATATTACATTATACCACAATATAAAAAAACTATAAAAGCCTTTTTACTCACTTTTTATAGTTTTTTTTTACTATTTTTCTACATGAATTGAACAGTCTTTAATAATTCACTCATTTTACATAAATTATTAATCTGATCAAGTGTTATTTTACTTCTCTCAATATTCTGAATTAAGTTAATAATTTGAACATCTTGAAAAGTAGCATCAATAGTCTCAGGAGTAATAATATCACTAGTAACATTAATATTTAATAACTTGTATTTTTCTGCAACAATATCAGTAATATTACTATCATTTAAACCATTAACTTTTCTTAAGAACCCATTATTTGGATTATAAATAAATTTTAAATATTCATTAATATTTTCTTCTAAAGTATGCTCTGCAAACTCTTCTCCAGAAAAGCATTTTTCTAAGAATGGGAAAGAAGTTAATGATATTAAGAATAAATCATAAACACTAGCAGAATCAGTTAGATTACTAACTTGATATTTAATCTCTAAATCATTTAATTCGTCATATAACTCTTTTAAATGTTTAATATGATTATTCATTTGTAACATAACTAATTTTTGTTTATCAGGTGAATTCTTAGCTAAGAATCCAACACCACAAGCCTTTAAGTATTGTTTATACAATCCTTCTCTTTTACTCTCTTCTTTATCAATTTCTTTTTTCTTTGCTAAATAAGAAGTTTTGGCACTAGCTTTATCTTTATAAAACTCTACTAATTCTTTTAATATAAATTCATAATGATAATATTTTTTTAATTCATTTAAAGTCAAATAAAATCCCATCATTGCATCATTAAATAATTTCTTTTCTTCTTCAGATGTAGCATTATAATCACCAGATAAGGTAAAAGAATTATAAACTCTATCTCTAGCAGGAGAACCCACTAAATAATCATCAATTTTCTTCTGACCATCCAAAAATACTTTAGCATTATAGTATTCATCAGTAGAAATACGATCACCCAATTCATATCTAGCATTAACATATTTAGCAACAACATCACCTGTAGGAGGAATAGTATATTCTTGATACATCTTATTTTTAGCTAAATCAACATATAAAGCTAATTGTTTATCGTATTTTTCAATTAAATATTGTAGATTCATTTTTAATTGTAATTTAATATCAGGGCACTTAAAATATATATCTTCAAAAGTATCTTTTACTGAATCATAATCAGAATTTTCAAAGAATTTTCTCATATACATTTCAGTAAACATAGTATATTTAAAATCATCAATTGTTAATGTAATACCAAATTCTTTAAAATGATTAATAAACAATCTAATTTTTTCATTAGTTTCTTCTAAAGATGCTAAATCATTAATAGAAGATAAAACATAATCAATATTTAATTTAAAAGAATTGGAAGCATTAGAAGCCAATTTTACTACAAATAAAAGACGATCAACATTGAGAGAAAGTTTATCATAAGCTTCTGTATTATCAACAGGCATTAATCTAGGAACTCTTTCATTAATTTCATTAAGTAAACCATTAGCAATTTCTTGATAATAATTCTTTTTCTCATAGATCCATCTATTTCTTTCAGTAGATGCATCTAAATAGAATTTCTCTTTCATTCTTTTAGTTCCTTTATCAGTCTCTAACACATAATTTTCAATATATTCTTTATCTTGATTCATTTCAGAAACAATAGAGAATTGTTCAAGATTACTCATCTTCTTCACCTTCCTCTCCTTCTTCTTCAACTATTTCAATAATAGAATTATTAAGAAAATCCATATGTTCAATAACACGTTTATATATTTCGATTAATGTCTGATCATCTAAACTTTTAATTTCCTCTAAATCTATCATATTATCACCTCATAGAATAAAAAGCCTTCTAAGCAGAAGGCTTTTAAAACACCCTTTATATATATTATGATGCTTTGTCATCAATACTGAATTGTAAGCTATAAGTTAAAGATCCACCTGATGCACGGTCTTCACAGTCATAATCTTGTCCTTCAATCCACATATAAATTCTTACTTTAGTAATACCAGCATCAACTTGGAATATACTTAAATAAGCACTTGAAAGTATACCAGAAGAAAGACTTCCAGTAGTTGCAGGACTTACAGTTCCAAAATAAGTAGTATCAGTACTATCTAATGGAATAGCAGCAGACTCAGGGATTGCAGCCTTAACACCTAAAACATCTCTTTTAGAATCTCCTGTAGCAGGAAGAGGTGTTGGAAGATGATAGTTGTTAGTTCCATTTGCTATTGCTGAAACTGTATGAACATCATAATTTGGTTCCCAAATAAATTTAGCTTGATTACCTTTAATAGAATATGCTGAAGAAGCAGCAGAACCATAAGCTACACTACCTTCTTTAATTAATGCAACACGAGCTGCATTTTCAATACCTGTTGAAGTTCCTTTTGCAACAACAGACGAATTACTAGTTAAATAGATTGTTTGTTGTGCAGTTGATTGGAAGAACAAATCAAATGCAACGAAATCTCCAGAATTGCCATTAGTCTCAGTAGACTTAATAGCAGTTAAAATATTGTTACCAGTAGTGCTATCAGATTTAATAGTACCTTTATACATTTCCATATAACCATTAGCATCAACATTACCAATCGTTGAAACTGGAGCTAATAAATTTGCACCTTGTGGCAATTGGTTATTAACACCACTCCATGCTGCAGTAGTAATATCTGTATTTGTTACTACTGATTTCCAGTTAATAGCATCTGTTGAAATTTGTAGACCTTCAGATGTAGTAACTGTAACATCGATAGAATCAACAGTAACAGTTCTGTTTGCTGTAAACCATGCATAAGTACTTGTAGTTAAAACAACGCCTACAAATAAAATCATTATGATGGCCAAAAATAATCTTCTCTTTTTTCTTTGACTTTCTTTTTTACTTTTCTTACTCATAAAAATTACTCCTTACTTTTCCTTTTTGCCACTTAGATGCTCTTCGGTTATATCGATATGCATCTTAATTTCTCCCCCAAGCAAATCATTGTTACACTCTGGATCGTCTCCTTCAATCCAAACAACCACAGTGTATCTGTCTTTACTCTTAGGTTTGAAATTCTTTCTTTGTTCCAATACGGCAATGTTATCAGAAACAAACATTTTTGTATCAGGCTCAGCATCTCCAGTTTTTTCATTCTTTTTAGCATAAACTATAGGTTTACCATTACGATATATCATAATACGTATAGCTTCATCAACACGCTTAATCGTATCATCAACATCCATCTCCATCCAATAGTGAACAGATTCATTACCACCATTTACTACATAAAATGAATAAGCAATGTAATTATCACCATTGTGAGACCCATCAGCCTCAGTATCGATGTCTTCAGGCAACCACTTTATTGAGATGTTGTCCATATAATTGATAGTTTCAGCAGAAAGATGTCTCGTTCTGTCTTTAACTTTACCAATTTCTGATAAATAAACATTTTTCTGGTTTGACAAGTTCTTATCCAAAGTAACAGTAAACCTACCACTTTGATAAGCAACATATAGAACCAAATAGATAATAGATATTATGATTAGTAAGAGTAATAAAGATATTTTTATTATCTTTTTAATCAGTTCTCTTTTATAAATTTTCTCTGCTTTTACTTCTACATCACTCATATATAACCCACCATCTATTATTATTTTCTAAAATCGCCAAATCCACCTTCCCTACTATCTATCTAATAACAATTATAAATAAACTTTCAGAAAAACACAATACTTTAAATAAAAAAGTTTACATATTTTACAAAGTATCATATTCACTTAGTCTACCAATATAAATTAAATCAATTCCATCCATCTTTTGAAAGTCTTCAGGTTTTATTATTTCAGGTAAATCAAGTTTTAAGTTTGAGGAAGATAATACATATTTAACAAATTCAGCGCAATAAAAACAATTTTCTCTTTTTAAATGATAATGAGCTATTATCGCAATAAGACCCATAACATTAAATTTATAATCACTTCTATTCTTACTAACATCCTCTATAGTATCTTTAATTATTTCGTAATCTTCATCACCAACTTCTAAAGAATACATTTTAATTTTAGTATTTTTAAATCTTTTAAATGTTCCATAATCAGGAGACTCCTGTACAAATCCACCTATAAAAGGATTATAAGGATTAAGTCTTCCAAAACTATACATATGCTTTAAATTTTCATCTAAAGCAATAGAAACATGTGAATACTCTTTTCTTGTATATAATTTAACTATTCTTGAAAGAATCGTTCCAGTATATGACAAAACAATGTAGATTTTTTTCAATTGAAACACTCCTATCTTAAAAAATTATAACATAAAAAAAGATAATTAAATTATCTTTTTAATTTTTTTGTAAAGTGCAAAACTAAATCTATATAATTTATACCTAGACTTATCAATAACTAAATCAAACTCACCAACAAGTTCATGTACTTTAGCATTAAAGCCTCTTTTAAAATCAAATAAACCAAATCCTTTAGATTTCTCATCAAAATTACCATCTATTCCATAGAAGTTAAATGCTTCATACTTATTATCAACAGCATAATTAATCATTTCATATTGTAATAAATATTGAGAATTATATTTCATAAACTGTTTATAACTAGCACCAAATAAATAGTTAATCTCTCTACCATATAACATATACCATCCACCAGCAATAATCTTCTTCTCGCCATATTCTTTAATAGTAGATTCCAAAACACCTATCTTCTCATCAAGTCTTTCTTTTTCAAGTTCTAATTCCTTTAATTGTTTTTCTTTATTACCCCTACCCTTAAATTCCTCTTGTTTTTTTAAATTTTCTTCTAAAGTAGTTTTACTATTATCAAGTAATTCTTTAAAGTTTATTTCTACAAGTAATACTTTAACAAGATTTTCTTTTTTTAATACCTTAAACATATTTAAATAATAAGATAAAGGTCTATCAACAAATTCTCTTCTTTCAGCAGTATGTTTCATTAAATCTTTAAATTCAAATAAATTATCTTCATCAGCCTCTATTATTCTTAAAGCATTCTTACGAGAATTATTAATTCTCCATTTACAACTCTTTCTCATATTAGAATATAATTCATCCATACTCATACCATTAATATCAAGAACAGATATCCATCTCGGCTCTAAATCAGTCTTCTTATCTTGATCAATATAAAAACCATTATGAACAAATCCTAATTCTTTTAATTTATTCATCAAATCAGTTCTCTCAGTATCAGGAACAATTTCCCCATCAACAGTACGTTCTTGATAATCAACATATGGATTAATTTTTAAAAACAAAGCATTCTTATCCTTTAAAAACTTCTTTATTCCATTAGTAAACTCTTCAAGTACACTTAAATCATTATAATCTAGTAAAAATCCTCGAGGAGCATAAAACATATTTTTAAAGAACTTAATTCTTTTAGATAAAAGTAATGTAGCTGCAACTATATTTTTACCATCTTTTAATCCAACAAAATAGGAATCCCATCCATTATCTTTTTTAACTTCTGCCCATAATGGCATTTGAAAAAAACTAGTATAAGGACTTTCTTTAGAATAATCTAAAAACTCTTTTTCACTTAAAGTAACAAACTCCATCTTCATCTCTCCTATTCATAAACAGTATAACATAAAATAAAAAAGATATGTATAAAACATATCTTATTCAAATAAACTACTTATTATAATTATTAAAATACCTATAATAATACCAATAATTGTAGTTTTTTTATCCTTAGCGTGTAATAAGTGTGGTATTAACTCAAATAATATAATATAAAGTATCATACCTAAAGTAATACATATTAATATACCTATAATAAAATTATTAATAAAATTATGAACTAATACCATTAATAATCCACCAATAAAAGTAGACAATACTGCAAAAGTATAAGCAATTGCTTTATGCTTCTTAGATTCATGTTCCATAGTAGTACCAATAACCATACCCATAGGTATATTATGAAGACCAACTCCTAAAGCAATTAATAAACCAGTTTTTAAAGATTCAATAGTTAAACTATAAACAGCCATTCCTTCAATAATATTATGAAGAGCAATAGCTATTAAAGAAACAATACCAATGTGAACAAGATTCTCTTCACTACACTTATGAGGAGCATCATGATCATCATGATCAGGTACAAATAAATCAAGTACTTTTAATAGACCAATACCCATAACTATTAATAATATAATCCATATAAAAGAAATACCTACCATATGTTCAAGCATCTCAGGAATTAAATCAAGTATTACTAAAGAACTCATAGTACCCAAAGCAATAGATATAGATAATAGTTCAACAAGTTTAGTATTCTTTCCAAAATGTATTAATAATACACCAATCAAAAAGAACAATCCTAATATAAAGGTAATAATTAACCCCATAATTTCATCTCCAAATAAAAATTACAGTATTGATTATATCATTAAAAATAAAAAAAGCAATGATAATCATTGCTTTATTAAAACATTACTAGTTGTTAAATTATTATTACCACTATTAGTAATTATCCAATTCTGATCATTAGCATCTTTTACATATATTTTTTGCGTTGTTTTCCAATTACCAAAAATATTATTGTATGACGTAACATTACTAAAATTAAATGTTGAAATATCAATTTCAAAATTGTTATTAGCATAACCTGTATTGTTAAACATATTAGTCATGGAAGTAATATTACTTGTATCAAATTTGTCGCCCAAATCCAAAATGAAGGATGGATTACTATAACCCGCACCTTCAAACATTCCATAATTTCCAGAATAACCAATACTCGTATAAGGATATAGAACAGTTGTATTCATAGAATTAACATTACTAGTGTCAAATTTATTGCCTAAATCCAAAGTAAAGACTGTACTACTATAACCTGTTTGATAAAACATGGCACTCATATCTGTTACATTGCTTGTATCAAATTTGTCACCCAAATTTAGCATAAACCCATTACTAAGTTTTCCGGTATAAACAAACATTGAATTCATGTTTGTAACATTACTCGTATCAAATTTGTTTCCCAAATCTAAAATGAAATTTGGACTATTACAGCCCGCTTGTGAAAACATGCTTTGCATATTTGTTACATTACCAGTATTAAAATTATTACCCAAATTAAGTGTAAAATTTATATCATTATAACCTGCCGAAGAAAACATACCACTCATATCTGTTACATTACTTGTATCAAATTTGTCGCCCAAATCTAAAACGAAGACTTGACTTTTATAGCCTGTTGAGGAAAACATATTAATCATAGTTGTTACATTACTTGTATCAAATTTATCTCCTAAATCTAAAGTGAAGACTGGACTACTATAGCCTGTATTTGAAAACATGCTTTGCATATTTGTTACATTACTCGTATCAAATTTATCTCCTAAATCTAAAGTGAAGACTGGACTATCGCGTCCTGTTGAGTAAAACATGCTTTGCATATTTGTTACATTACTGGTATCAAATTTATCTCCTAAATCTAAAACGAAGACTTGACTTTTATAGCCTATTGATTGGAACATACCACTCATATTTGTTACATTACTCGTA